>NZ_JAYLVQ010000024.1:0-112980 GCF_035818575.1 Halobacillus sp. HZG1
TTCACTATATGGCAGGTTTCTTGAAGACTCAGTTTCGAGGCTTTTGTGTGGTTCTAGGAGCTCCGGGAAAAGGTTCGCTTTCCATGGGGCGGGCGGTGAGCCTCCTCAGGCTACGCCTTCCGGGGTCTCACCTGTCCCACACTTCCCATAGGAGTCTCACCGTTTCCCTCCGACCCTTTGCCATGGAATAGATTCTCGAAACCAACACTAAAAGGGCAGCTTTTATGATTTTGATAGGTGGATTATAGAACCCCTGCACTTATAAGTAAGGATCTCATCCTTCCCACCTAGGCAAACGTAAAGGGCTTTGTATCAAGTATTTACGTTTTCTAAACGTCCATTGGGTAGAGTTTAGATCATCCACTTCCCATAACCATACGAGCTGATTTTTTAAGTAGTGGTTTCGAGATACTTATATGGCAAAGGGGCGAAGGGGCGAAGGGGAATGGCGAGACTCCTGCGGGAAAAGAGTGCTTAGTGAGACCCCACAGGACGCAGTCCGAGGAGGCTCACCGCGCTCCCGCGGAAAGCGAGCTATTCCCCGCAGCCCCATCCACTCAACAAAAGTCTCGAAACTGAGTCTTCCACAAACGGGAGCTTATACGCAATAGAATAAAGCACAAAAAAAAGAGCGCTTATCCAAATTCAGGATAAGGCTCTTTCATTTTACTTGCTTAATTGAATGCACTCAAGCGTTTCTTCAACTTCTATACTATTTTGAACCGATTGAACCATAGAACAATTTTTCTGGGAGATCTCCAGATTCTTTAACAACTTGTCCTGGTTCAAGTGATACCCTTTAATAACATAATGAAGATAGATCTTTTCAATACGATTGGCCTCATCAGGATTTCTCTCTACCTCAGCCGTCACTTTAATATCTTCATAATCCGTGCGTTGTTTATCTAAAATCTTCCTGAAAACTCCAATGCTGCAACCCGCAATCGATGCAACCATAAGCTGATATGGGCGGAAACCGAACGTCTCATCACCTGAAATGTTCATTTGACCGTACTCAAATGACGTGCGTACACCGTTTTCCTTTAAATAAAAGTCCATCATACATTCACTCCTTTGACAATATGCTGCGCCTTTAGTTTTATAATAACCGTTTTCAGTAAGGAAATAACCTTCTTATGAGAAAGAAAAACTTGTCCCCTCCTATTGATTTCTTATACGATAAGGAAGTATGAAAAAAGGGGGCCGTCAGTTATGGTATCCAAACAAACACGATTCTGGATTTTGATAGGTCTTGTAACCATATCAGGATTTTCCCAGGGGATGCTCCTTCCATTGATTGCTGTCATCCTTGAACAGAACGGCATTTCTTCCTCTATCAATGGATTGCATGCTACCGGGCTTTACATAGGTATTTTACTTTCTTCTCCATTCATGGAAAGACCTCTGCAACGTATTGGTTATAAACCAATGATTATGATTGGAGGGGCTCTGGTTGTTGTGTCTCTTGCCTTATTTCCATTCTGGCAGGCGCTATGGTTCTGGTTCATTTTAAGAGTCACCATTGGAATCGGTGACCAAATCCTTCACTTTGGAACTCAAACCTGGATTACAGCCACAGCAGAAAAACACAACCGTGGTCGAAGCATCGCTTATTACGGCCTGTTTTTTAGTGTCGGCTTTACGCTTGGACCACTGATGACCAACTTGTTGACATTTGGTATCTATGTCCCATTTATCATTTCCTCATCCTTAAGTTTTATCGTCTGGTTATTCATGATTTGGGTGAGAAATGAAACACCTGAAAAAGACCATACCACAGTCTATGGAACGAGTTCAATCAAAAGGTTTGCTAAAGCCATTCGTCTGGCCTGGGTTGCTTTTTTGCCGCCTCTTGCCTATGGATTTCTGGAAGCAACCCTTCATGGAATCTTTCCCGTGTACGGGATGAGGATTGGACATGATGTTAACTTATTATCCTTAATCATTCCGTGTTTTGCTGCAGCCAGTTTATTTTCTCAAATTCCTTTGGGCGCATTAAGTGATCGGATTGGAAGAAAAAAAGTCATCTTAACCGTCGTAGCTGGGGGAATCGTCGCCTTCCTTGCGGCTGCTCTCTTTGAAAACTCTGTGGTCGCTCTCTTCGCCACTTTCGCATTAGGCGGTTTATTTGTGGGTTCCTTGTTCTCTTTAGGCATTTCATTTATGACAGACTTACTTCCAAAAAACCTTCTTTCTGCTGGAAACATATTATGCGGAATGGCATTTAGTGTCGGAAGTATTCTAGGTCCTTTCTTGTCTGGTTTTTTCTTGGATCTTTGGCCAAATCTATCGTTTTTCTACGTCATCGTCACTCTTTTGATCTTCGTTTTTACAGCTACTCTTTACAAAAAAGATCCAGGTGCACCTTCACTGCAAGAAGCTTGAGCTTTTCCTTGGAACGAAAGGATGGAAGAGCAGATATAAAAAAGCTGTGGACATGTTGTCCACAGCTTTTTTATTTTGAAAGAGCTTGTGTCAGTACATCAAGGTTTTGTTCCATTAAGCTGAAGTAATCTTCATCGTTTTTAACATTTTCTTTCGTTAAAACAGACAAGTTGTGAAAACGGAGCGCTTCTGCTCCGATTTCATTTTGGATCACTTCTGAAACTTTCGGAGTGATGTTCTGTTCAAAAACCACGTATTCAAGATTGTTTGACTCGGCAACTTGAACGATATTTTCAAGGTCTTTTTGAGAGGGCTCATTTGTCGGACTTAGGCCTGAAACAGCAATCTGCTCTATGCCGTAAGCCTCTTCCCAATAACCATAGGCTGCATGGGAAACAATAATTTTACTTTTAGCTTTAGATTCTACACGCTCATGAAATGCCTGATCTAAATCCATCAGTTTCGCTTGAAGTTCTTCATAGTTTTCTTCATAAAGTTCTTCTTCTTCTGGATTCATTTCAATCAACTGATTTTTGATTCCCTCTGCCATTTGTACAGCACGTACAGGATCCAACCAAACGTGAGGGTCTTTTTCACCGTGGCCGTGGCCGTCATGGGAATCTTCTCCTTTGGCATGTTCATCTTCTTCATGAGCATGTTCATCTTCTTCATGACCATGTTCATCTTCTCCATGTGCATGCTCATCTTCACCGTGATGATCTTCTCCCTCGGCACCTTCTCCATGATTATGAACATGTTCTTTCAAGTCAAGGTCCCCTGCTGCTTCCAGGATTTCTACACCCTCTGGCTGAATTGATTCAGAAATTTTCTTTGCGTAACCTTCTAAACCAGCCCCATTATAAACAAAGAGATCCGCTTCTGCCATCTTCACCATTTCCTTGGTCGTCGGCTCATAAGTGTGTGCGTCTGAACCCGGAGGCAAAATGGAATGTACGTTGACTGTCTCTCCACCTATTTTTTCAGTAAAAAACTGTAAAGGATAAACCGTAGTATAAACGTTTAGTTCTCCGTTATCGTCACCTGTTTTTTCATTACCCTGCTCGGTTGCCGTCTCTTCATTTCCACAAGCAGTAATCAATAAAATGGTAAGTATAAAAGATAACATGATTGCTAGTTTCTTCATTCGTCGACCTCCTCGTCTTTCCAAACAGATTATATCGTAACCATTACACTTTGTAAACAGTAACCATTACTTTTTGATAAGCGCAAAAAAAGATACCCGCGCGCAAGACGCAGGTTCTTTTTCAAACCAAGGCATAAATCAGTTACATTGCGGACATTTGCCGTATATTTCGAACTTATGGTTTTCAACATCATATCCATTCAGGTTCTCATTAATACTATCCATCGGGCAGAATTCAATCGATTTCGTTTTTCCACATGTGGTGCAAATGAAGTGATGGTGATGGCCATGTGTATCACACCCTAAACGAAAATGCTTTTCTCCGCCAAGCTCTGTAGCTTCTAAAATATCAACGTCTGTCAGCATATAAAGATTTCGATAGATCGTATCATAACTCACACCAGGAAAATGGTTCTGTATTTCCTTAAGAATTTCTTTCGCTGCAATATACTGGTCTTGTTTCACAAAAATCTCTAAAATACGTTCTCTTTGCTTCGTTCTTTTATATCCTTTTTCCTTTAGTCTCTGCAAAGCTGTTTCTACATTCATTATGCTTCACCCTTTATCCATTGTTGAGCTCGGACTCGTTTGTAAAGAATCGACATAATTAAAATCAAAATGGCTGTCACGACAATCGTTCCACCTGGAGGTACACTAAGATGATAGGACGAAAAGAGACCGATCAGGACAGAGGTTTCCCCAAAAGCGATGGATAGACCAATCGTCTGCTTGAAACTCTTTGCAATCCGGATCGCTGAAGCCACTGGTAAAGTCATCAAAGCTGATACAAGTAAAATCCCAACTACCTGCATAGAGGACGCGATGACCAGTGCAACCATGACGATAAACAGCAAATGAATCCATCTTCCATTTACCCCAGACACAGAGGCGTGTTCCTCGTCGAACGACAGCACGAAAAGTTCCTTATAAAACAGAATGACAATAAGAATAACAATGGAAGTAATCACCAGCACGGTCCACATACTATCACGGCTGACAGCTGTTACACTTCCGAATAAATAGCTAAATAAGTCCGTATTAAATCCATCTGCAAGAGAAATGAGAATCACACCGACACCGATCCCACCGGAAAGAATAATAGGAATGGCAAGTTCTTCATAGTGTTTATACACCTTTCGAAGACGCTCAATCAATATCGCTCCGAACACGGAAAAGGCCATCCCCATGTAAATCGGATTCCATTCATTGACAGCCGTCACTCTTTTTTCAAGCAGCAAACTTGCAGCAATCCCGGTTAACGTAATGTGGGATAAGGCATCAGCAATTAACGACAGGCGTCTGACCACAATGAACACTCCCAATAAAGGAGCAACGATACCGATTAATATTCCTGTTATAGCGGCATTTTGTAAGAATTCATATTGTAGAAAACTATCAATCATTGTGGGTCACCTCATGATGTGTGTGATTATGGGTCAGCTGCTGGACGGAATGACCATAGAGCTGGTTGAGGTCCTCTTCACTAAATTCCTTATAATCTTCTGAAGCACCGTGGAAATGGACCGTTTTATTCATACAAATGACGTGCGATGCATGATCGGTAATGGTCCCGATATCATGAGTGACCATCAAGAGGGTGATTCCCTGCTCTTTATTCAGTTTACCAAGCAAATCATAAAACTCTGTGACGTGCTTCGCATCTACCCCGACCGTCGGTTCATCCAGAATTAATAAGGAGGGGTCACTCACTAAGGCCCTTGCAATAAACACCCGCTGCTGCTGCCCTCCGGACAATTCTCCGATATTAGAGTAGGCGTATTCCTCCATTTCTACGACTCTCAATGCTTCCAATGCTTTCTCTTTATGTTTTTTATTAAAGAATTTAAATGCTCCAATTCGGGAGACCAGCCCGGTCTTTACAACTTCAATCACCGTCGCAGGAAAACCAGAATTGAAACTGTTAGCTTTTTGTGAGACAAATCCAATCTCCTGCCAATCCTGATAGTGCTTCAAAGTCTGACCGAATAAGCGAATGGAACCATGATCCGGCTTAACAAGACCCAGCATCAATTTAATTAATGTGGACTTACCTGAACCATTCGGGCCGACAAGACCGAGGAACTGGCCTGATTGAATGTCCAAGTTTACGTCTTTAACGACCCATTCTCTATCATATTTAAAAGATACATTTTCTAACTTTACTATTGTTTCATTTCCCATGGTCAATCCCTCTCGAAATAATAATCATTACGAATTAAATTATAATGGATATGTACGTCAAAGTAAAAACGTCTGTATTATAGCCTTCCCTTTTTGAAACATATGTTAATCAATAATCGTTACGATTTAAATGCACAAGGACCATCATAAAGGAGGAAGCGTTCCGAATCAAGACTATTTTTCAGTTCCGTCCACGGTGGTAGATTTCTCCTTTACATTAATTAATAAGAATGGTCCCGGGCATGAGCTTACTAACGTTCTTGCCTGACACCTGTTCACGTTCCACAGCTGCCAAATATGAAAAAATACGGAAAGACAAAAAAACCAGAGCTGAATGAAAAGCTCTGGCTACATGGTTTATAGATATCGGTTGTGACGCTTCTCCAAATAATCTTGAAGAGCGGAAAAAATCATAGTAAGCGGCCAATACACAAGGGCTGCTGTAATATACATCGTCATTGAATCGACCGTACGTCCTGCTGCAATTTGTGCTTTGTTCAAAATCTCAGGAACAGAAATCATGGCAGCAAGCGATGTGGCTTTCAGCAAATCAAGAAAGACATTCCCAAGAGGCGGGATGGCAATTCTCGTTGCCTGAGGCATGATAATTCTCCTTATCGCCTGCCAATACGTAAATCCCAGAGCACGGGATGATTCCCATTGACCATTCGGAACACTGTTCAAAGAAGCTCGATTGATTTCTGCTATATAGGCTGCACTGTTTGTTCCAAATCCGATGATGGCAGCAACGGTTGCCGGCATTTTAATGCCTACAACAGGAAGACCGAAATACAAAACGAATAAATACACGAGGATCGGTGTGCCTCGCATGAAAGATATATAAAATCGGGCAGGCCATCTCAGCCAGACACGGTCCGATCCTCTCGCAAGGGCTAAAAAGAAGCCCAGAATGAGCCCTACCACCATACCACTTAAAGCAACAAGCAAGGTTAAAGGCACACCTTCAAGAATGAAAGGAAGATTCGCCCAGGCGCGCTCTGCGTTAAAAAGCTTCTCGATTTGAATTTCGTTTATTTCGATACCTAACATAAGGATCTCCTTACAGTTCTAGTCCTTCGATTTCACGGATATCCGCTTCTGGTTTTTTAGAAGCATCCTTGCCACCGAAGAACTCTTCAGAAAGCTTCGTAAGGGTTCCATCTTCATGCATTTCCTGCAATACGGCATCGATTTCTTTCTTCATTTCGGAGGCATCATTCGGCATAACAATAGCGGAGTTCGTCGGATGGAACTTCAAGTCCGGGTGTAGTTGAACTTCGATATTAGGCAGTGCTTTTAATGCAAGGGACTGTAAGTAGTAATCATTGATGATGAAGTCTGTATTTCCGTTTTCCACATCACGCAAATAAACATCATTGGTTACATTACCGTATGTTTTCGTCTCAGCACCAAAGTGTTCAGCGATTTGGGAGAACACCGTAGTCGCTCCACCACCATGTGTTTTTCCTTCGAGGTCCTCCAATTTTTCAATCCCGGATAAGTCAGACTCACGGACAATCATTGTGGAATAAGAATACTTATATGGTTCACTAAACGTAAACTGTTCTTGACGGGCTTTTGTTACTTCCATGTCGTTAATCACGGCATCTATACGGCCACTGTTGATGGCAGAAAGTAATCCATCGACTCCGTATTCTTCAAATTTCAACTCAAGACCGAGACGGTCAGCTACTTCTCTCATAATTTCTACGTCATATCCAGTCATCTCATCAGATTCTTCTGGATAATAAGAAGCTGGGAAAAGCGTACCGGAAGTACCGACAACAATCTCCCCTTTTTCCTGAATTTCGCTCCATTTGCTATCGGAAGCTTCTTCGCTCCCATTGCTATCTGAACCGCTCTCTCCGTCCTCACTGGAACCACAAGCAGCGAGGAATGCAGCAAGCATAAGCATAAGTATAAATAAAAGACCTTTGCGCATTCGTTATTTCCACCTTCCATATGTTTTTTGCACCTGTCTAATATAGCAACTTGACACCTGTAATATCAACTGCCTGAATCCTTTTTTACATATTCCATTATTTCCACTTGTATAATCACCCTTTCATGGTATGATAATAACATATATTAAATTAAAATAATTTTAAATAACTAGCCCTTTTAATCAACTGTAATTGACTTTCATTCTCAATTATAAAAAGGAGTTGAAAATTGTATGAATCAATCACGAACCTTCTCTGCCATGAAGTGGTGGAAATTACCATCGATTTCTAGCTTTAAGGAACACGCTGAATTGATCGCAGCCATAATCAGTGGATTCCTTATTTTACTGGCTTGGTATGGCGAACATCATTGGACACCTTCTGTTTTTGTGAGTATATATGTGACCGCCTTTCTCATTGGTGGTTTTGCCAAAGCGAAAGAAGGATTAGAAGAAACGGTAAAAGAAAAATCACTCAATGTAGAATTGCTCATGATTCTAGCCGCTATAGGCTCGGCTTCGATCGGGTACTGGACAGAAGGAGCCATTCTCATTTTCATATTCGCTCTCAGCGGAGCGCTGGAAACATACACCATGAACAAAAGCCATAAAGAAATCTCTTCTTTGATGAGTCTGCAGCCGGAAGAAGCTTTTCTCATTACAAACTCAGGATATGAGTGGGTGCCTGTAAAAACACTTCAAGTCGGTGATCAAATTTTAATCAAACCTGGAGAACGTGTCCCTGCCGATGGAAGTATTGTGAAAGGAAGTTCGACATTAAATGAAAGTGCCATTACTGGTGAATCACTCCCTGTAAATAAAAAAGAGACAGGAGAAGTGTTTGCAGGAACGATGAACATTGATGGAAGTCTTGTTGTCTCTGTGACTAAACCATCCAATGAAACGCTCTTTCAAAAGATCATCGCCATGGTTCAAAACGCACAAAGTGAGAAATCTCCCTCACAATTGTTTATTGAAAGATTTGAAAGTACGTATGTAAAAATCGTATTAGCGGTCGTTGGCCTTATGTTATTTCTCCCTCACTTTCTGTTTGGGTGGACGTGGATGGAGACCATCTACCGGGCCATGATTCTACTTGTCGTAGCATCTCCATGCGCCCTGGTCGCTTCCATTATGCCTGCCACTTTATCAGCTATATCGAAAGGAGCACGTCAGGGGATCTTATTTAAAGGGGGCGTTCATCTCGAACACCTTTCTCATCTAAAAGCGATCGCCTTCGATAAAACAGGTACGCTTACAAAAGGAGAGCCGGAGGTCACTGACTTTCTTCCGCTAGAAAGTGACATGGAACACTCCATCCTTTCTGTCGTCTCTTCCATTGAAAATGAATCCAATCATCCACTCGCTCAGGCGATTGTAAGCTATGCGAAAAAAAATGACTGTACATTTTCTACCGTCGAAAACGTCAAGGATCATAGCGGTATGGGTGTAAGCGGCCTTTATGAAAACAAGGAATGGAAAGTCGGTAAAGCAGATCTGGTCGGAAAAGAAAAAGCAACGGCCTATAAAGAGAACCATGCTGAAGTCCTTGCCTCAGAAGGAAAGACGGTTATTTTCGTGGCAAAGAGTGAAAAAATCGTCGCCCTTTTTGCCTTGAAAGATACCGTACGAAAAGAAGCGAAAAAAGCCATCGCAACTTTAAGAGCACATGATATTTATACCATCATGTTGACAGGTGACAATGACCGGACAGCAAAAGCGATTGCCGAAGAAGTGGGGATGGATAACTATATCGCTGAATGTATGCCTGACCAAAAACTTCAGGAAATCAAAACCTTAAAAGATCATTTCTCCCATGTTGCGATGGTCGGGGATGGAATCAATGATGCGCCGGCGCTCGCAGAAGCAGATGTTGGTGTCGCGATGGGAGAAGGTACAGATGTTGCCTTAGAAACTGCTGATGTGGTCTTAATGAAGAATGATCTCCCGAAGATTGGTGAAGCGATACAAGTTTCTAGAAAAATGAACAAAATCATTAAGCAGAACATTATCTTTTCCATTACCGTAATCATGCTTTTGATCGTCAGCAATTTCCTGCAGATTCTCGATCTCCCATTAGGTGTCATTGGACACGAAGGGAGTACGATTCTTGTAATATTGAATGGACTCCGATTATTAAAATAAAGAAAGCGGGACCATCATCGGTCCCGCCTTTTTATACGTTCTATCCCCATGTCTCTCTTGTTCTACGATGGTGACTCATGGCATTGATCTCCCCTCCCAGAATAATGACGACTCCGGAAAGGTATAACCAAATCATCAGCACAATGACTGTACCTAAACTCCCATAGGTCGCAGAGAAATTCCCTAGACTACTCACATAAAAAGAAAACATCAGAGACACTAACTGCCAGCCAAATGTGGCGAACACCGCCCCCGGTACAGTATCACGATATTTCAACCGTTTGTTTGGGGCCATGACATACAAAAAAGACAAAACGATGTAAAAAATGATGGAGGATATCACCCACCTCATCCCATTCCACAACGTCAAAAAGTTTTCAGAAAGTCCGAAAACGGAAAACAGCTGTATGCCGATCGTGTGCCCGAGCACCGGGAGAAGGAAAGCGATCCCAATAACAAAAACCATCGCCACTGTCAGCACAATCGCAATCAAACGCGATACAAAAAATGACCGGTTCTCTTTGACGTTATGAGCACGATTGAATGCGCGCATAATGGCATTGACCCCGTTAGATGCGGCCCAGAGAGTCCCGACTAAACCGATGGATAGTAAACTTCCATTTTCGCTGCTTAGTAAGGACGAAACGTTTTCGGTAATCAAATCGAATGTCTCAGGCGGTGCATAGGTACTGACGAATGCAAGCACTCTTTCCTCGTCAATATGTAAATACCCGAGTAATGTAAGCAGGAATATCATAAAAGGAAACAAAGATAGTAGAAAAAAATACGACAGTTGAGCTGCCATCCCTCCGACATCATCTTCACCGAAGCGAGTAAACAGCTCTTTGCCAAAATTCTTGATGGTCTTCACAATATTCCCTCACCTCTTGTGATCAAGAAGCTTCTTTTGAATCGTCAACAGCTCTCAGCTGCTCTTTCACTTCTTGATTAATTTCCCCTACTTTATTCAGCATACTCTCCGCCTTGTCCAATAATTCCAGAAGATCTTCGACTCCTTTATTCACCTGGGCAGAAAAAGCCTCATAATTCACTCTAACTTTGTGGATCGCTTCTGAAGGCTGCTTGACGAAACTTTGACACTTCGAGCCTGTAGCCCGCGATTTTTCTCCTACATACTGGCGCGTATCTCTATCCATAAGAGCAGCGATTCCTCCTACCAAAGCCCCGACAAGTACACCTTTCCAAAGTTTACTCTGTCCCATAAACATCCTCCTTAAGATTATGATCGTTTTTTATTTTATCTAAAAGTTCAAAACATCCATCATGGACGAGATCATATACATATTCAAAATTACCTGTGAAATACGGATCAGGCACTTCGTTTTCCTTCGAATAAGGAACATAGTCCAACAATTTAGCGACTACTACCCCATTCTTTTCTCTTATTCCTTTTAAGTCCTGAATGTTTTTATCATCCATCGCAATCAAATAATCAAAGTCATCCCAGTCGGATTCCTTCACTTGCCTTGCACTCATCCCCTTATAAGAGATGCTTTTATCATCAAGGATTGCCCGTGTCCCTTCATGTGGTTCAGCTCCAATATGCCAATGACCAATCCCCGCAGAATCAACGGTTATCTCTTCGTCCAATCCTTCTTTTTTTACTAGATCCTTAAAAACGGCTTCTGCCATAGGTGAACGACAAATGTTACCAAGGCAGACAAATAATACACGAATCATAACTGTGTTCCTCCAATGTAGTATTTCTCATCTGTTTATTTTCTATGAAAGCGTCGAAAATCCTGCATATCTAAAGCAGTTCACCCAAATATCTTCCCTTTTTCTGTCGAAATCAACCGCTCTTTTTCATTTTTGTACAGAAATGACCTTGACATTTGTTTCTAATTTTCGGAATATTTAATATATGGACAAACTAATACTATCAATATAGTTAGGGGGAAGATGATGGGTGAAGGTAGTGCACTACACAGTTTTTTAAGTGAGTTAAGTGGAATCGTCTGGGGACCATTCCTCTTAGTATTATTAGTCGGAACAGGGGTTTATTTAACACTCCGTCTAGGTTTTCTTCAGTTTAAAACACTCCCGTACGCTCTAAAGCTTGCTTTCAAACCAAGCAAAGAGAAGAAAAAGAATGAAAAGGGGGATATATCCCATTACCAGGCGCTAACCACAGCCCTTGCAGCAACCATCGGTACAGGTAATATTGCTGGTGTAGCAACGGCCGTTGTCCTTGGGGGACCAGGTGCCGTTTTCTGGATGTGGGTGACCGCTGTTTTTGGTATGGCGACGAAATATGCCGAAGCGGTACTAGCCGTTAAATACAGGATTGAAGGTAAAAACGGGGAAATGTCCGGCGGCCCGATGTATTATTTGTCCCGCGGTTTGAAAACAAAGTGGCTTGGACGCCCCCTCGGTTTCCTATTCGCGATCTTCGGTGCTGTCGCTGCATTCGGAATAGGTAACATGGTCCAGTCCAACTCCGTTTCTGATGTCATGGAAGGTACGTTCAATGTTTCACCATGGGTGACAGGTATTCTGTTGACCTTGTTAGCTGGATTAGTATTGCTTGGAGGAATTAAAAGTATTGGGAAAGTCACGGCTTTCTTTGTCCCAATCATGGCTATCTTTTATGTCATTGGTGCACTAATTATACTTATTCTCAATTACAACATGGTCATCCCAGCCTTGGGAACCATCTTCAACGATGCTTTTACAGCGAGCGCTCTTGGTGGCGGTCTACTCGGAACAGTCATTCGTTATGGTGTCGCACGTGGTGTGTTCTCCAATGAAGCAGGTCTCGGATCTGCGCCGATCGCTGCTGCTGCAGCCCGCACAGACTATGCCGGACGCCAAGCACTGGTTTCTATGACTCAAGTATTCATTGATACCATTATCGTATGTACGATGACAGGTTTGACAATTGTCATGGCCGGTCAATATCAAGGTGGATTGGACGGCGCAGACTTAACTTCTACCTCCTTCCAGATTTTCCTTGGTGATGTAGGAGCTTATATTGTAACCATAGGCCTGGTCTTCTTTGCCTTCTCGACCATTGTCGGTTGGTCCTATTATGGGGAAAAGTGCTTCGGTTACTTGACGAAGCAACGATTCATCGGCGCTTACAAGATTGTTTTCGTAGCATTCGTACTTGTAGGTTCTGTTTCCCAATTGAGCACCGTATGGGTCTTCGCTGATGTGATGAATGGCTTAATGGCCTTTCCGAACTTGATCGGACTATTACTCCTATCCGGAGTCGTAGCCGCCGAGACGAACAAGTTCCTGAAAGTCGCCAAAAAAGAAAAGCAACAAGAACGCGAACAACGCCAAGCTGGTTAACCTTAAAACCAACATACCAAAAGAGCTTACAGCCCAAATGGCGCTGTAAGCTCTTTTTTGATGCAACCTCAATTTTAGAAACGCTCCCGATTGTGGAAGACTCAGTTTCGAGATGTTTGTGTGATTCTAGGGGCTCCGGGAAAAGGTTCGCTTTCCATGGGGCGGTGAGCCTCCTCAGGCTACGCCTTCCGGGGTCTCACTTGTCCACACGTCCCATAGGAGTCTCACCGTTTCCCTCCGCCCCTTGACCTTATAAGTGTCTCGAAACTACTTCTAAAAGGGTCAGCTTGAATGGTTGAGGGAAGTGGATAATTCGAACACCTTTATTCATAATAAGGTTCCAAATCTTCTCCCATATGCGGGCGAATAGTGCGTTCGATCAAGCATTTGCGTATGCTAAACGTCAATGAGATAGAGTTTAAATCATTCACTTCTCATATCCATACAAGCTGATTTTTAAGTAGTGGTTTCGATAACCATACTTGGTTAAGGGGCGGAGGGGAATGGCGAGACTCCTGCGGGAAAAAAGTGCTTGGTGAGACCCCACAGGACGCAGTCCGAGGAGGCTCACCGCGCTCCCGCGGAAAGCGAGCTATTCCCCGCATCCCCCATCCACTCAACAAACGTCTCGAAACTGAGTATTCAAGAAACCTGCCATATTCTTTAATAAAGAAATAGTTAAGCTATAGGGGTTATGCAGTCAGGGCCTTCGTTTTTAGCTGAGTTGACGTAGTCGCTGACTTCATAGGCACGGAGGTCGTCCATAGTCAGTTGTTCAACAAAACCCTTGGCATCAGAAGGGGACCATTTCACTGGTTGAATCCACTGATCCTGCTTTTCTTCTGGAAGGATGACAGGCATCCGATTGTGAATCGGAGCCATAAACTCATTCGCATCCTGCGTGAGAATCGTGCAGGTATAAAGAGATTCATCTTCCCCTTCCCATTGATCCCACAAACCCGCAAAGGCGAATAGAGAGCGGTTTTCAGGTTGAATTCTAACGGGCTGCTTTCCTGTTTCAGCCTTTTTCCATTCATAAAAACTATCCGCTACGATCAAGCATCGCTTTTGACTCATCAACCTTTTGTAACTTGGCTTTTCATGAGCGGTTTCACTTCTGGCGTTAATCATTTTATAGCCAATTTTAGGGTCCTTGGACCACGAAGGGACGAGCCCCCATTTCATATAACCCGCGCGCTTTTGTTTACCATCATGAATCACCGCCAGAACCTTTTGACCTGGAGCGATGTTGTACCGGGGTTCATACCCATCCATCGGCCTTTCTATCCCGAACTCTTTCAAAATTTCCGCTTCTTCTGCTAACAGGGTGTATCTTCCGCACATACCATCACCTCCTTGTTGTGAAATCATGACCACGTGAAGCCAAAAATCGAAGAAACATCAAAACCCGAAACGCCGGTCAATCTTTTTTTGATATTGCTTGTAGGCTCCTGATTGATTCATTTTTCTCTTTTCCATCATCATGTCGAAGCGAAGCTTTTTCTCTTTCCATTCTTTTTTATAGTGTGCAGACAATTTAGGATCTTTAACCTTGGCCAGGAGGTCTTCAATTTCAACCATCTCTTTTTTCAAGATCATTTCTTCAGGAAGCATGTTGGCATTTTTCAAAATCCGGTAACTGTTTCTAAGTTCTGGAGGCAGATAGGCGAATTCATCTTTAGGTAGTGGTTTTCCTTTTCCTGGAAGGTTATCGAAATCCCCCTTTTTCATGGATTGCTTAATTTTTTCCTCAATCAAATGTCCATAATCCATCTTTCTGCCTCCTATCCTTTTTCCGCATAGGCTTTCATTGCATCAAATTCTTTCTTTTGGATGGGTTCATGAATCATCTCGATTTTACGTTGGTCCTTCGTTTTTTGAAGGTCTTGATAAACGATTTTGGAAAGGGTCAGCCCAACTCGACTTGCATCTTCGATAGATTGGGAGTAAATGACCTTTTTGAGATTAGAAAAGTACATGGCTGTTAGACACATCGCACATGGTTCTCCACTCGCATACATCGTACAATCACTCAAATCAATGGACCCTCTTGCTCGCTGGGCTTTCTTAATTGCTACCAATTCAGCATGAGCACTAACATCCGGACGTACATGCAGTTCATTCACACCTTCTGCGATAATTTCTCCGTCACAGACTAGGACTGCTCCAAAAGGGTGGCCTCCATCTTCAACATTGTCCAAAGCCAGTTGCAAGGCCCGTTCTGAAAAAGAATTCACGATCTCATCCTCCTCTCACTTTTGTAGACGCTTGCTCAGCGATTGCTTCAATCCATCGGCCAGGGGGGCAACAGATACAACCCTTCTAATTTTAGCTGTGTTATCTCGATCGTGGTAACGTACCTCGTTGACATCCTCCACTGTCACTCCATCAGGGTGAGACTCAATTAAGATCATGTAATCACCTTGAGCCACTTCTCCTTCCTGTAACACTCTCAGGTAAAATCCTGAGAACCCTTTTTCCATGACACGAGCTGGAAAATCGTCAATTCCATGGGTTCGGGCTATGATATAGCATGGTTTCCTCGGCTCAGATACTTGCAGGACTGCACCTCCGAGCTGAAAAACATCACCGATCCGGATCTGACGTTCATCAATCCCATCCACAGTCAAGTTCTCCCCAAAAGAAGGAAAAGTAAATTCTTGGTTGTAATGACTTTCCCAGTGCCTATAGTGCTGGGCGGGGTACAGACAAACAGCTTTATCACGGCCGCCATGGTTCTTTTTATCTGCTTGTTCGTCCCCGTCAAAGTTCAGATAAGTTAAATGCACAGGACCCTTGACAGGGGTTTTCCGATAAGCACTGTTCAACTCGCCTTTATCTGTTTCATAGGTTTCCGGACGACCCACATTCATAGATAAGAGTTTATACTTCACTTAAGGTCCCCTCTCTCCATTGCTTGATCCAGGCTGGGAGGTAATCATAACTCCACGCATCCATCGGATAATCAACAAAAACATCTTCACCATTCTCATAGAGCGCCTGTATTAACTCGTTGATACTTCCGAAATAAAATTGATAGAGAAACTCATAGCTGAATGGTTCTTTTGGCATGTGCTGATCGGCACAAACCTGTGGATCACTGTAGTTTAAATAGGTACGGCAAGGGATAGGCCTCACTTCATAAGCCATACATAATTGAGTTTCTGGATCCAGCATCGGGCAAGGCAGATTCAACCTTTTGTATTCTAACTTCGTTTCGGGTGCTTCAAAATCCATAGCCATAGCTTTTTGCAATTTGTCCTGTTGTTTTCCATAATAATTTTCCCAATGGGCATAGATCGCTTCTTTTCGCTCTTCTGAAAAGTGTTCGATGGAACGAAACAACATTTTCGCTTCCATTTTTGTGATAACAATTGGGAAGTAGCAGCAAAAAGCACACCCCATAAAACAGTTCGGTTTCATGGAGGTGAATTCCTCCATCCGCTCGATTTCGTGGTCGACTTCAGAGATAAGGCGTTGAAAACCACTTAATATTACGGTTTCTGTATCCTTTTCACTATCCAATAATTCATCGACAATCCCATCAAAAAAGGAAGGGGCGATTTCATACGATTGGTTTATTTTTTCACACCGCTTTATGATTTCTTCATGTTTCAAAAAACTCATAGAAAAACTCCTCTGTCTATCGTTAGTCCCATTATACATGGGGGATGACTTATGACACCACTTTCTCCCTGACCACGAATTTCCTGTTGTTGAACCCCCAAAAAACTCCTATGATATGAGAAGGTCTATAAATAGATTATTTCACCTTTGGAGGTACGTCTACATGTTATCAAACGCAGAAATCGGTATCGATCTTGGTACTGCTAATATATTGATCTATTCAAAATCAAAAGGAATTTTACTTAACGAACCGTCTGTTGTCGCCTATAACACTGAAACGAAAAGTGTTGTAGCAGTAGGAAAAGAAGCAAAAGAAATGGTTGGAAAGACCCCGAGAAACATCATCCCTGTCCGCCCGTTGAGGGATGGTGTCATCGCTGACTATGATATGACCGCACAAATGTTGAAAGAGCTTTTGAAAAAAGTATCCAAAAAATCCGGGATCTCCATGAGAAAACCGACCGTGGTTATATGCACACCTTCCGGCTCAACATCTGTTGAACGCCGCGCCATTCACAATGCAGTGAAAAGCTATGGCGCTAAAAACGTGCACTTGATTGAAGAACCAATTGCAGCTGCCATCGGCGCCGATCTTCCAGTCGATGAGCCTATAGCAAACGTAGTCGTAGATATTGGTGGCGGGACGAGCGAAGTAGCCATCATCTCCTTCGGTGGTGTCGTATCCTGCAAATCTATTCGCACAGGTGGAGACGTTATGGATGAGGAGATCATCCAGCATGTGCGTAAAGCTTACAATGTGTTAATTGGTGAGCGCACAGCCGAGCAAATCAAAATGGAAATCGGCTACGCACTGATCGATCATCCGGAAGTAACGATGGAAGTAAGAGGTCGTGACATGGTCACAGGTCTTCCAAAAACCATCGAACTAAAATCCACGGAAATTCAAGGAGCATTGAAAGAATCCCTTGACCAGCTGCTTGAAACCATTCGCGCAACCCTTGAGGATTGCCCACCGGAACTAAGCGGCGACATCGTCGACCACGGCGTTATTCTTACCGGAGGCGGATCCTTACTCAACGGCATGCAGGATTGGCTGTCCAATGAAATTTCCGTACCCGTACACATGGCCCCAAGCCCACTTGAATCCGTAGCCATCGGAACCGGCCGCAGCCTGAAAATGATTCAGAAACTGCAAAAAGCAAGTAAGTAAGATTGAAGTGCGGAAACGCCTTGGGAGCCCCGACAAGCATAAGACGAGGGGCGCAGTGAGGCGCTCTTCCCTCACGGAGGCCATCGACTTATGTCTCGAGGGGCTTGGCGTTGGAGCTGGACAACCGGAAGTGTGGAACCACCCCGGGAGACTCGACAAGCATAAGACAAGCGGCGCAGGGGAGCGATCTTCCTACACGGAGGCTCTCCGACTCATGTGTCCAAAACCAGTCAGTAAGAGCTCTCTAAACTAATGCGAAGAATCCATCCAATAGAAAATAAATAAAACAAAACCTCCGGAAATTCCGGAGGTTTTGTTTTATCTTCCCCCCTTGCTCATTTAGAAGAAAAATAAATCGAATTAAAAATTCGTCTAAAAAGAGAGGAAATGATAGCAACCTTGTCGAAATAACGCATAAAAGTAGAGATCAATAGGTACTTTTGGTAGAATGTTTCGAAGCAACCCAAGGAGTGGAAAGGTAGGAATAGAGGTCTATTCCCCCACTCTTATACTTCACACAACAGAACACACAATAAGGAGCAGATTCTCAATGAAACTATCTACTTTACTCAAGTGGCTGACAGGTGGATGTGAAGCATTTCTGGCAATTCCTATAGCAGGTGGCGCATTCATATTCAGTAATGCCTGGCTTCCGCTTTTGTTCATGTTTGTTTTCCACTTGATCACCCTCGTAGTCGCAGCTAGAGACAAGCGTTCCTACGCAGGAAATATTCTCGGTATGATCACAAGCGCAATTGGAGCGATCCCTTTTATTGGATGGGTTATGCACACAGTGACAGCCATCGTTCTTTTGATTGAGGCTGGACGGTCCACAAGCTTGGATAATAAATCCTGATTACCTACATCACAAGGGGGAATAGCGATGTTTACAGTCATATGTCTTTTTCGAGTAAAACTAAAAGATCTGGATGAATTCGTGGAATTGAGTAGAAAATCTGGTGATCTCTTAAAATCTCATGGAGCTCTCGACCATAATATTTATTTTTCCAATAAATTGACCGGCAGCCAGGGGTCCATGGGATTTTTGAATGTTGTTGATGTTGAGGAAGATGAAGAACTCGTACTCGGTCAATCTATATTCCATAGTGAAGATCATTACCATGAGATCATGAGAAAAGCTGGATTCGATGATATTATCCAATATTTAGATGACCATATCAAAGATGTTGTGGAAACGACCAGAATTATTACTTCAAGCTTTTCAACAGAGCGCAGCAAGGAGTTAGAAGCATAAATCCCCAGGAGGTGTCGGATTATGAAAATTGTAGTTTTAGGTGCAGGTGCCTTAGGTGCCTATTTTGGTGCACGCTGGCAGGAAGCTGGTCATGAAGTCATTAACCTCGTCCGCGAAGGAAGAGCCGAGCAGATTGAGAAAAACGGATTGAAGCTACATAGCGAAATGGGGGACTACCTAGTTCCAGATCCTGTAATTGCAAGGAGTCCACAGGAAATTGAAAACCCTGATCTTGTTTTTCTTGCCGTCAAAGGTTATCACCTTCACGGGACATTGGATTGGCTTAAAGCTTTGGTAAATAAAGGAGCAAAAGTTTATCCCGTTTTAAATGGCATGGAACATATCAGTATTCTTCAAAAAGAATTGGGAGAAGAAGCTGTCATAGGCGGACTTTCCTATATCATCGCAACCCTTGATGAGGCTGGGCATGTTGTTCATACGAGCCCTTTCCATGATCTCGTATTCGGACCGCTCCACACCTCTCAGCAGGCCATCTGTGAAGAGCTTGCGCTCGCGTGTAACCAGGCAAATTTAAATGGAACATTAAGCACGAATATTTTAGAGGACATGTGGAAGAAATACATGTTCATTACCGCGTTTTCCGGAATTACCACAGCGGTTAATCAACCTATTGGCGTTGTACAAAGTTACCCTCAAACGATTCGAATTGCCGAGCGAATTCTCGAGGAGATGAAAGACCTTGCAAACGCCCACCGCATTGGTCTGACAGATACACAAGTGCAGCAGGCATTTGAACGTTTACGTGGATTGGATCCTGAAATGACGTCATCGATGCATCAGGATCGCCGAAAAGGGCTTCCTCTGGAAGTTGAACATCTACACGGTGGAGCTCTACGCCTTGGCAGTGAGGTCGGTTTGAGTATGCCTTATATCGAAACCATCCATGCCATGATTAAACCTTATGAAGAGTATCAACAATGATAAAAAGGGGGCTCCTAACTCAGGAGCCCCCTTCTTCCATCTATTCTTCATCTGCGTACTCATCCACTTCCGGGCGTTTTCCTCTTTTCAACTCCCTGATTGATAATCCGAAATCCATTTGCAAATGGGGATAATCCTTAAAGTTTTCCCAGTCGCCTCCCCACTCAAAACCAAGGCCTTTAGCGGTTTCTACAATTTCAAGCCAATCGGACCGTCCGTTTCCATTCCCATCGTATTCTGTATCCCATATAACACGGCCATCTTCATGTTCCAGCGCAAAATCGATAGCCAGGCCGTAATTATGATAGGACTCCCCACCCCTCGCATAAGTGACGATTTGCCCATCAGAAGAACGCCCTTGTTCATAGAGCTTGTCCTGTCTTTGAACGGAACGGTGACCTTCCGTAATGACCATGTTAATTCCTGCTCCCTGTACCTTTTCGACTAGTTGATTTTTACGCTTTTCTACCGTCGGGTGAAGGTTTGTAGGGAGCGGGACATCTTTTTTATAAAAAACACCTTGAGGAAGTTCTTTTTCTATTTGTGGAACTAAAAAGAAAATAACCAGAGCAACCACACCAGCAAAAAAGATAACGTTCATCAAGTTCGTTAAAATGCGCACTTCCGCTTCCCTTCCATTCATTTAATGATTAATATGAGAATACCATACGGAGCTGGATAGAGAAATGAATAACTTCCTTTTCATAGTTTCGTATAGTATATTGACAGAAACATCCAATTTGGAGGGAGCCTTATGAAATCTGTCTACTTATTACTATCAAACACAGGTACCATCACAAACCAGGCGATTAAAGCATTCACCCAAGCACCCTATAACCACGCCTCTCTATCTTTAGACAAGAATATGAAACGTTTATATAGTTTCGGAAGACGCCGACCGACGAACCCTTTCTGGGGTGGTTTCGTTCAGGAAGATCTTGTTGAAGGAACATTCAGTTGGTATCCTTACGCGACTTGTGCGGTTTATGAACTAAAAATGACAAGAAGAAAATACCAAAAGCTGGAGCGTCTTCTTAAAGCGTTCGCTAAAAACTATAAAACTTACTTTTACAATTACTTAGGTCTTTTAGGGGTACCGACAAACCAGCCCATTCATGTGAAATCCAGTTACTTTTGCTCCCAATTCGTGGCTGAAGTTCTTAAGCGATCAGGTTCCTCTCTTTTCTCTAAAACGAGCGCTCTTGTCACTCCAGAAGATTTCCGCGACCACCAAGACTTTCAGTTGATTTATGAGGGCCCTCTTTATGAATATCCCCATCTTTATTCAAGACCATATTATCACCCGAAAAAATACAAGTCCTTCCCTTTTCGAAGATACATGAAACAACAGGTAAAGTCCGAGGTACTTGGAATACACGAAGAAAATGGGGAACTCTACCAGTTCAGGGATGGCTTCATCAAACCTAAGAAAATCTTAATCTCAAGGAAATGGTATAGAATCAGAAAGATCCTAAACTTACCAAAGTTTCTATAACTTCCACAATAGCTCCCTTTTCTTGAAGACTCAGTTTCGAGATGATTGTAAGGTTCTAGGGGCTCCGGGAAAAGGTTCGCTTTCCATGGGGCGGGCGGTGAGCCTCCTCAGGCTATGCCTTCCGGGGTCTCACCTGTCCCACACGTCCCATAGGAGTCTCACCGTTTCCCTCCGCCCCTTGACCTTATAAGTGTCTCGAAACCACTTCTAAAAGGGTCAGCTTGAATGGTTGAGGGAAGTGGATGATTCGAACACCTGTATTCATAAATAATTTTCCAAATCTTATCTCCTATGCGGGCATATAGTGCGTTCGATCAAGCATTTGCTTATGCTAAACGTCAACGAGGTAGAGTTTAAATCATTCACTTCTCATATCCATACAAGCTGATTTTTAAGTAGTGGTTTCGAGAACCATACTTGGTTAAGGGGCGAAGGGGAATGGCTCTCGAAGCTGAGTCTTCAACAATCTTGCCATATTCTTTAGTAAGGCAAATGATTATCTTTCTTTAGATTGGAGGAGGAACAGGAAAGCAAGGAGAGAAGCTGGGATGTTGTCGCGGATGTTCCATTCGACCAAGTAACCAGGCATCTTTTCGAAACGCTCGGCCGCTTCGCGGGGGATGGCCCCTCTTTTAATGACAGCCCATACCCTTCCTTCATGATCCTTGATTTTATAATGTCCGATGAAGTCATCGCCTTCTGCACTCCAGCGGCATTGGTCCATTTCTATATAACGAGTGATGCGCTGGCCTGTCCCTTTATTTTTTGTTTGCTTCGTATAAGCGACATACCCTCCATCTTTGCGTTGGATATATCCTCTCCACTGAAAACCACCCTTCTTTTCTATCTGGTAGAGCGATTGACCACGCTGATTTTTAAATGTGTACACAGCTGGTCTTAACTGGTCATAGGAAAACATGGCTGTAAACATCGTTAAAATTTTATGTTTCCACTGGATCTTTTCTTGGATTTCACCGTAACTTTCACCTTCCATATCAAATAATCCAGCTTGGAAGGATTTGAGTGCTTTTTGCCCCATATACATACGCGCAGGTACTCTTGTTAATAAGTCCTGTGTACGATCCGATTCAAAATCCAATACGGTTTTGGATTTTTGAAGATCGGCATAACCGCCTTTTAAAAGCGCAGCTCCCGTGATGGCAAAAATCGCTGCATAAACGACAGAAATAATAAAACTACTCGGATTAACGGTGACCATCCCAAGGATAAAAACAATGGATATGAATGAAAGAAGGGTTCCCGTCCATAGTTGCCTTCTTGCATCTTGGTAAATCATGTTCTGAACAAGCGACATCTTAGATCCTCCTTAAAAAAAGAAGCTTTACTATAAGTACGGATGAGAACGGTGAAAGTTACAAAAATATGTAAAAAAAGACTCCTCCGTGAAGGAGAAGTCTTTTTGATTTATACGTATTCAATAGGTGTGACAGCTTCTTCTAATAATTGATCAAGCTCTTCCGTGTATTCTTGCTTTTGCTGTTCACTGTAATTCAAGGCTTTCGCCATATAATTGATGACAGATGTTTTATGATCACGTACCCATTGAATGTTAAAGAATAAGGCTGCTGTTCGGCGAATAAAGAAATCCACAGGCTTGTACGTCATTTCGTCTTCTAATGCATACACGAGCTGGGCAAAGACCACGGGGTCCACCCCTTCTTGTGCTGCTTCTTCTTTACGGTCCTTGAAGTTGTTGAAAACTTTGTCGACATTTGAACCATAGAGCTGGATCAATTTTTCTGCGTCTTCTTTCGTCACTCCCAGAGATTCACCGATTTGAACGCGCTCATCTTTATATTTCTTGAACCCTTTGGAACCTCCGACATCGCCACCAGAGATCGGCATGTTTTTCGTTTCAGAGTCTGAATAACGAATGCCCTGCTCTTCCATCAACTGATCACGAACAAGATCGACGGCCGTTTGAGCCATTTTACGATATCCTGTAAGTTTTCCACCAGCCATGGAAATCAACCCAGAGTCTGAAACGAAGATTTCGTCCTTCCGAGAAATCTCAGACGGATCTTTCCCTTCTTCGTGGACCAGTGGACGCAGTCCTGCCCAGCTTGATTCTACATCGTCTGCTGTGACATCAACTGTTGGGAACATCGTCTTCATCGCATCAAGAATATAATTACGATCATCTTCCGTCATTGTGGGATGAGCGATTTCCTGATCATACGTCGTATCTGTCGTACCGACATAAGTTTTGCCGTCACGTGGAATGGCGAAGATCATTCGACCGTCCGGACTATCGAAATAGATCGCCTGTCTTAAAGGAAAGACCGATTGATCGAAAACAAGGTGGACGCCTTTCGTGAGCTGCAGGGTTTTCCCTTTTTTAGAGCCATCGATTTCACGCAATTCATCGACCCACGGCCCACCAGCATTGATAATTTTTTTCGCTTTGACATGATACTGCTCACCTGAAACGGTATCTTCTACTTTCGCTCCAACCATAGATCCATTGTCATCGTAAATGAAGTCTACGACCCTTGCGTAGTTCGTAGAACATGCACCGAACTCTACGGCTTTTTTCATCACTTCAAGTGTAAGACGCGCGTCATCGGTTTTATATTCTACATAGTACCCTGCGCCTTTCAATCCTTCTTTTTTCACAAGTGGTTCACGTTCAAGGGCTTCTTCTGCGCTCATCATCGTTCGACGCTCCGATTTTTTCACGCCGGCAAGGTAGTCATATACGCGAAGTCCGACATTTGTAGAAAACGGTCCAAAGTTTCCGCCTTCATGGAATGGTAGCATCATCCATTCAGGTGTCGTCACATGGGGGCCATTTTCATAAACGATTTCTCTTTCTTTCCCTACCTCGGCGACCATTTTCACTTCGAACTGTTTTAAGTATCTTAAACCGCCGTGCACCAATTTTGTGGAACGACTGGACGTACCCGCTGCATAATCCTGCATTTCGACGACTGCTGTTTTCATGCCACGGCTCGCAGCATCGAGAGCGATTCCAGAACCTGTGATTCCTCCACCTATAACGAGGACATCCCATTCTTCCTGAGTTAAACGGTTAAACTGATCTTGTCTTTCGTAACTAGAAAATGATTGCATACTATCTCTCCTTCTTCCGTTGTCTTCAAATTCATGGTCTGATACGGGTATTCCCTTTTTCAGCAAAGAATATGTGTCGGATTGCTCATCGAGTGCCCATTCAAAACATAAAAAAAAGAGACCACGAAAACACTTATGCGGATTGCATAAAGCTTCGTGGTCTCTCCGTATCTCCGACCGTTATCATTAACTTATAGCTTCATTATATCAGAGAGGGAGATGTTTTCAAGGAATTATTCTTCTTGTTTGAACACCCTTGTTGCTTCCACAGCTTTTTGCCAGCCTTTGTATAGTTTCTTACTTTTCTCTTCATTCATACTCGGCTCGAACTCTCTTTCTACTTTCCATTGGTTGGCAATATCTTTGCGGTCCTCCCAGAACCCTACAGCAAGACCGGCAAGGTAAGCCGCACCAAGAGCTGTCGTTTCATTGACCTCCGGACGCTCGACCGTCACATCAAGCAGATCACTTTGGAACTGCATTAACAAATTGTTTTTAACTGCCCCTCCGTCAACACGAAGTTTTTTCACT
This sequence comes from Halobacillus sp. HZG1, assembly GCF_035818575.1. Taxonomy (NCBI): domain Bacteria; kingdom Bacillati; phylum Bacillota; class Bacilli; order Caryophanales; family Bacillaceae; genus Halobacillus; species Halobacillus sp. HZG1. Next base: position 25,230 of record NZ_JAYLVQ010000024.1, read on the forward strand.
TCAATGCCTGAATCTTCAACCATCGCATCCACGACATCCTTCGTCTGATACGCAAGAGATTCAAGCGTTGCTCGTACAAAGTGTGCTTTCGTCGTGCCACGTGTAATACCGAAGACAGCTCCTCGTGCTTCGCTGTCCCAATAAGGTGTACCAAGACCAACAAAGGCAGGAACAACATAAACGCCGTCCGTGGATTTCACCTGACCGGCAATCTCTTCACTCTGCGGGGAGGATTCTACCATTTTCAAGCCGTCACGAAGCCATTGAATGGCTGAACCGGACACGAAAATGCTTCCTTCCAGCGCGTATTCTACTTTTCCATCTAGCCCCCAGGCAATCGTTGTTAACAGACCATTTTCGGATTTGACTGCTTCTTCTCCAGTATTCAACAACATGAAGCCACCAGTTCCGTAGGTGTTCTTGCCCATCCCTTTTTCGAAACATGCTTGTCCGAATAGAGCCGCCTGTTGATCTCCGGCAATCCCGGCAATTGGGACTTCTTTTCCATAAAAATGATAATCTACAGTATTCGCATAGACCTCTGAGGAAGGTTTCACTTCCGGCAGCATACTCTTCGGTACACCTAAGATGTCAAGGAGTTCATCATCCCATTTCAAGTCGTGGATGTTGTACATCAATGTACGAGAAGCATTGGAATAGTCAGTCACATGCGTTTTTTGTCCAGAAAGCTTGTAAACAAGCCACGTATCAATCGTTCCAAACATGAGGTCACCGTTTTCGGCTTTTTCTCTCGCTCCGTCAACATTGTCTAAAATCCATTTCACCTTCGTTCCGGCAAAGTATGGATCAAGCAGGAGACCTGTTTTGTCCCGGAATGTTTCTTCCAATCCTTGTTTTTTCAACTCATTACAGATGCTTTGCGTTTGACGAGACTGCCAGACAATCGCTTTATAAATCGGTTTGCCCGTGTTTTTGTCCCAAACGACTGTAGTTTCACGTTGGTTAGTGATACCAATACCGGCAACCTGACTCGCTTCGATATCGGATTTTCTTAGAACATCCGCAATACAAGCTAGGACAGATGTCCAAATTTCGTTTGCATCATGCTCTACCCAGCCCGGCTTTGGAAAATGCTGTTCGAATTCTTTTTGAGCGGTTTCTACGATCTGTCCTTCGTGATTGAACAAAATCGCTCTTGAACTTGTTGTACCCTGATCGATTGATAAAATGTACTGTTTCATGATTCCACTCCTTTTTCAGATTGATGCACTTTTTTCAGCTCCACACGCATGGAGGAAAGTAAAATAAGTAAAATGATAATGGTGCCAACCCAGAACCAGCCGTTCGCATTTGCTTGGAATATGGCCTGATAAAACAATCCGCCATACACACCACCGATGATTGGACCAAGAACAGGGATCCAGGAATATCCCCAATCCGATCCCCCTTTTCCTGGAATCGGTAAGATAGCATGAGCCAGTCGAGGGCCCAAATCACGGGCTGGATTGATTGCATACCCTGTTGTCGCACCGAGAGACATCCCGATGGCTACAATCAGCAAACCAACAATAAGAGGGTTTAACCCCTGTGTGAAATCATTGGCTCCAATAAACAAGATGCCCATCACTAAAACGAATGTTCCAATGATCTCACTGACAAGGTTTGAAATCGGGCTGCGGATGGCAGGGTCTGTACAAAAAATCGACTTGATCGCCAACTGATCTTCTGTATCCTTCCAGTGAGGAAGGTAGTGAAAGAAGACAATGACAGCTCCCATGAATGCACCCGCCATCTGGGCGGTAATATACATCGGGACTTTGCTCCAGGGGAAATCTCCGACCGTTGCCAGTCCAAGTGTAACGGCAGGGTTGATATGAGCCCCTGTTACTCTCCCTACAGCGTAAACGCCCATGGCTACAGCAAGTCCCCAGGCGATGGTAATCAGCACCCAGTTTCCTTCTGCTTTTGTTGCTTTTAAATTTGCACCTGCGATGACGCCTCCCCCGAAAATGATGAGGATCATGGTGCCTATCAGCTCACCCATGAATTCAGTCATGCTGTGATCTCCTTTCTGTGTACCACGATTGACGTACAAAAAACCACACAACATTAGTATGATCTAATTATTGTGTGGATCGTCAGCCTCTTCACGAAAGGTGTTATGTATTCTCGCTGTTAAAACGCCATAGTTCAGAACGTGAAGTAGAGACTGCAGAAGCACCCGAAGCAAGCGCTTGACCCACTTCTTCCTTAGAACGAATCAAGCCTCCTGCAATGACAGGAATGCCGATATGCTCCTTGATCTCTTTTATCATTCCCGGTAAGACCCCTGGTAAAACTTCAACAAAATCGGGAGCCGTTTTACGGATGATCTTCACATTATGTTCAATCGCCTGACTGTCTATTAAAAACAACCGCTGCACAGAAATAAGATGATACTTTTTTGCCTGCTGAATGACATGAGCTCTCGTAGAAATGACCCCATCCGGCTTCACTTCCTGCCCTATGTATTCCATGCCATAATCATCCGCTTTCAAACCTTGAATCAAGTCTACATGCACAAAAACTTTTTTTCCAGCTTTCTGCCCGATTTTGACAAGTTTTCGTAAAAGACCCAACCGGCTTTCCAAAAGGATGATATAATCGGTTTCACTCTCCAACAAAGCTTCAAATTCTTTGATTTTCTTTACTGCAGGCAGAACTGACTGTGTCAACGTCATTTTTCTCCCCCGTTCTGTGTCCGTTCTTCCATCTGTTCTTTCGTATAGATGAGTTGCATCGGGTTTCCTCCGACGAAAGCACCTGCGGGCACATCTTTATGCACCAGCGTACCGGCAGAAACAACGGCGCGGTCGCCGATGGTGACACCAGGAAGAATCGTCGTATTCGCTCCAATCAAAACTTCATCCCCGATCACAACATTACCGAGGCGGTACTCTTCAATCAAATATTCATGAGCAAGAATTGTGGTGTTGTAACCAATGACCGAATTCCGCCCGACCATAATTTTTTCAGGAAACATAATATCGACCATAACCATCAAGGCAAAAGCCGTTTGATCCCCGACCTTCATATGGAGAAAAGTCCGGTACAACCAATTTTTCATAGAAAGAAAAGGGGTGTACCGGGCCATTTGTATAATGATGAAGTTTTTGACCACTTTGAAAAACGGGACCGTCTTATAAATGTGCCAAAGTGAATTGGCTCCTTTGACTGGATAGCGTTCCGTTTTCCTCATAGAGTCATCCTCCTGTGATTTTTAATAGATCGCGCATATTATCAAGCATGTAATCAGGATTCAAGTCATCGAGTACTTTTCTCCCTTTAACCGTCCAGGCGACCCCGGCCGTTTTCGTTCCGGCATTCTGCCCTGCTTCAATATCATGCGTATTGTCTCCGACCATCATCGCTTCCGATGCCTGCGAATCCAATTGGTTTAAAGCCTTCACAATCGGCTCCGGATGAGGTTTCGCATTCGTCACATCATCCAATGTAATGATTGTTTCGAATAATCCGTCCAAGTTTGTCAGTTCAAGTCCCATATGAACGGTATTCCTCATTTTGGTTGTCACAATACCTAATTTGTAACCTTGATCCTTCAGCGTCTCAATCGTTTCCACAACGCCCTCGTAGGCTTTCACGTAACGATTATGGTTTTCAATGTTATGTTTGCGATAGGTCTCGACCATTTCTTCCACTTTGTCAGGGTTTACTTTGTGCAGGCTCTCCCGTAAAGGCGGGCCGATAAAGTCGAGAATTTCTTCACGGTCATAAGAGCGATCAGAATATTGTTCAATCGTATGGGTAAAGGAAGCGATGATCAATTCGTTGGTATCGATCAATGTTCCATCTAAATCAAAGAGAATGGTACGTATGCTCATTGGATGGGTCCTTTCTTTTCTGTTGTAGTCTGTTCCAAACGAAGCCGACGGCAGCGGTTAACACAATCGCCGTCAATAGACGGATCAAAAGCAGCGGCCATACAGGAATACCGAGCGGAATGAAAATCAGTGTATCCTCAACGACCGCGTGACAGGAAACAAGAAAGAGAATGGCTAAGTACATATCTTTTTTTGAAACGCCGTCCTCTTCCACAGCCTGAATCATTAAGCCGGCACCGTAAGCGAGCCCGATCGTCAGTCCTGCAACCAGGGTCATCGATGTGTTGCGTTCCATCCCAAGAAATCTAGTCGCAGGAGCGACCCAGCCAGAAAAGCGGTCAAGCCAGCCTCTTTCACGTAGATACTGCATGAAAATCATTAAAGGAATGACAATCAACGCCAGCTGCACAATTCCCATGAAGGCGGTCTGTACGCCTTGGAAAATAATCTCTGACCATCCATTCGGATCGACTGTCTTCTCGGGAGCAAATCCATATTTCGCCGTTTCTCCTCCGCCTTTCCAAAAAACATTAATGATGGCGGCGGAAACCAAAGCGAGACTTAAGCGGACGCCAGCTACAAACCACCAGCTCACGCCTACCCTTTTAGCCACCGTCGATTCAATCAATAAGTTATGGGAAAAGGAAAGCATCACGGCAAGGATGAACACTTCTTTTACCGTAAACTGAAAAGAGATGATGGCCGCAATGCCCGCGTAAAGATTTAGAAAGTTACCTAAAACAAGAGGAACAGCAGCTTCACCGGAAAGTCCAAGCCACCCCATCAAAGGTTCCAACTTTTCCATAACCCAAGGGAGAACCGGCGTATACTGAAGGATTGTTACAATTAACGTTACGGGAAAAATGACTTTTCCGAGCGTCCACGTCAACTCCAGTCCCTTTTTACTTCCACGTTTTAGAATCCCTTTCATGCTACCTGCTCCCTTATTTTACTTTCTTTCCGTTATAATATTTATTCGCCATGCCATTCTTTCTCCGGTAAATGATCGCAATAACCGCCCCAATGACAAGCACGATGGAGATAAATTGCGCTGTACGAATCTCACCGAATAGATAAAGGCTGTCTGTTCTCATGCCCTCAACAAAGAAACGTCCGACAGAATACCAGATGACATAACTTAAGAACACTTCTCCACGACGTGGATTAAATTTGTGGCGCAACACTAACAGCAAAACAAATCCGATGATGTTCCACACAGATTCATATAAGAATGTCGGATGATAGACTGTACCATCGATGCACATTTGCTGGTTGATGAACCCGGGCAAATACTGCATAAAGTTATTATAAAATGATTCGGATACCGGGCCGCCGTGGGCTTCCTGGTTCATAAAGTTTCCCCAGCGTCCAATCGCCTGTCCGAGAATAATACTCGGCGCAGCTATATCCGCCATCATCCAGAAGGACAATCCTTTAATTTTCGTATAAATATAGGCAGTCAGCACGGAACCAATCAGTGCCCCGTGAATGGCGATTCCGCCTTCCCACACGGCAAAAACTTTCCACCATGGTCCACCAACGTAACGATCCCATTCGAAAATGACATAATAAATCCTAGCACACACGATGGCTGCCGGAATTGCAAATACAACGATATCGACCATATAGTCTTTTTTCAAACCGAGACGTTCTGTCTCACGTGTAGCAATCCAAAGCCCCAGAAAAGCTCCTGTGGCAATAATCAAGCCATACCAGTAAATCGAAAGCGGACCTAATTGGAGGAAGACCGGGTTCAACGGTTCAGGTGTACATGTCATCAGCGGTTCCCTCCTTTATTCTTGCGTTTGGTCTTGATCGATGACTTTTGTCAGACGCTCTGAAAATTCTTCAGCAGCATTGACGCCCATGCGTTTCAAACGGAAGTTCATCGCAGCCACTTCAATAATGACGGCAAGGTTACGACCAGGACGAACAGGAATCGTTGCTTTCGGAACTTGAACATCCATGATCTTCATCGTTTCTTCTTCCAAACCAAGACGGTCGTATTGTTTGTTCTTTTCCCACAATTCAAGGTTGATGACGAGTGTGATCCGTTTATAGCTTCGAACAGCACCCGCACCGAACAATGTCATCACATTGATAATGCCCAGTCCACGAATTTCCAACAGGTGCTCAATCAACGGAGGGCTGTTTCCGATTAATGTATCATAATCCTCTTGTCGAATCTCCACACTATCATCAGCCACAAGACGATGCCCGCGCTTCACAAGCTCTAAGGCTGTCTCACTTTTACCGACACCACTTTGACCGGTGATCAACACACCAATTCCGTAAATGTCGACAAGCACACCATGGATGGCCGTAAACGGAGCAAACTTGGATTCCAAATAATTCGTCAGGCGACTAATCACTCTCGTCGTTTTATATGGGGACAACATAAGTGGAACGCCCGCCTCATTGGCTGCTTCACTAAGTTCATCAGGGATATCCATTCCCCGGGTAATAACAATTCCAGGTGTCACATCTGTACAAAGCTTTTCCGCTCGCTCTCTTCTTTGTTCTTTTGCCAGTTCATTAAAGTAAGAGAGTTCTGTCTTACCGAGCAGCTGTAGGCGATCTTTCGGATAAAACTTGAAATACCCTGTCATTTCTACGCCAGGACGAGAAATATCACTCATATGTATTTCACGGTGGACGCCGTCAGCACCGGCAACGAGTTCAAGTGCAAATTGTTCTAACAAATCTTGTGTACGGACCTTGCTCATTGTCCATCAACCTCCTCTTTCATCAATCACTGTCCCCTATTGTAGCATGTTTTCAATAAATCTTGGATAGGGAGGTTTGTTAGCAGTTTTTCCCTTGAGCCAATCACTCTACCAGCACTTGCATATTATCCTACCTGGCAGGATTTGTGGAAGACTCAGTATCGAGATGTTTTCGGGGTTCGTTATGCTATTGGGCGTCAGGGGTGGCAGGGAAGCTACTCGCTTCCCTGTGGGGGAATGGTGAGACTCCTGCGGGGAAAAGTGCTTGGTGAGACCCCACAGGACGTAGTCCGAGAAGACTCACCGCGCTCCGCGGAAAGCGAGTCATTCCCCGCAGCCCCATACACTCAACAGAAATCTCGAAACTGAGTCTTCAAGAATAGGGAGCGTTAGTGAGGTAAGGGATACAATAAAAATACCGTATGAGAAAACTCATACGGTAAAGGGGGGGTTATTTTTTCATATCCTTGATTAAGCTGTTCAACACAAGGTTGATCAGAGATATGATTATAGCGGCGATGATGGTCATACCGAAGCCGTCAATTTCAAAAGTACTGCCCAGGAGTGCATCGGTCAGCCACAAGGTAATGGCGTTGATGATGAACAGGAATAGACCGAGCGATAAAATCGTAATCGGTAAAGTGAGGATTACTAAGACCGGCCTCACGATGGCATTGAGTATCGATAAAATGAGTGCCGCCAGCAATGCGCCTCCCACCCCGTCAATGATTACGGAATCAAAGAGTGCTCCAACCGCAATAATGGCGATGGCGTTGACAACGATATGGATCAACCAATTCTTCATAGTTTCATCCTGCCTTTCATGTGTCGTTCGTTTTTCAAAGTTTCACAGGAGATTGTACAGTAACTGCGCCTGTCTTCGTCTCCGCTTCTATATGATATGCTTCTTCGAATTGTTCGTACGCTTCGAATTCCAACATTTTGTTGGCAACATCATTTCGGTCTTTCAAAATTTTATAATTATCCAACTCACATTTAATTTGACCGAATTTCGTTCTCAGGACGCCATCCACTTTCTTTTCTGTTGGTAGAGATACTTGTATTCTGCCAGTTGTTGTTTTGTAAAAGCCTGTGTGCGCTTTCGTACCTTTGTGATCGACCGTTATAGCGCTGCTGACTGAAGAAGCATCCGCTTTTCCAATATCTCCTGAAAGTGTAATGGCTCCATTGATCGTATCTGTTTCGCACTCATCAAAAGTGCCTTCCTGCAGGTGGACCTCTCCGTTGCCGGTCTGTATTTTACATGTCATTCCAGAGAGCTGCTTCGCTTGGACGGCTCCATTTGACGTTTTCATCTGGAAGTGATCACTCTTGATATTCTCAAAATCCAAATGACCATTCGTTAATTGTGATTTGATAAATTCATATTTTTTATTCGGAATGTATAAATCTACATTCATTTTTATCTTTTTCGAAGGGCTGGCTATGCGAAGGAGACCATTTTTAATCTCCACCTGGGTTTCATCATGAAATCTTTTCCTCGCCTCTTCCTCTGTTTCCACTTGATAGACTTTGACTTGATAAGAAGCTTTCACATCTTCCTGGTCCCAGGTATGGACTTTTAAAGAGCCGTTGGATATAGAAAGGTCGGCATCATGAAAAGTCTCATTAGGAAGAACCGTATCATCACTGAATTCAACGTATTCTCCAAAAGTTAAATCGAAATCTGCATTTTTAATTTTCTCCATGGCGTCATCCAGGAAATTTCTAATTCCATACTTCGAAGATTTCTCGCGCTGCTCTGATTCCTTCGAAGAAGGTTCTTCTACAGCTTCTAATAATTTCGCACCTTCTTCTGCGGAAATAGTGCCTTTTTCAATCATTTGTAGAATTTTCATACGTTCTTCGTTCATAAGATCAGCTCCTTTTTATCTCTTACGTTTTTCCCTATTGAAAGGGTTCAAAAACTAAAAAACACCTGAGAAAACTTGGTTCGTTTCTCAGGTGTCCGGTCTCATTGGAAGTTATACTTGTAAAATCGTTCTGTTTTCAACCGCTCTAATTGCTCAGCCGTCTGATCATTATTTTCAATCAAGCTCATCATCCCATCAGCCTGAGAGAGGTGGGCTTTGATAGCCGCCAATTTCCTTTCCCAGTAAGGGCGTACATCTGTGATGATCTCCGGCTTTCCTAAATCTTGTTCGGAATCATTGGAAATCGCATGCATCCACACTTGCGGACGTTTCTCCTCCGAAATGTTTGTAACAGCCTCAATCACTGCTGCTCCGAGCGCATCATGATCCGGATGAACAGCATATCCAGGATAATGCGTAATAATAATGGTAGCTCCTAATGATTCGATACGTTCCTGCAAATGCTCAGCCACTTGCTGCCTAGGCTCAAATTCCAATGTTTTATCCCTATAGCCAAGCATTTCAACGTCTATATCCAACTGTTTCGCTGCTTCAGCCAACTCCTTTTTTCGAAAAGAAGAGAGCGTCTCACGATTAGCGAATACAGGATTCCCCATGTTTCGGCCCATCTCCCCAAGCGTACCGCACAGGTAAGTTACCGGTACGCCTTCGTCACGGAACTTAGATATCGTTCCGGAGGCTCCGAACGATTCATCATCCGGATGCGGGAAGATGACCACCACTTTTTCATTACTCATCAGGATCCGCCTCATGTGAAAAAGGGGTCTCGCTGATTTCAAGAGCAACCATTAAACGGCCTTCACGGTCATGACCGGCCATGAGCAGTCGATCCTTCTCATCCACTTCGAAATCTGTCAAACCTTCGGCATAAACCCAGCCCAAGTCAAGTTTCAGACCTACACGGTAGGACCCTCCCGTGCTGACAATTTTCCCGTGTTGGTAAGTGACTTGTGCGTTTCGGATGAAAGCTCCTACGTTGTAGGCATTTTCATCGAAGTGACTTGCATAAGCCCCGTTTGTCGTTTCTAAGTGTACATAAACTTCTTTATTCGCTAGTTGGTCAATTTTTTCTTGAACAACTTTTTGTTGAATGGCATCCACTCGTATTCCTCCCGTCAAACGATTCTTGTTTAACGATACTCAATTTAGAGACAAGCGTCAAAACATCTACTTGTTCCCTACGGTTTCACGCGCGTTCATTTTCTTATCCATCCGCGCTCTGTCGCGTTCAAGAACCGGTTTTAAATAGCGTCCCGTGTAAGAGATCTCCTGCTCTGATACATGTTCCGGAGTGCCGCTTGCAATAATGCGTCCTCCGTTTTCTCCACCTTCTGGTCCGAGATCAATGATATGATCGGCTTCTTTAATGACATCAAGATTATGCTCAATGATCAAGACCGAATCCCCATTGTCTACAAGTCGTTGCAACACTTTCAATAACCTTGATATGTCATCGACATGAAGGCCGGTTGTCGGCTCGTCCAAAATGTAAAAGGACTTTCCATTCGAGCGGCGGTGAAGTTCACTTGCGAGCTTCACACGCTGGGCCTCTCCTCCCGACAAAGTAGTGGCGGGCTGGCCGAGTTTGATATATTCCAGGCCTACATCAGCGACCGTTTGCAGCTTGCGTTTAATCTTAGGAATGTTAGCAAAGAAATCAAGCGCTTCTTCAATCGTCATTCCCAAAACATCGGCAATGCTCTTGCCTTTATACTTCACTTCCAGTGTTTCACGGTTATATCTTTTCCCATCACAGACTTCACAAGGGACATAAACGTCTGGGAGGAAGTGCATTTCAATCTTGATGATTCCATCCCCACGGCAGGCTTCACATCGTCCACCTTTTACGTTGAAGCTGAACCGGCCTTTTTTATATCCTCTGATTTTCGCTTCGTTCGTTTGCGCGAATACGTCACGGATATCATCAAACACACCCGTATAGGTAGCCGGGTTGGAACGTGGAGTACGGCCGATCGGAGATTGATCGATATCAATCACTTTATCCAGATGTTCCATACCTTCAATCGTCTGATGCTTTCCTGGTTTTTGCTTGCCATTGTGAAGCTTCATAGAAAGGGACTTGTACAGTATCTCGTTAATAAGTGTACTTTTACCGGAACCAGAAACTCCTGTTACGGCAGTGAACACTCCAAGCGGGATTTCTGCATCCACTTTTTTAAGGTTGTTCTCTTCTGCTCCTTTAATTCGCAGGAAGCGGTCATCGGCCTTCCGACGTTCCGCTGGAAGAGGAATGAACTTTTTGCCTGAAAGATATTGACCTGTCAAAGATTTACGACTTTTCATAACCTGTTTAGGAGTTCCCTGAGTGACTATATCTCCCCCGTGAGCCCCGGCTCCCGGGCCGATGTCAATCAAATAATCCGCTGCCAGCATCGTATCTTCATCATGCTCGACGACAATCAACGTATTATCAAGATCGCGCATCCGCTTCAGTGTATTGATTAATCGGTCATTGTCCCGCTGGTGAAGACCGATGGAAGGCTCATCGAGTACATATAAAACGCCGGTAAGGGCTGAACCGATTTGAGTGGCCAGACGAATACGCTGAGCCTCACCACCGGATAGGGTCCCTGCCGAACGAGAAAGGGTTAAATAATCAAGCCCCACATTCGCGAGGAAGCTGAGGCGTTCACAGATTTCTTTCAGAATCATCCGGGCAATCGTTTCTTCTTTCTCCGTCAACTCAAGAGCTTCGAAGAACTCTTTCGCTTCAGTCACAGAATAATCAGTCGTGATCCCGATATGCTTTCCATCGATTAAGACCGCGAGCGCTTCTTCATTCAGACGATTTCCTTTACATTTTGGACACGGCTTTTGAGCCATGTATTTCTCCATCTGTTCACGGATATAATCCGAGCTCGTTTCACGGTATCGACGAGCAATATTCGGAATGACACCCTCGAAGAAAATATCGTTCTCACGTACTTTTCCGAAGTCATTTTCATAGCGGAAGTAGATTTTATCTTCCCCGCTGCCATAAAGTACTTTTTCTTTATGCTCTTCAGGCAGGTCACGGAATGGTTTATCCATATCAATGCCGTAATGATCGGAAACACTTTTCAGAAGCTGTGGATAGTATTGAGAACTTTGTGGCTCCCATGCAGCAATCGCATGCTCATTCAAAGAGCGGCCCCAATCCGGGATAACCAGGTCAATGTCCACTTCAAGCTGTGTTCCTAAACCGTCACAACGGTTACAAGCTCCATACGGAGAGTTGAATGAAAACATTCTTGGCTCTAATTCACTGACAGAGAACCCACAGATTGGACATGCATGGTGTTCACTGAACATCAGCTCTTCTTCTCCGATTACATCCACAATTGTATGGCCGCCGCCAAGTTTAAGCGCTGTTTCAATAGAGTCAGATAGTCGGCCTTCCACACCATCTTTCACGACGATTCGGTCGATGACGACCTCAATCGAGTGCTTTTTATTTTTTTCGAGATTTATTTCCTCGGAAATTTCGCGCATTTCCCCGTCAACACGAAGGCGGATATAACCTTCCTTTTGGAGCTGCTCAAAGACTTTGGCATGTTCACCTTTCCTACCAGAAACCACAGGGGCAAGGATTTGGAGTTTCGTCCTTTCTGGATACTCCATCACCCGGTCAACCATTTGCTGAACCGTTTGTGAACTGATTTCCACGCCATGCTTCGGACAGGTCGGGCGACCGATACGGGCGAACAACAAGCGCAGGTAGTCATAGATTTCTGTTACCGTACCTACGGTTGAACGGGGGTTTCGACTCGTTGTTTTTTGATCGATCGAGATTGCCGGGGACAAGCCTTCGATGGAATCCACATCGGGCTTGTCCATTTGGCCTAAAAATTGTCGGGCATAGGCACTTAGTGATTCAACGTACCGTCTTTGTCCTTCCGCATAAATCGTATCGAAGGCCAAAGAAGACTTCCCCGAACCGGACAAACCGGTCATGACGACCAGTTTGTTTTTCGGGATGTCGATATCGATATTTTTCAAGTTGTGAGCACGTGCTCCTCTAATACTGATATGTTTGCTGACCATACTCTTCTCATCCCTCCGCTTTTAATTCCAACAGCACATCACGCAGTTCGGCTGCCCGTTCGAAATCGAGGTCGCGTGCGGCTTGTTTCATTTCGGTTTCCAAATTGTCGATCATTTCCAGACGTTCTTTCTTCGTCATTTCTGAAGGCTTCTTACCTGTATCATATCCAGCTTCGTCTTCGGCAACGTTCGTCGCTTTAATGACGTCACGCACTTCCTTCTTGATCGTTTTCGGTGTGACACCATGCTCTTCGTTATAAGCGATTTGTTTTTCACGGCGTCGGTAAGTTTCATCAATCGCAAACTGCATGGATTTTGTCATCTTATCCGCATACATAATCACTCGACCGTTTTCATTACGTGCCGCTCGACCAATCGTCTGGATAAGGGAGCGGTCGGAACGCAGGAATCCTTCTTTGTCAGCATCCAGGATGGTGACGAGGGAAACTTCCGGAATGTCCAGTCCTTCACGAAGCAGGTTGATTCCGACAATGACATCGTATTTACCGACCCTGAGGTCACGTATGATTTCAATGCGTTCCAGTGTTTTGATTTCCGAGTGTAAATAAGCAACCTTAATCCCTAAGTCTTTAAGGTAAGCGGTCAGATCCTCAGACATTTTCTTCGTTAATGTCGTCACGAGGACGCGTTCATTCTTATCTTTTCGTTTATTGATTTCCCCGACAAGGTCATCAATCTGACCATGAATCGGACGGACGTCAATTTCAGGATCCAGCAGTCCGGTCGGTCGAATGATTTGTTCAATCATTTTCGGTGTATGCTCGATTTCATAAGGACCCGGGGTCGCAGAAACATAAGCAATCTGATTGATATGTTTTTCGAATTCAGGAAACATGAGCGGCCGGTTATCCATGGCTGAAGGCAGTCGGAAACCATGGTCCACCAGTACTTGTTTCCTCGCTCGGTCCCCGTTGTACATCCCCCTTACCTGAGGAAGAGTAACGTGTGACTCATCCACCATCATGAGGAAATCATCAGGAAAATAATCAAGCAGGGTATAAGGCGTGGCCCCTTCTTCTCTGAATGTCAGGTGTCTCGAATAGTTTTCGATTCCGGAACAGAAGCCCATTTCATTCATCATTTCGAGATCATAATTCGTCCGTTGTTCAAGGCGCTGGGCTTCCAGTAATTTATCTTGATCACGCAATTCCTTCAGACGGACTTCCAATTCTTTTTCTATATTTTTAATCGCTTTTTTCAATTTTTCTTCACGGGTGACGAAGTGTGAGGCAGGGAATATCGCGACGTGGTCCCGATCACCGATCACTTCTCCAGTCAAAACATCGACTTCGCGGATGCGGTCGATTTCATCTCCGAAAAATTCCACACGCATGGCATGTTCCTCTCTTGAAGCCGGGATGATTTCAACCGAATCCCCACGAACCCGGAATGTACCGCGCTGAAAATCGATATCATTCCTTGCATACTGGATATCTACAAGATTTCTTAATAACTCGTCACGGTCTTTTTCCATTCCCGATCTTATAGATAGCACCTGACTGCGGTATTCGTCGGGAGAACCGAGACCATAGATACAAGAAACACTAGCAACGATGATGACATCGTTCCGCTCAAAAAGAGCAGAGGTCGCTGAGTGACGTAATTTATCAATCTCATCATTGATGCTCGCATCTTTTTCGATAAACGTATCTGACGAAGGCACATAAGCTTCTGGTTGATAATAGTCATAGTAACTGACGAAATACTCGACAGCATTGTTCGGGAAGAACTCTTTGAACTCACTATATAACTGTCCAGCAAGCGTTTTGTTATGGGCAATGATCAGTGTCGGTTTATTCACCCGCTCAATGACATTAGACATCGTAAATGTCTTCCCTGTACCTGTGGCCCCGAGCAATGTCTGATGCTTATCTCCTCGTTCAATTCCTTGAACAAGTTCCTCAATCGCTCGCGGTTGATCCCCTTGAGGTGAGTACTGTGAAACTAATTCAAACTTCTCCTCCACGACGAAAACCTCCGTTCATTGTCTATACTAGTACTTTTTAGTTTACCACAACAGTTTACCATTCTAACATCGAACGAACAAACATTCGCCTTTGGGTCATCCAGTTTATCCCATTTCAACAATAAAAAGAAGCACTTTGCTTTTACGCAAAGTGCTTCGCTTATTAGGAATTCAACGTTTGGTTGTATTCGTTCACTTCGAACAGGTCGGTCAGTTCGATATCTGGATTTTTATCTTTGAACCAACGTAGGGAGAAGTCGTTTTTAAAGAGGACAAGCGGGTTGCCTTCACGATCTTCTGCAAGCATGTTTCGTTCATCAAACAGCGATTCATCGACCTGGTCTTCCTGCAGCCAGCGAGGAATACGCTCACCTAGAGGAGTCAACTCAATATCTACGTTGTACTCGTTCTTCATACGGTATTCAAAGACTTCGTATTGAAGCTCACCAACCGCTCCGATGATATAGTCTTCGAAACGATAGCGTTTGAACAACTGGATGGCGCCCTCTTGCACAAGCTGTTCCAACCCTTTTCTGAACTGCTTGGATTTCATGACGTTCTTCGCCGTTACTTTCTTAAATAGTTCAGGTGGGAATTGTGGAAGCTCATCGTACTCGAAGCTGGATTTACCAGTTACGATCGTATCTCCGATTCGGTAGACGTTCGGATCATAGATTCCGATAATATCCCCGGCATACCCTTCCTCTACGGTTCCACGGGAAGAAGCCACAAATTGCTGGGATTGAGCAAGCTTGAACGTTTTTCCTGTACGGGAGAGCGTCACGTTCATCCCACGCTCAAACTTTCCGGAGCATATTCTAACGAAAGCAATCCGGTCGCGGTGCTGCGGATTCATGTTCGCCTGAATTTTAAAGATGAAACCAGAGAATTCTTCATGATCTGGAGAAACAATACCTTCTGTCGATTTTCTTGGTGCCGGTTCAGGGGCCATATCAATGAATGAATTGAAGAAAGTTTCCACCCCGAATGGAGCAAGAGCACTTCCGAAGAAGACAGGCGTCTGATCGCCGCGCATCACTTTTTCCATATCGAAGGTATCTCCAGCTTCAGCGACCATTTCCATTTCCTCTTCCGATTCCTGGAACGTGGCATTCTCCGTCAACTCAGGGTGCTGGTCAAGTTCGCTGTAAGGAATATATTCTTCTGCCTCGTTCCCTGTGTAATGAACAAATTGTTCATTTTCACGGTCGAAAACGCCTAAGAAGCGCTTGCCCATACCTGCCGGCCAGGTCATTGGATACGTTTCGATGTTTAGGGTTTCTTCAATTTCTTCCATCAATTCCAACGGCTCACGGCCTTCACGGTCCATTTTGTTGATAAAAGTGAAGATCGGGATGCCGCGCATTTTACAAACTTTAAAGAGCTTGAGCGTCTGCGCCTCAATCCCTTTTGTGCCATCAATAACCATGACAACACTGTCGACCGCCGTCAATGTGCGGTACGTGTCTTCACTGAAGTCTTCGTGTCCGGGTGTATCCAAAATATTTACTTGATAATCTTTGTAAGGGAAGTTCATCACACTGGACGTGACAGAAATTCCACGCTGTTTCTCAATTTCCATCCAGTCGGATGTAGCAAACTTACCAGATTTCTTCCCTTTGACCGTACCTGCAGAGCGGATCAAGTTTCCGAATAATAGCATTTTCTCCGTCATCGTTGTTTTACCGGCGTCCGGGTGGGAGATAATAGCAAACGTACGGCGCTTTTTCATTTCATCTTGTATTTGACTCATCGTGATATCCTCCGTTTATTAAGAATTTCAATACATTAGGCTGGGTAGGATATACGTTTTACATTGGCAGATTCACTCCATAAAAAAAGCGCTCACACACTCAAGCGACTTCGTCGAATTTTTTGATTATACTTTGAAAGTTAGCATAACCCACCTGTAAAATCAATCACAAATACGAACACCTTCCAAATATTGGTGTACCAGGTCATCCATATTATGGATAACCCGACCTTCCACTTCTTCCTAAACCCTCTCATTCTCTTTGGGTGTTGAAACCTGTTATAATAGGAAAAAAACGATAGTAAGGATGCCAGTTATGCAGAGTTACTTATTACAACCGAACGATATAAAGAAAATCACTGGTCAGACTTTTTACACACGCGGGAAGCAATATTTCGACCGGGGGAAAGTGTACGGCCTTTCTCATAATAGCGCGATTCGTTCATGGCGGGCGGTCGTTGCAGGTACACACGACTATGAAGTCCGTGTCTTCTTTTTTGAGGACGAAGATGTGGAAGCGACGTGCGAATGTGCGGCTTATTCCACCTATTATACCTGCAAACATATTGCTGCCGTCCTGATTGCCATCCGGGAAAAGACATTAGAGGATCTGGCACCGAAACTAGCAGAAAAGGGGCGGAAATCGCAGTCCGGTCTGACGAATCAGGACCGGATGTTTGCGGTCAGCTTGTTCGAAGCGTTCAGACAGCGGCAGGAAAATCGTGGCGGGGAGGATTTGAAGAAGCCTCTTCAAATCCAATATTACCTTCACCTTCAATCCATTCTCGGTTCTAAGAGTCTCGGCTTGGAAATGAAGCTCGGGGAAAACTATCCCTATGTGATTAAAAATATTCGCGAGCTGCTTGATCATATCCGCAAAAATCAAGCGTACCGCATTACTAAGAAGTTCACGTACGATCCGGCAGAACACTCCTTTTCTGCTGATGACAAAGAAATTTTAAGGCTTTTACAGCTTGCCTACGAACAAGAGCAATTTTATGAGCAGCAGTGGAATTCGGCCGAACCAAAAGTATTAAAAATTTCTCCCACACTTGCTGACCAACTGCTCCCTCTTTTAGAAAAGCAGCAGACAGAGGTCATGGAACGCGGGGAAAACGTGGGAATCATCCGTTTCGAAGAGGAGTTCCCGGACCTTTCTTTTTACGTTTCTGAAGAACGAGGCCACTTTCATATGCACATGAACCATTTGAAAGATTACGATTACCTGTCGGATTACCATCTTCTTTATAAGCAAGGAACTTTTTATCCCGTCGATGCTAAGCAGGAGGAAGTTATTCAAACGCTTTACACCATCCTTCCTTACAATTCAAATGGCAGCCACACCGTAAGCCATCATGATATGGAAGGGATTGTGTCGTATGTCCTTCCTGAACTTGAAACCATAGCAGATGTCCAGCTTGATCGCTCCGCTCAGGAAAAAATTGTGCAGGAGTCGCTCGTTGCTAAAACCTACTTGGATTTTCAACAGTGGACACTCACGCTTGATGTGAACTTTCAATATGGTGACTTGACCATCGATCCCTTCAATGAACAGCCATTGAGTAATCAAACCATTGTCAGACGGGATCGACAGACAGAGCAGGAAATCATGCAGATCATTGAACTTGCCGAGTTCAAATTTGATGGAGAAATGGTCTATATAGAGGACGAAGACAAGCTTGATCAATTCCTTTATCACTACTTACCAAAGCTGAAAGAACATAGTGACGTTTACTTGTCGTCTTCGGTCCGTTCTCTTGTAGAAGATCGCCCCCTTGAACTGCAGACGTCGGTTGAACTGGAGAGCGACGGCAATTGGCTCGATATCAATTTTACTATCGAGGGCATTAGTGATGACGATGTTACAGAAGCACTTAAAGCCGTCATTGAACGGAAAAAGTATTACCGCCTGTCTGATGGTGCGCTCATGGCTTTAACGAGTGAATCCTTCGATCGTTTTCAAAAACTCGTCGATGATCTTGACTTAAGCACGAAGGATTTAGAAGACAACCATTTTCAAGTCTCAACAGCACGAAGCTTGCAGGTGGAAGATGCGCTGAATCCAAGTGAAGCAGAAAGAAATCAGCTTTTCCAAGAGCTTGTCGATCGGCTGAAATCACCTCAATCCTTTGAGATTGATCCTCCGGAAGGCCTGCAGGCGGACTTACGCCCCTACCAATTGACCGGCTTTCGCTGGATGAAGATGCTCAGCCATTACGGCTTAGGCGGAGTACTCGCGGATGATATGGGCTTAGGGAAAACCATTCAAACGATCACTTTCCTGCTGGATGAAAAGTTGAAAGGGAAGATGACTGACCCAGCCATCATCATTGCTCCTGCCTCTCTTGTGTACAACTGGAAAAAGGAACTTGAGAAATTTGCTCCGCAATTGTCAGTGCAGATTTTGACCGGAGATCCTTCAGCGAGGCAGGAAGCACTGAACGAAGCGGCAGCTAAGGATGTTTGGATTACCTCTTATCCATTGCTCAGGCAGGACATCACTTCCTATGAAGAGCAAAAGTTTCACGCGATGGTCCTAGACGAATCGCAGGCAATCAAAAATGAAACAACGAAAACAGCTGTAGCCGTTCGATCAATTAAATCGAGACACCGTTTCGCCTTAAGTGGCACACCTATTGAGAATTCGCTGCAGGAACTCTGGTCCCTGTTCCGTACAATTATGCCAGGATTTTTCACCAGTAAGAAAAAGTTTTTGCAGTTGAAGCCGGAAAAAATCTCTCTGATGACGCGACCTTTCATCTTACGCCGGATGAAAACAGAAGTGCTCGATGAGCTGCCGGATAAGATTGATACGGTCCAATATTCAGAGCTGACACGGGAACAGAAAGAAGTGTACCTTGCGTACTTGGAGCGGATTCAAAACGACATCCAGGAGACGATTGCAACGAAGGGGATCCAGCGAGGAAAACTTGAAATTCTTGCTGGGCTTACGAGACTGCGTCAAATTTGCTGTCACCCCGGTCTGTTCCTTGAAAACTACGAAGGACAGTCAGGAAAGCTTGAACAGTTGAAAGAACTGACGCGTGAGCTGAAAGAAAGTGGGCACCGACTGCTGATCTTCTCTCAGTTTTCAAGCATGCTGACCAAGATGCACGATGAACTGACCAAAGATGGCTTACAGGCCTTCTACTTAGATGGCAGCACCAAATCAGAAAAACGAATGGAGATGGTCGAAGCTTTCAACGAAGGGGAAAAAGATGCGTTTTTCATCTCCTTGAAAGCAGGAGGAACCGGTCTGAACCTCACCGGCGCAGATACTGTCATTCTCTACGACCTCTGGTGGAACCCGGCCATCGAAGAACAGGCGGCCGGCCGTGCACACCGTATCGGTCAGGAAAAAGTCGTGCAGGTCATCCGGATGATATCCGAAGGGACAATCGAAGAGCGCATTTATCAGCTTCAACAAAAGAAACGCGATCTCGTTGACCAAATCATCCAACCAGGCGAATCCATGCTGACTTCCCTGAGCGAAGAAGAAATCAAACAACTCTTCCAATAAAGAGCCGTTCCCAAACGGCTCTTTTTCTTTTGCTTATTTTTCAATTGGTATTTTCTGTATGACCTGGTCTGGAACAAAGTTCTAGACCAGGTCATACAGAAATTTCCATACAAACTCAAAAAAAGCTGCCTTACACGGCAGCTTCCTTTTATGCTTTCACTGTTTTCTTTTGCAGTTTGAACCAGTATCCTCCGAGGATGCACGCTCCGATGACCATTGTCACTGTGGAAATGAGCATGTGCATGGATGAAGCGAGGACGACGTTTCCTGTAACGACAATAATAAATCCTACCACTGCATTCAGCAGAAGCGAGATCAAATAGGCCCAGGATAACGCGATATGGTATTTGAACCTTGATGCATAAATGACGAACCAAATCGCGGCGACAATGACCACAAAGGTAGCCACCCAGTGTAAGGAATACACAGCATTCGCCACAGATTCACTTGTGATCAAGTACTCCATCGCTGGAATGTCCATCATGACGTTACTTGCACGGCTATGCTTAAAGAATGCTCCGAGAATGACTTGAGCAATATAGGCGATGTAACCAATCAAGAAAGCGCGGTAACTCATGGATACCGATGCCCAGCTCGTCCGGTTCAGCTCGATCTTCTTTTCATGCAGACTGTAACTCAACAACACTAGAACGATTAACAGCAGTTGACTGAAAGTAACATCGAACGTCGTAAACCCAGGTGGTGTGCCAAGAAGGACGTTTAAACCACCTACCATAGACTGAAATACAAGCAGTGCCAAACTTAGAATAGCTAAAATAAATACAGATTTGTTTTTGCGGTATTTATAGATCGCACCAACAGCGTTGAGGCCGGTTAGCATGATAAGCAATGGGACCATCAAACGGTGTGAATACTCTATAATGACGTGATAGTCCGTAATATCAGGAAAGATCTTTCCATTACAGACCGGCCACGTCGTCCCACACGCGTCCCCTGAATCTGTCGCAACGACCAGGTTTCCGAGGATCAACGCGAGAAACGTAACGAATGTTGTTAGAATTGAAAATTTCTTCATCGTCTTACCCTTTCTCTATCTATGATCATGGTGTCATGAATATTGTTTGTTTCCTAAGTAAATCATATCATGAATTTTAGATGATAGAGAAAGGAAAGCGCCGTCATGAGTCATGAACTTTTTGTGAACGGCGTTTCTTCCTGATTTTCCTAATGAGCAGATAGAGGAGAGAAACCGCAATCAGCAAGGTATTGACCATAGAAAAAACGTTGGCATAATGGTCATCATCCCAGTAGGAAACAGGGCTTTTAAACGTATAGCTGCTAATCGGATAAAACATAGGAACCGCATCATCATGGTGGGTAAGAATATCAAGGATCACATGCCCAAGCCACCCATAAGAAAAAGCGGTCCACATCGAGAGACTTCTTCCTTTCCAAATTAAAACAAGTACAAAAAAGATCCCCCATATAAACAACGAATGCCCAGCATGACGCAAAATAAAAACGACCGGATGCTCAAACAAATCATGAACTAAACCAAATAAAGACCGCATCGGATCGGCGTCGTCCATCACCTGCCAGGCCTGTCTTCTTACACTTAAATAAAGGAACATGACATAATACACGATATCCGGTGATAGGCTCCCGAAAATAAACCAGCCGGTGTACCTTTGTTTTCTTGTTGCAAAAAATGTCCAGTAGCCATGGTGCAGTGTATTCATTCTTCTCCCTCCCCTAACTTCTTGTTTACCCTGATTCACCAGGGGGAATCTAATCCATGGAAAGGAGTCTGAACCTATGACTTATAAAGCCTATGTTTTCGATGCGTATGGAACGTTGTTTGACGTTCATAGCGTCATGAAAAAGATTCATCAATTTTTCCCTGACCAAGGTCCCAAAGTGAGTGAAGAGTGGCGCAGTCGGCAGGTGCACTATTTCCTTGTCCGGCAGTTGATCCAAGGATACAAGCCATTCACCGACATTACCAGGTGGGCGCTTTTAGATGCCCTCGCTTATAGTAATGTGGATGTGAAACCTGATGTCGTGGAAGACCTGATGCACGAATATGAACAACTTCAGCCTTACGATGAGGTCCCTTCTTTGAAGCAAAATCATCAAGAGAAAACCTTTACCATTTTCTCTAACGGGACGCGTTCGATGTTAGAGCCTCTCTTAGAGAACAATCAGTTGAAAGACGACTTTGATTTACTCAGCGCTGATGATATTGAAGTGTTCAAGCCTCACCCGAATGCCTACAGCTACGCCCACGAACAGCTGGGATTTGAAAAAGAAGAGATCCTTTTCTTTTCAAGTAATCCCTGGGACATTACGGGGGCAGCTTCCTACGGCTTCCATACAGCCTGGGTGAACCGAAAGCAGCAAAAATGGCCGGAACTAGGAATCAACCCAACGCACACCATTAACAACCTTAATGAAATTCCAGAATAAAAAAGACGGAGCCTCAAGGGGCTCCGCTTTTTATCGATGATTCTCATATAAACGCACCTGATTTTTTCCGTCCCGCTTCCCTTTATAAAGAGCCTTGTCTGCTGACCGGAAAAGGTCATCCAAGGTTTGTCCGCCTTCTGGATAACAGGCAACGCCTATGGAGAAAGAGGAACGGATTTCCTCTCCTTTAACTATATACGGTTCTCTCAATTTCTCGAGAGCTCTCATAGAGACTTCATACATTTGATCACGATCCGCCATGTCTTCCAGTAGAATCGCAAATTCATCGCCGCCGATTCGTCCGACCGAATCTCCCGACCGGATGCACTCTTTCATCCGCTGGCCGACACGGCACAAAAATTCGTCTCCGATTTCATGGCCGAATTCATCGTTGATGCACTTGAACCCGTCCCCATCTAAATAAAGGAGGGCGAATGACTCTCCCGACCGTTCTGCTTTTGCAATGGCCTGCTCGACCCGGTCTTCAAAAAGTCGCCGGTTCGGCAAACCTGTTAAATAGTCGTAAAAAGCAAAACGCTCAAGTTTCTCCTCATAATTTTTCTGCTCGGAAATATCCCGCGCCACAATGACGAAATGGCTGACATGATTCTGTTCACTGACTACCGGCGTCCCCCTGCATTCAAACCAGACAGGCTCTCCATTCTGACTTTTCAATGTCAGGGAAACCGTAAACGCTTCTTTGCTCTTCTCACTCCATTTAAAGGCATGAGTAAGGTTAGTTAAATCAGCAGGCTCGAGCTGCTGCTGCAGTTCTGTTGAAGTCATTTCATTCGGGGCCCTGCCTAAGAATTTCTCTTGTGATGGAGACGCGTAAACCAGTTCTCCCATCGGTGAGAAAACCGATATTAAATCATTGGAATGATCCGCTATCAGACGGAACTTTTCCTCACTCTGCCTTAAAGCCTCATCAGCCCTCTCTTGTTCCGTCCGGTCCTCAAGAATGGCGTAAATTCCTTCTTTCTGCCCCTCGTTAATAATCGGAACGAGAGAGACTCTTAGAATACGTTCTTCACCATCCATCCAAAAACTCGTTTCAAACCGGGTTCCTTTATGGAAAAAGGATTCTAACAACTGCTTTCTCAACCAAGTTCGCTGCTCTTCTGGCACCCATTCGATAATAGACGTTTGCGCAAGAGTCTCCTCCTCTGTTTTCAAAAGGCTCAATGTCGCACGGTTCGCTTTTTTAATCAGCCCTTGGAAAGTAAGCGTCATAATAGGCTGCGGGTTATGTTTGAACAACGATCGATAGCGGGATCTGCTCGCTTCCAGCTTCCGCTGAGCGGCCTTATCTTTGGAAATGTCTCTTACAATGGAACTGAGTCCGATCGCTTCCCCGTCCTCGTTCTGAATCGGAGAAATGCTGATGGAAACATCCACGAGTGTCCCGTCTTTTCTTTGACGGACCGTTTCGTACCGGGAGATCGCTCTTTCCTTCCCTTTACGAACAAGTTCCTGCGCTTCTTCTCTCCTGTTCGAGGGTATAAAAGGAAAAGAAGAGGTTTGCATCTCTTCTTTTGTATATCCGTACAGTTCTTCTAATGCATGGTTCGCTTCCAAAATGTTGCCCGCCGTATCGACAATTAAAATCGCATCTGTCGTATCCTTCATTAAGGAACGATACATAGCATTGATCCGGCTGAGGTCGCGCTCTTTTTCAATCACATCTGTAATGTTTCTCGTGATCGACACAATGTGCGTCACTTCTCCCGACTCGTCCATGGTCGGAGTCAGCACAGAATGGCCTCTGAACAGTTTTCCATTGACCAGAATTTCATCTTCGTAAGTCAGCGGCTCTTTTTTTCTGACGACCGCTTCATAGGCCTCAATTAAATCTTCGGCTTGTTCCTCACCTAGGAGGTCTTCTATGTATTTACCTTCCCATCCCGCACCTTTGATCGGGGAATGGTTTTTCGCAGAATCATTCATATATACATATTTAAACCGTCTCTCACCGACGACTTCCATAAAAAAGATATAGTCGGATATTCCATCCATAAGCATATGCAACAAGTGTTCATGGGGAATGCGGTCAGCAATCCCTGCTATGATCCCCTGATCCATCCAATCTTTCACCCGTTCCATGGATTATCCCCTCAATCATAAAATCGTATTTACACATGTATACCATGTTATCATGTTAGGTTCCTGCTTCTCTATGTATCTTTCTACCAAAAAAGTCAGAAATCCTTTCCAGATAAGAAAAAAAGCAATGTGCAGCGCACATTGCTTTTAATAGTTATACCGTTTGTTTTTGTTGAGCCTGAGCTTCCGCCTGCGCTTGTTTGATCAAACAGCGCCCTTTGCCATGGGGGATGCACATCGGTGTACCGAAAAGAGGGTCCTCTCTTACATCACAAAGCATTTCGAATACATGCTGCATCATGTCACAAGTTACAACATCCTCAGGCTTTCCTTGTGCGAAGACCGTTTTATCTTTTACGGCGATGATATGATCGGCATAACGGCAGGCCAAGTTAATATCATGAAGCACCATGACTACTGTACGTCCATTGTCCTGATTCAAATCGAAGAGCAAATCAAGAATATCAATCTGGTGCGTCATATCTAAATAAGTCGTCGGTTCATCCAATAGAAGAATATCTGTATCCTGAGCTAGAGTCATCGCGATCCACGCACGTTGACGCTGACCTCCGGATAGAGAATCAACCGTTCTGTCTTTCAACTCCATCAAGTTCGTATCTTCAAGCGCACGCGTGACAGCTTTCTCATCTTCGTCCGACCAGCGTTTGGCGAACCCTTGATAAGGATAACGGCCTTGCTTTACAAGCTGATAGACGCTGAGACCTTCAGGAGTTGTCGGACTTTGCGGAAGAATGGCCATCTTTTTCGCCACATCTTTCGTACGCATCTTGGAAATATCTGCGCTATCCAGTACGACTTCTCCTGATTTTGGACGCAATAAACGAGCCATCGAACGAAGCAACGTGGACTTGCCGCAACCGTTTCCACCGATGAGTACAGTGACTTTGCCTTTCGGGATCGTAATATCTAATGAATCTATGATGATGGAATCTCCATAGCCTAAAGTTAAATTATTCGCCAACAGGGTATCCATAATCTGACCTCTCCTTTATGTCTCACGAAATCTATCGCTGTTGGAGCTACACGAAAAATCACGAATTCTATATTTTCTCTACTATCTAGTTTATGGGCTCGTTTCCACTCTGTCAATGAATTTGAGAATCATTTTCATCACTGAACTGTGAAAATTGTATGCACGTCACCAGTAAATGAGAACATCTTCCTTCAATCAAAAAGAGCCTCCTTCACCTCTCAGAAGCTCTTACATTTCGGATCAACTGCATGTACTGAACGTCTCCCAGTCCATATTCCTGAAAAGTTTCAATCATCCGCTTTACAAGCTTATCCTCTGATAAATCTGGATGATGTTCGATGAATCTGACAAGCTCATTATCTCTGCCCTTGTATTTCAAGTACAATTTGATGCCCTTGCTAAGCGGGGGAAGAGAAACTTCAGCCGGAGTCGACCGGTTTATAAGGACCTGTTTATACATCGATAGATATCCATCTACATGAAGAGTATAGGAGGCGAGAGGATCGAACTTCTGAGTGACTATACGAAGTTCGACTTTTCCTTCATAACCGATTTGATCAAGCCAGGCCAGGAGAGTAAGAAGATTGATCTGGCAGAACATATCTTCATCAAACCATAACTGAAGATGATCTCGTCCTTCATGGAACACAGCCTCCAGTTTTTCTACAGTGATCCGTCTGTAGTCACTTTCAGAAACGCCATGGGTCAAAGCCCTTGTTTTTATAAATCGGTCTGAGAATATGGTTTCACAGGTCTCACCCGCACACATGGCTTCATTGAAAGGAATCATGGGATCACCTTCTAAAAGTCCCTTGCGTTGAAAAGCCTTTTCCATTTCTTCTCCATTCAAAATATGTAACGTCTGCACCGAAACTCCCCCTTTAAAAATAGAACGGTTATCTTCGAGGCCCAGATAACCGTTCCGATTCCAATTATTTAGAAAATGCCCAAAGATGCTTCATGGGTGGCCGGTTCCACAAACACAAGTCCAAGTTCATAGTGTTCACCTTCATACATCGCCCGCTGCACGTAGCGGTTCTCTCCCCATTCATCGCGTACTTCCATTTTTGTAAACGCCCCTGAATTTTGAAGGGCTTCATAAAATTGATTTTCTGTCCTTACAGGGATTGCATTCACTCGTTCGATGACTTCCCCAGGTGTGAGTCCCATTTGATCAGCAGGACTCCTCGGTATGACACCCAGAATACGAATGCCCTTTTTCGTAGAAGAAAAGAACGGTGTTCTCTCTTCGCGCATCCGGTGCAGCACGAATATAAATTCACGGCCAATCAAGCCGATCATTACAGCTGCAAGGGACAGCACACCTATGAAAAAGCTTCCAATAGCTAGTCCAAGCACGAGGAGCGAGAGTAGGAAAACATGCCGCCCCATCGTTTTTGCCGCGACCACAGGAGACTGCCCGCGAGCTTTCCATTCCCACCCCATAACAAATGGAATAAGAATCAACCCATACGTTTCTCCACCAAAGGAAACAAGCGGCCACCACGGGGCAAAAGGTTCAATCATGCCCCCTGGAAACAACGCGAGAAACGGAACGATCGTCATCCTTCTTGACCTGTGCTGGCCAATCCACATTCCACGCGTCCCTTTCAACCGTTCGGGATACGTAAGAGAGGCTGTTGTACGTAGCATCAGGATCGATTCGGTTAATAAAAGAACGGCCATTACAACGGCCAGTGTGTGAAGAGGCGTTTCCTGGAGAACACCGATCCATTCGTAACTACGCACAGATTCAGGTAAATAGGGGATGACAAGCAAAACCAGGTAACTTAATCCCAGCGTATAAGCAGACGAGTACCAGCTCAATCGTCCAGTTAAACTGACAAGGAGCAGAATCCCAGCTATGAGAAGAAGCAACGGGTAACTGAATACCACACCTCCACCAACCGCCAACACAGATAAAACCAAGCCGCTTATGAGGGCCGTTCCCCACGTTCCTTTCCATTCGGTAAAGCGGTCAAAGATTCGTGTGCCAAAAGCCGCTCGTTCCTCTTTGACTCGTTTTCCGGATACGATGAAAATCATCGCTAGTGCTATGTATAAAAATGGGAGAGTGACCATCATCCCCATTCCTTTTGCAACTTCCATCAACCAAACGTCCAACATGATTCTCCTTTCAGTCGTGCCGCACTCTTGTGTCTCTACCCAATAACGAAAAAATCCGCAGTCACAGACTACGGATATAATTCGTCATCCAGCGGCAAATTCCTGCCTATTGAAACAAGACCTCGACCGCTCTCTGCATTTGTTTGTCGTTTTTCTCGTCCCGCACTTCTTTTATAATCGCTTCTTCAAGCTTGCCGCCGGTCTTCTCATCAACAACACCGGTCACTTCAAGTCCCGCTTCTTCCTGGAAGGCCTGGACAGCAGCTTCTGTATCTTTGCTGTAGTATCCATCTGTGCGGCCCGGATCATGCCCTAGACCTTTCAGCATAATTTGGATGTTTTTCACTTTTTCATCATTGTCATTGTATTGAAGGGATTCTTCCACTTCTACGGGATTCGTGTAAAAGTATTCCGGTTGTTTTACTTTCACTGTCGGTTCGATCCCTTTTTCATGAATCCAATTGCCATCAGGCGTCAACCACTTAAACAAGGTCAGTTTGATGGTACTGCCATCGCCCATCGGTAACGCCTGCTGAACGGTACCCTTACCGAAACTCTTCGTTCCGACAAGATCATAACCGCCCGCTTCCTGCATCGTCGCAGCTAAAATCTCCGAAGCAGATGCACTGCCTTCGTCCATTAAGACGGTAATTGGGTACGGCTTTTTCTCCTCGTTTTCAGAGAAATAACGCGTTTTCTCACCTTTACGGTCTTCTACCTGAACAATCGGCTTATCTTTCGGAATGAACTCTTTCAAAATTTCCTGAACGTCCGTGAACAAGCCTCCAGGATTTCCACGCACATCAATGACCAGCCCGTCCATGTCATCCTTTTCAAGCTTCTCTAAAGCTTCATGGAATTCATCCGAAGTTTTCTCAGAGAAAGAAGTGATTTCAATAATACCGGCTTTTTTGCCATTGATCTCCTTCGTATCGGAGTACACGGTTTCTAATGGAATATCATCACGGGTGATGTCGATGTTCAATGGTTCACTGACTCCTGGACGGTCAATTTGCAGCGTCACTTCTGACCCTTTTTCCCCGCGGATCTTCAGAACCGCTTCATAAAGGTCAAGGCCTTCCACACTGTCGCCATCCACTTTCAAGATCTGATCGTTCGGCTTCAAGCCGGCCTCTTCAGCGGGTGACCCTTTGATAGGTGCGACAATTGTCACCTTATCATTGACCATGCTCACTTCTGCACCAATCCCCTGGAAAGAAGATTCGATCGTCTGGTTGAACTGCTCCATCGTTTCTGGATCCATATACACACTGTATGGATCCTCGAGCGTATCGAGCATCCCCTGAATCGCCCCTTCAACAAGGGTGTTTTTATCTACTTCTTCTACATAATTTTCCTGAATTGTACTAAATGCCTGTTCCACCTTTTTCAAATCGGCGTTTCCGGACATATTTTGTATGAATGCCTTTTGTTCCTCTTTGGACAAACTCCCGAAGTTCTCCGCATCTTTATCTGCATACTGTTCAGATTGAGCCTGTTCGTTCGTGCCGTCAGCGAAGTATTCTATTCCTATGTACGAGCCTGCCGCTCCAAATAGGACCGCTAGCGCCATCAACAGCGCAACGTAGCGCGGTTTTATATTCATCGCATTCACCCTTCTATTGTGGATTTCATGTTTCCTCTATACTAGCAAAAAAGCGCCTTCAACGTAAATCAAGGATTGTTCTCTGAGTTAACATATGCCGAAAATAACGATAGCATGTCCATTTCATTATAGGACATCCCCACCTATCTATCTACCAGTAATTAAACCAGAAACGAGAATCGGAGAAATTCATGTGTGTTTCCAGCTACAGAATTTAAAAGTGGGGTACCTTTTACCGGTGATTCATCGTTCGGTGCCAGGTTTGGAATAGGCTTTGTTTGGTGCCTGGCACCTTCTGCCTCTTTTTGGTGCCTGGCACCAAAATCATCTTTCTAGTGCCTGGCACCAAAAAGAAGGAAGCAGGTGCCACACTTCCCAAAAAACAAAAGAAAAAGACCGTCTCCAAACTGAGACAGTCTCTAGCCTTTACATTTCGTAGCCATATTCTCCGTTGCTCTGGTCACGAACGACCATCCCGTCCTCAATGGCAATGACACGCTTACGGATCGTGTTCACGATTTCCTGGCTGTGGGTCGCCATCAATACAGTTGTCCCTGCTTCATTGATTTCTTCAAGGATATGCATGATCTCCCAGGATGTCTCCGGGTCCAGGTTACCGGTCGGCTCATCAGCGATCAGCACTTTCGGATGGTTCACGATCGCACGGGCAATGGATACACGCTGCTGCTCTCCTCCAGAAAGTTCATCCGGAAGGAAGCGTGCTTTGTTTTTCAAACGCACCTGATCGAGCACGTCCATGACACGGCGACGGATGTTTTGTGGATTTTCTTCAATCACTTCAAGCGCAAAAGCAACGTTCTCATAAACCGTAAGTGTCGGCAATAGACGGAAATCCTGATAAACGACACCAATTTGACGGCGCAATGCCGGAATGCGGCGCTGTTTCATTGTGGAGGTGTCCATGTCGTTCACAAGAACTGTTCCTGTCGTCGGCTTTTCTTCCCTGTAAATCAGCTTCGTAAATGTTGATTTACCGGCACCACTTGGACCTACGACATAGACGAATTCTCCCTGGTCGATACGGATATCCAGTCCGTTCAACGCTGTGACTCCATTCGGATATGTTTTATATACTCCTTGCATATTAATCATGTTAAATCACCTGTATCTCTCATAATGTTAAGTCAGTTGTCTTCTCTCTTGTCTACAAACACATTTATTATAACATTAATTTTCGATTTATTTAGACATGAAATTATTACATTTGTTTTTCACAAGTCAGTTATTTGATGATAGAGCTAATTCTTAGGTTGTTCCAGACTTAGTGAAAACATAAAAAAAGTCTGGTGCATGACCAGACTTTTTCAACAGAAGCTTATTTCATTGTCGCAAGCCAGCTTGCTACCAGCTGAGCATCTTCGTCTGATACGTCACCTTGAGCAGGCATGCCGCCTTTACCATTTTTAATGATGTCTACGATTTCATCCGCTGAATACTTGGTACCTACTTCAGTCAAGGCTGGTCCCATTCCACCGCCAAGCTCACCACCGTGGCAGCTGGCACAGTTGTTTTGGTACACTTTTTCTGCAGCCGCTGTGTCGACCGTCTCGCCGTCACCACTGTCTGCCGTTCCTTCATCTGTACCTTCGCCGGACTCTTCACCGGTTTGTTCTTCTGTCGTTTCATCGTTCGCACTTTCATCTGTCGTTCCTTCGTCTCCGCCGCCCCCACAGGCACTCAAGACGAGGATCAGCCCTAAAATCAAGGCAGAAAATAGTTTTTTCATTCCAGTATCCCCTCTCGTATTTTGATGAGATATAGAGATATTATAACCGAGTCAGGAGGTTTTGAAACCCTCTCCAAGTACTTCAGTGGCATTCATGGCAACGACAAATGCCCCCGGGTCAACCGTTTTTACGGTTTGTGTCAATTTGATGAATTCATTCTGCTGGACGACACACATGACGACCCGGCGTTCCCGGTCTGTGTAGCCACCAGCTCCACTTAGGACAGTTACCCCACGATCGATTTGTTTAAAAATTGCCGAACGCACTTCATCGACATCCTCCGTAATGATCATCACGTTCTTCGAAGTGTTCAGTCCCACTTGGACAAAGTCGATCGTCCGACTGGTTGCGAATAACCCGATGAGTGCATACAAACCTTCTTCCAGTGAAAAAACAATCGCCGATGTCAGGACAATCATACCATCCAGTAAAGCGACACTGATACCCAGCGGTAAATGTGTAAATTTGTGCAGCACTTGAGCAGCTAAGTCGATCCCGCCTGTTGAGGCCCGTCCTCGGAAAACGATGCCAAGTCCTAGTCCAACGCCCATTCCACCGAAAATCGCGCCAAGTAAAGGATTGGGTGTTGCCGGCGCCATCTCACTCGTCATCAAAACGAAGAGCGGCAGGGTAACGGTCCCGACGAACGACTTCAGACCAAAGTTTTTTCCTAATATAACAACGCCCATAATGAAAAGAGGGATATTCAACACCCACTGGACGACACCCGGCTCCCAGCCGAATACACCTTTCGTAATCGTACTGACGCCTGCTACTCCTCCAGAGGCGATGTTATTCGGTAATAAAAATAAATTGAAGGCTAACGCTACGAAAAATGATCCAAGAATAACTAACCCGTAATCGAGTGCTTGTCTAAGTGCCGGCGGCATCGGCTCCCGACGATATTTTTTTGCCATCATCATCATGCTGTTCGACTCTCCCTATGTATCGTTCTCCATAAACCGTAAGGAGTATAACACTAGGGCATTCTCCTGTAAATGAGAGCAGAATAACGTGTTAACACGGTAAAGGAGCAAGATGTCGTATTCCTGTTAGTTTTTGCTTCCTCTCCCCTTCTATACAAAAAGCGACGGGCCTCAAGACCCGCCGCCTGCTTTTATGAATTCATCGATTCCTGTTTTTCCATAATCTCTGCTAGTAAGGCAAGAACATCGTCGCGCATGTTCTCCCTTTCCATCGCAATGGCAAGGGTCGTTTTAATAAAGCCGAGCTGATCGCCGACATCATAACGCTCACCTTCAAACTCATACCCGTACACAGGCTGGTCAAGGTTCAATCGCTCGATGGCATCGGTCAACTGGATCTCTCCACCTCTCCCCTCTTCCTGTGTGGCAAGCAGATCCATGATTTCAGGCGCGAACACATAACGGCCGATGATTGCCAAGTTGGACGGCGCTTCACCGACAGCCGGCTTTTCAACAAAGTGCTTCA
Source organism: Halobacillus sp. HZG1 (assembly GCF_035818575.1). Classification (NCBI taxonomy): domain Bacteria; kingdom Bacillati; phylum Bacillota; class Bacilli; order Caryophanales; family Bacillaceae; genus Halobacillus; species Halobacillus sp. HZG1. The sequence goes on from NZ_JAYLVQ010000024.1 coordinate 57,454, forward strand.
CTTGATAGCGTCGGCCCTCTTGTTTTCCAGGTGCAATGATTCCGTAGCGATCGGTTTCATCTTCCGGCACTTGTTTGACACCGATGACTGATGATTGCGTTTCTTCATACTGGTCGATCAACTGCTTCAGGCAAGGTTCATCCGAACGGACGATGTCGTCTCCAAGCAGGACGGCAAACGGTTCGTCTCCGATAAACTTGCGGGCACACCAGACGGCATGTCCCAGCCCTTTCGGTTCTTTCTGGCGAATATAGTGAATGTCAACTTCAGCCGATTGCTGAACTTCCTCAAGGAGATCAAGCTTTCCTTTTTTATAAAGATTATCCTCAAGTTCAAACGCATGATCAAAGTGATCCTCAATCGCACGCTTCCCTTTTCCTGTTACGATGATAATATCCTCAATCCCTGACTGGATCGCTTCTTCTACGATATATTGAATCGTCGGCTTATCGACGACCGGAAGCATCTCTTTCGGCATCGCCTTTGTTGCGGGTAAAAAACGTGTGCCGAGTCCAGCTGCAGGAATAATCGCTTTTTTCACCTTCATTCTTTATTCGCTCCTTCGTATGTAAGATAACTTCATAGTAGCAAAAATAGTCATAGGTGAACAGAAAAAAAGACGCTCACTAATAGTGAGCGTCTTCCATATTAAGCATCCATTTTAGAACGGAGGTAAGAGTTGATGAATTTATCAAGGTCACCATCCATGACCCCTTGCGTGTTTCCGACCTCTTCATTCGTACGATGGTCTTTGACCATGGAATAAGGGTGGAACACGTAGGAACGGATTTGGCTTCCCCAACCGATTTCTTTTTGTTCGCCGCGGATATCATCAAGCTGCTGCTGTTGGCGTTCGATCTCAAGCTGGTAAAGTTTCGCCTTCAACATCTTCATCGCTTGGTCACGGTTTTTGATTTGCGAACGTTCCGACTGACACGTCACGACTGTATTTGTCGGGAGGTGCGTGATACGAACGGCAGAGTCTGTCGTGTTGACGTGCTGTCCACCGGCACCACTGGAACGGTAGGTATCAATCTTCAAATCTTCTGTGCGGACATCAATTTCAATCTCATCGTTGAACTCAGGCATCACTTCACACGACACGAAGGACGTGTGACGACGGCCGGAGGAATCGAAAGGAGAAATTCGGACAAGACGGTGGACGCCTTTTTCCGCTTTCAAATAGCCGTACGCATTGTGCCCTTTGATCAGAAGGGTCACACTCTTCACGCCAGCTTCATCCCCTGGGAGATAGTCCATCGTGGAAACAGAAAAACCTTTCTTCTCTGCCCAGCGTGTGTACATACGAAGAAGCATGCTTGCCCAGTCCTGGGACTCCGTACCACCCGCACCCGGGTGAAGCTCAAGAATCGCGTTGTTCTTGTCGTAGGGCTCACTCAAAAGAATGTTCAGTTCGAATTGGTCAAGGTCTTTCTTCAGCTGCTGGACTTCCTGTTCGAGGTCCTCGCGCAATTCTTCATCATCTTCTTCTTTGACGAGCTCATAAGAAACTTCCAAATTCTCATGCGTTTCTTCATGGTCTTCAAGTGTGTGGACAAGACCCTTCAGTCCGTTCACTTCATCAATGACTTTCTGCGCCGTGTTCTGGTCGTCCCAGAAGCCTGGCTCTGTCATTTGTTCTTCTAGTTCTGCAATGCGGGTTTTTCTTTGATCGACGTCAAAGAGACCCCCTGAAGTCCGCTAATCGCTTAGCTGTATTATCCAATGCATGGCGGATTTCTGCCATATCCATATCCATCACTCCTATATGATTCTTAAAACAAGGGAAGACACCCTCTAGAAAGAGAGTGCCTCAACCTCTTATTTTCCGTGACAATTTTTATATTTCTTCCCACTTCCACAAGGACATGGGTCGTTACGACGGATATGATCCTTCTTCACGACCGGGGATTTTTTCTTGGGCTCTTTACTTTCACTGCCGCCGGAGACGGCCTGAGCCCCTTGAGCGACCTCCTGACGCTGCAGGTTGTTGCGGATCTGAGCCTTCATGACATAGCGGGAAACTTCTTCATCAATATTGGCAACCATCTGTTCAAACATACGGAAACCTTCGAAATTATATTCACGAAGCGGATCGTTTTGACCATAGGCGCGCAGGTGGATTCCCTGACGCAGCTGGTCCATCTGATCGATGTGATCCATCCACTTCTGGTCGACCGTACGCAGCAGGATGACTTTTTCAAACTCACGCATCTGTTCTGGCGTCAGTTCTTCTTCTTTCTCGTCATAACGCTGTTTCACTTTTTCAAGGATAAGCTCCTCCATCTCCTGAGGATCTTTTCCTTTCAGGTCATCTACCGTTACATCACCTTCATGCAGCAAGTTCGCACGCAGGTATTCTACGAGGCTTTCAAGCTCCCAGTTTTCCTCTTCTTCCTCACTCGTGTGAGTCGCCACCGTTTGAGAAACGGTACGCTGAATCATTTGTTCAATGATATCACGTAAGTTTTCGGAAGTGAGCACATCATAACGCTGCTTGTAGATGACTTCCCGCTGCTGACGAAGGACATCATCATAAGAAAGAATCGTCTTACGCGCATCGAAGTTGTTTCCTTCCACACGTTTCTGTGCGGATTCGACTGCACGGGAGATCATCTTACTTTCAATCGGCTGAGAATCGTCCATTCCAAGGCGATCCATCATGCTGCGAATGTTGTCAGAAGCGAAACGGCGCATCAGTTCGTCATCTGTCGCCAGGTAGAACTGGGACATTCCCGGGTCGCCTTGACGACCGGAACGACCACGAAGCTGGTTATCGATTCGGCGGGATTCGTGACGTTCTGTACCGATAACCGCCAGTCCTCCAGCTTCTCTGACACCATCTCCGAGCTTGATGTCGGTACCACGACCGGCCATGTTCGTCGCGATTGTTACGGCGCCTTTCTGACCAGCGTTTTCGATGATCTCCGCTTCACGGAAGTGGTTTTTCGCGTTCAAAACGTTATGCGGAACTCCTGCTTTCGTCAAGTAACGAGATATGATTTCGGACGTTTCAACCGCTACCGTACCGACAAGCACCGGCTGTCCATTTTCATGGCGTTCCTTAATATCCTCGACCACCGCTTTGAACTTCCCGTCCATCGTCTTGTAAACAAGATCTGCTTTATCATCACGAATGATATCACGGTTCGTCGGGATCACGATAACACGCATGTTGTAGATGTTCAGGAATTCCTCTTCCTCCGTCTTCGCTGTACCGGTCATACCGGAAAGTTTTTCATACATACGGAAAAGGTTCTGGAACGTGATTGAAGCAAGCGTCTGGCTCTCGTTCTGAATCTCGAGTCCTTCTTTCGCTTCAATGGCCTGGTGCAGTCCGTCGCTGTAACGGCGGCCTTTCATCAAACGACCGGTGAACTGGTCAACGATGACCACTTCGCCCTCATCGACAACATAATCGGTATCCTTCTGCATCGACGTATGCGCCTTGAGCGCCTGGTTAATGTGGTGAATCAAGGATACGTTAGAAAGGTCGAACAAGTTTTCAATTTTGAAAAAGCGCTCGGCTTTGTTAATTCCTTCTTCAGTCAGCTGAACGTTCTTTGTTTTTTCGTCATAGGTATAATCTTCTTCATTCGCAAGCAAACGGACAAAAGAGTTTGCTCCTTGATAAAGGTCTGCGGATTTGGAAGCCGAACCACTGATGATCAATGGTGTACGCGCTTCGTCAATCAGGATCGAGTCAACCTCATCAATGATGGCAAAGTGAAGCGGACGTTGAACCATCTGCTCCTTGTAAAGCACCATGTTGTCTCGTAGGTAGTCAAATCCGAACTCGTTGTTCGTACCATACGTAATATCCGCCAGGTAGGCTTCACGCTTTTCATCCTTCGACATGCCATTCGAGTTCAATCCGACGGTCAAACCTAAGAATTGGAAAAGTTCGCCCATCTCTGTCGCATCACGGCTCGCCAAATAATCGTTGACCGTGATGATGTGCACGCCTTTTCCAGTAATTGCGTTCAAGTATGCCGGCATCGTAGATGCCAGTGTTTTACCTTCACCGGTTTTCATCTCGGCAATGTTCCCTTCGTGAAGGGCAATCGCACCCAAGAGCTGTACGCGGAACGGGCGCATTTCAAGCACACGTTTAGAAGCTTCACGTACAACCGCGAAAGCTTCGACCAGCATATTATCTAGATCTTCGCCATTTTGATAGCGTTCTTTAAATTCTTCTGTCTTATTTTTTAATTCATCATCAGACATTTTTTCGATTTGCGATTCCATCGCTTCGATGTCATCGGCGATTTTCTCCAATCGCTTCAATTGACGTGTATTCCCATCGCCAAAGATCTTCTTTAAAGTACCAAGCATCGCAACCGCTCCTCTGTTGATTTCCGAACTTCGGTTGAATAGTTTAATCCTCTATTATCATAACACTAAGAGAAGCGGCCTGACAATCAACTACATAGGATGAGAGACACCGATGAAAGATTTATGTAGAGGTCGTAAAAGAGAGGGGGCGTTCGCGGATGATCTGATGTTCAACGCCGAGCTGCCTGCGGTCCAGATCCGTAATTCGGCGATTGGTCGCTCCGATGATTTCCACAAGCTGAGCGATCGTTTCTTCCTGCTGGTTCAAGCGCTTATAAATGTACTCAAACTCCTTACCATTCATGCCTTCACCTCCTGTTGTATCCTTTATACTACTTTTCCTGAGAATGAGCGAACGCACAAAACTCCATTTTACGTTCCAAATAATGCTAAAAAATGATATTTCTCTATAGAGAAATATCATTTTTTTCATCCCATATGCTTGTAAAAACAAAAAAACGCCCCTGCCGAAGCAGAGACGTTTACTCTATGAAGCTATCAAGTTTCGATCAAACCATAACGGCCGTCACGACGTTTATAAACAATGTTCGTTTCATCTGTATTTGCGTTTGTAAAGACGAAGAAGTTGTGACCAAGCATATCCATCTGCAATGCCGCTTCTTCACTATCCATCGGTTTCAAGTCAAAACGCTTTGTTTTCACGATTTCAACATCAAATTCAGCATCAATCGTTTGTGTTTGGTATTGCTGCGCCTCGCGTTCAAGCTCGGCAAAGACGTGTTTCGGAGCACCCTCTTGTCGGAACTTACGATTCACTTTCGTTTTATGCTTGCGAATTTGTCGTTCCAATTTATCTACCACAAGGTCGATGGCAGCGTATAGATCTGTGTTGTGTTCCTCAGCACGAAGAAGTAGATTCTTCATCGGAATTGTGACCTCGATTGTCTGCTCATCATTATAGACACTTAAATTAACGTGTACCTCGGAAGACGGCGGAGTATCAAAGTAGCGTTCGAGCTTGCTCACCTTTTTCTCCACATATTCTTTAATAGAATCCGTCACTTCCAAGTTTTCACCACGAATGTTGTATTGTAGCATTAGAAGTGTCCTCCTTTCATCCTTATGTGATATATATTCTATCATACCCACACCCTTTCCTGCATAAACTTTCGAAATATTTTGTCTAATTTGTGTCGGTAATTGTTGGAAGATGGACCTTTGTATAAGAATACAGCCTTTATCTGGTTATTATTTTGTCATTTTACTAGATAAAAAAGGAGCCTATGTAGAATAGGCTCCTTCAACTTTATTCATATATGGACCAAATATCTTCTTCTACACCCTCACCAACGGCAGCTTCCCCGCCAAAGATTTGGAAGTAGGTTGTTTGATGATCGATAAAATACTGCTTCACTTCTTCATCCAGCTTACTTTTTGGTGTCAGCAGCAATGGCTCTTTCACTGCATGTACAGACCCGGCTAACGCATCTGCGAAGTTCGAGCCTGTGGCAAGACTTACGGACTGTGTCTCCATATCAAAGTACTTCGCAACGGCTAAGGAAGTGGCATAGCGATCTTTCCCTGATAGACGATCCGCATCTGGAAGCTGACGGTACACCTGATCACTAACGACACCTGTCCCGCCAACGACATACGTCTGGTTGTAATTGTCAAGAACGTTCTCTGTCGCAGCTGGTATGCTTTCTTTCTTCGTTAAAAGAATCGGCATCGCTTTTCCGGCCGCTGCAGGAGCAATAGATAGAGCATCTGGAAAATTCCCACCATAAGCAACGACTGCTTCATCGGATGGAGGGAGATGTTCAGCAATGGCTACCGACGTTTCGTAACGATTCTTTCCAGAAATCCGTTCAACATCAAGGTTCAGTTCATCCTTGATATAATCTTCTACGTCTCCGGAAATCGCTCCTGTGCCTCCAAGGATGGTGACATGTTCAGCATCCAATGTCGATAAAACCTGTTCTGTTATATCCGGCAATCGTTCTTTTCGCGTTAACAAAATTGGAGCATCCAAGTGTTCCGCAAGTGGAGCACCTGCAAGAGCATCAGGGAAGTCCTGTCCGGTTGCCAGAACGACATTTTCAGAAGGGACCCGACTGCTATCCTGTCTCGCAATATTCGCAGCCGTCCAATAGCGGTCTACACCCCAATAACGATTGATTCTCGGATATTTATCAGGCACATCGGAAGCTAACGTATAGGGAATCCCATTATCCACATTGGCTTCGTCCATAACTTTCACATAATAGATTCCTGGATCTAAAAAGAATCCACCATTATATCCATATTCACTGTTATATTCTGTGTAGCCAGTGACTACCTTTCCATTGGCATCATACAATTCCGCGTCTAAATCCATCTCTGTGTTATAAGTACCATCCACCATAGAATATAACATTAACTGGAATTCTATTCGATGATCCCCTTCTATTTCGAATGTGAAATAGTCTTCATCTTCATCAGTCAAATATCCCCGCGCCCACCTATTCTGTGCCAATGAATTTGCTGCATCGATAGAGTCATTGGGCTCTTCCTCCTCAAGATCTTCCATGTTACTCGCCTCTAAAGTTACACGATCGGTATGTATAGAACGCTTCGAATCATCATCCACCTCTGCAGACACTTCCCCTAGAGGATTCATAAGTACACCAGCCGATAACAATAAGGTTGCGGCCATCCCTGTCACTTTCCACATCTATTCGTACTCCTTTCCTATGTAAAGACGGAGGGTAAACCTATCATCGATTCATTTACCCATCCACTGTGGGATTATATAGGAGATTTATCTCAAAATCTACCATAAAAAAGAAGCATCCGTCATGGATACTTCTTTTAATGAGCCGTATAGGGTTTCACGAATGCTTCCATACGCGTCCGCCAACTTTCAAATGCCGGGACCACATGCTCCACCAACAAATGATGTTTTTCTTGTGCCGTGTCATGCTCGAACCACCCTTGCAGATGATTGACGATTCCGTGAAAATCAATAACTAAAGCCTGAAGCTCTTCGTTCCCTTTAAAAAAGACCTCCATTTGATCATGTGAACGGCTGATTTGTTCCAAGCTAAGGAGCACATCCTGAAACACTTGCTGTGACATTGGAGTCTCTTCTGTTTTCATATGGTCTTCTAAATATTTGAGCCCTTCACTAATGGTACTTAACAGCTCATCATACCGCTCCAGCATTTCATGTTGTTCTGCTGTTAGTTCTGACAAAAAATCACCTATTCTACTTTTTATGGTCTAAATACATACCGTCATAGCCGGAAACACTTTGATAGGGATTGACGTAGCGCTGTTTGCTGGATTTTTGTTTTTTTGCATTACGCATGTCCCGCTTCAATCCAGCAAAAAGAAACTCAAGCTTCTGATTCACCTTCAAATCACGTTGAATGACTTCTTGAACCAGCTCTTTTTCTTCAGGGGAAGGCTGTGCAAGATCTCTAAGCATTGCTTCCCTCTTATCCAGAAGAACATCGACCTTTTCAACCATGGCGGCGCGGTTCTTTTCGTGTATAGGACGGTGTACGAGCTCATCCAGTTCCTTCGTGATTGACAAAAAGTCAGTCCAACCACCCATCAAGCATTGCCACCTTGTCCATACTGTGATTTGCGTGCTTCGAGAATAACCTGCTTCCAAGTATCCCTGAATTCTTCAACAAGCCCCTGAACCTCATCCAATATCTCGACATCATTTACCGTGTTCGCTTCTATCAAACGGCGGTTTATGTAATCGTACAGCGGCATGACTTCTTTAGTGATCGCATACTGCTGATCCATGGTCACCATCAATTCTTGAATGATCTTCTGTGCTTTTTGAATGTTGGTGTTCTTTTTCTCGATTTCTTTATTTTCCATAGACTTTCGCGCCACTTTAATGAACTTGATACATCCATTATAAAGCATCAGCGTCAATTCTCCAGGCGAAGCCGTTTCTACTGAATTATTTTGATAGGCTTGAATAGACATCTAGCCGCACACTCCCTTTACCATTAACCGAAGTTCTGCATAATATATGCAGATTGCTGGTTCATTCTCTGAATCGCTTTTTCCATCGCACCGAACTCACGCCAATACCGATCTTCAATTTGAATCAACCGGTCTTCAAAGTCATCCATCTCTTTATTCAAATCCTCAATTCGACGCCCAAGCAAAAAGCTGTTATCTACGGTGGTAGATTTTCCCGCTTTCTTTTCAATCGACTGGACCGTGTTATCAATGGTCTGTTCTAATCTACGGGCTACCCCAGGGTTCGCATCCGTTCCTGAAAATAACTTGTGAACAGACTCCGGATCCTGACTCAAGGCTGTCCTCAATTCATCTTCGTCAATGAAAAGTTTGCCTCCATCTCGATAGTTGGAGGAAGTTGTAATTCCAATCTCCGACATCATCTTGAAGGCTCCGTCATTCTCAATCGGCGTGTACCAGTTCGTACGCATCTGATTCAATCCGCCTTCGATGACCGAGTCATTCTTCAGCATGCCGCTTTTAGCTTTTTCTTCCCAAAGTTCAATCTCCCGCTCTTCCATGTCCTCTTTCTGCTTTTCAGTTAAAGGAGGAAAATCACGGTATCTCTTCTCGTCTGTTTTTTCATTTAGATCTTCGATGACCTTGTTGTATTTATCAACGAATTCAACAATTTTATCGACAGCATCATTCACGTTGTTGGAAACATTCACTTTGATATTTCCGTCTGTGACATCATTGAACTGGAAGTTAACCCCATTCAACGTATATTGATTGGAATGAGAGGTGATTTTCAATCCATTATTATACGTGAATTTAGCATCTTCTCCACCTTTTTCATTCAACTTCCAGGACCCAGACGAATTGTCACCGTTCTTAATATCTAAAGTGGTCGCTAAAAACTCCGCATTTCCATCAAAACCAATTTCGGCTCCCAGGAACTCATTCTCATTTTGGTTAAAGTTACCCGTCACTGTTCGTTCAATCATCACTTGATCTGCGCTTTTATCGTAAAAAGCTCGTACACCTAAATCAGAATCGCTGATTTCTGAAAGGATTTCGTTCAACGATTTATCTCCCGTTACATCAAAAGACTGGGTATTCTTTGAACCATCTTCGTTGTATGTAGTTATGGAGAACGTTTCTCCAAGCGTTAATCCATGTTTAAAGTTCCCAGTCTGCGTACTTAGATTGGCATTAGGATCCAGGGTTTTCCCATCTGATGTAATTGGGTTTTTGCTGTAGTTATAGGCCGAAGTCGCGACCTGTTCCACGCTTAGCGTATAGTCACCACTGCCCGAGGCAGCAGTAGCTGTCGCTGAAACAGCGGAATCAGAGGAAGTCACACTTTTCGAATTGAACGTTCGCTCCAACTTCATATCAAATGCGAGCGTATCCAGTTCACTTAACTGCTTATTCACATCACGATACGCATCTCTCTGCCAGGTCAGCCATTCACGGTCCTGCTCCATCTTATTCAGCGGCTGCCGCTCCGCACGCATCAAATCGTTGACAAGCTTATCTATATCCATACCGGAAGCTAAGCCTCCGATTCGCATATCACTCATCTTTTCACCTACTTATATTTTATCATCCACCATAATACCAATAGATTCTATAATCGAAGCATACATGTCAAGCATCTTTCTCGGGGGTATTTCTTTTATAACCTGCTCCGTTTGGTTGTCTACGATGGTTACATAATATTCTTCAAGCTTTTCATGAAATTGGAAACGAAGCGACGTCTCCAGTTTTTTCAATATTTCATTCATGCTATCTGTTGCTTTTATTAGCTTTTCTTTTTGATCTGAGTTTGGAAGCTCATGTTGTGATACTTCAATCTTATTTGTTTTCTCCTGAACTGATGAACGGACACCAAGTTGTTCTTGATTTCTCTGCAGGAGTTGTGAGTGGGATGAAATATTTCTTATATTCATCTTCAACAACTCCCTTGTTTTATGTAGTTTCTTTTTATATCGGATGGAAGATATTTTTATTGAGGAGAATAAAGGGGTTTTTAACATTCATTGTTTAATAAAAGTGTTTAACGATGAACCAAAAAAATAATTCTATGAAAAAAAGGCCCCAATACTGGGGCCTTTTTGTCTTTATTATTAACGTAGAAGTTGAAGAACTCCTTGTGGCTGTTGATTTGCTTTTGCAAGCATTGCTTGAGATGCTTGAGAAAGAATACTTTGTTTCGTTTGATTCATCATTTCCTTCGCCATCGTGCGAACATTTACTTTCATAAATGACCAGACTATATCTTCACCCTCTTATGTAAAGGGGTCGGGCACTTCGGATTCACAATGCTGATGAACATTGCTTCACCTACGGATTTCATCACCTAAAACGGTGGTCTATCCTAGTCGTTGAACCTTCTCCACTTTTTCAAGACAGGAGCTTGGCTGCTGATTGCCCAATCTCTTCTTTTTTCTACCATCACGCTTGTCGTTTCCAACTACGTTGTGGTAAGAAAAGTTCTCAGGGGTTTCCAGCAATTCACCCGATTATAATCGCTAGCCGTTACCAGCTAGGACGACTGTGCTTAGCTTATGCAGCTAAACCATAATCTACGTCACGGATACGAGATTCCGCAGCAGTTAGGTTTTCAGATGATGTACCTAAATTGTTTATAGTATGTTCTAAACGGTTTTGGTAGGCACCAAGCTTTGATCGTTCAGCTGATACACTTTCTAATGCGTTATTAATTGTTGTAATTGCAGCTGATGCTTTACCTGAACTAGAGATATCGATAGCATCTCCGGAAGCAGTTCTAATACCTAAAGCATCCGCCTTCATACTATTTATGCCCATAAGCATGTTTTGACCGCTATTAGCTCCAATTTGAGCTGTAATTGCTTTTGATACATCTGTAGAAGCTGCTTCCATCTTACCTATAGAAAGTGTAATACTTTCCCCTGACTTCATTCCAGCTAAGTCAGTTAATGAAATAGTGTCACCAAATGAGTTGTCAAGCCCATCAATAACACCAGCTCCAGAAGAGGTTAAAGCTACTCCTGACCCATTAGGATCTCCAATAGAATAATCTCCAGCAACTGCAGCTGCTGATTCATTTGTCCTTGTGATAGTAATTGTTCCTGTTAAAGTTAAATTGTCTGTCGAGTTATCGGCAGTTGCAGTCACTGATGCCAAGCTACTATTATTTTGAACCGTAATACTACCATCTATTTTATCTTTCAAACCAACCTTACTTCCATCTAACAACTTCTGGGTATTAAACTCAGTAGTGTTAGCAACTCTATCAACTTCATCAGCTAATTGATTAATCTCTTTTTGAATTTCACCTCTATCACTAGCAGTGTTTGTATCATTTGAAGATTGAACTGCTAATTCACGCATACGTTGTAAGATGGAATGCGTTTCGTTTAATGCCCCTTCTGCTGTTTGTATCATAGAGATTCCATCTTGCGCATTACGACCAGCTTGATCTAATCCGCGAATTTGACCTCGCATTTTTTCTGAAATAGCTAGACCAGCTGCATCATCACCAGCACGGTTAATACGAAGTCCTGAAGATAATTTTTCCATAGATTTTGAAGCATCGTTATTCGCACTTGATAACTGACGGTAAGTATTTAGTGCCGCAATATTATGATTAATTCTCATTTTAAAAATTCCTCCTTGAAATATGTGACCCCACATCCTTGTGTGATCCATTAGTTACAAAACAAAAAGCCGGCCGACTTATGTAATGTTTTACATTACTTATATCGACCGACTTCCCATTCTTTTTAATCTTTTTTTGCATTTTTTAATAGATTCAACAAATCTCCAGACACATTAGCTGCTTCCTCATTCTCTTTTTCAATCGCCACATACACTTCCTGACGATGAATACCCACACTTTTCGGTGCTTCTATGCCCAATTTCACCTGGCCACCTTCGAGACCGACAACAGTGATAGTGATATCATCTCCTACTCTAACAGTTTCTCCTTCTTTGCGATTAAGGACGAGCATGAGATTCACCGCCTTTCCCGGAAGGAATCAAAAGATGCTTCGTGTTGTATTCTGGTTGATTTAGAATCAACTGCTTGGCTTTCCCTACAGCAGTGTTCATAACTATGGGAGCCTGTAAATTCAACGTCGACTCATCAAATGGGTCACGCAATGTCACCACATTATAAACTGCCACATCTTCTGTACGCATAATTCCCAACTTTTCTTCCTCGATGTCAAACTCATAATCTTTATAAAAATGGTAAGGGTTTGTGACGATGAGCGACAAACCTGCTTCTTCCACAGACTGTAACGCAAAGTATGTACCTAACTCATCAACAGGTAAAAGAACGAAAGAATGATAACTTTCAAACCCTGGAAGTCCAGCAGGGAATTCAATACAATCTTTCTTATCAATCTCAATCTCACCAAAGTATCTCGTTTCGATTTTCATGTTTACACCTTCCAATCAATCTTCAAGTCTGGTATCTGCTCCATGCTCACATCAACCTTACCAGGACGGTAGTGATGTTCAGGCTCGCGTTTCTTATTTTCAATGATCGGTTCCCGCTGTTGGATATTAATTTTTGTTTCTTCTGACTGATAGTTAATCTTAACGAGCTCATATGTCGGACGTCCCCCAGGTTGAAAGGTAAAATCATACCCTGTATTCCTCTTCGCCTGCTCAGCAATGGGATTTCCACCATTTTCAATGCGCATAAGGTCATCTCCTTCACGAGAGACACGAGCAAGACCCTCCATCCACAAATCCTTCGCAATGCCGACAAGCTCTTCGGTTCGCACCATTACACTTTTCATGTCTAGGTTGTGCCAAGCATTTGTCTGATCGATCGTCAGCTTCCCAGGATTTTGTTCAATTTTCATATCCGCTTTTGGTTGTTGAATCGACTGTTCTACTTGATGCTGCTTGATCGTTTGCTCTGGCTTATTAACCCTCAACCCAATCCGTCCTGGAGTGGACTGCATCTGAAGCTTAGGAATATTCATCCTTGTCCCTCCTCATGAAGGTACCTTGCAATGAAAGGCTTATTCAAAAAACAAGACTGTCTCAAATCGAGACAGCCTTATCTTAGAAAATCCATCAACGTGGGCTGGATGATTCGGGCCCCGACGCCCATCGCCGCTCTATGGACACTTTCCTGTGTTTTTAAATCCGTGATTACTTTTTCAATATCTGCATCTTCGTTGTCGGACATCATTCTTGTAGCACTTACTTTTTGTGATTCCAAACGATCCTCAATCAGCTCGACACGGTTCATGCGGGCCCCCAAATCGGCGCGTTCATTAACGATATTTCCGATATGACCGTCGAATGATTCAATGAAATCCCCGAGTTCTCCCTGTGTTGTATCACCTTCAAGTGCAGATGCGAAATTCTCGAGGTCTTCAAAAAGTTTTTGATTGAACACATTCCCAGGGGTAATATTCGTCTGAAGCTTAACGCCAGATGAAACCTCGATATTGACCGGATCGTTCCCAGGTGGTTCAGAACCTTTTAAATCTTCCATATCAAAAGGAGCTTCCGTTGTATTCAATCCATTGAAAATATATTTATCATTCACTTTCGTATTAGCGATTGATCCGATATGTTCCTTCAGCTGACGAATTTCCTTAGCAATATTCTCACGTTGGCCTTCATCGTATGTATCATTGCTCGCCTGAACGGTCAGTTCACGAACTCGCTGCATTGCCTGTGTAGCTTTATCAAGAGCTGCATCACTATTGTCCATCCAATTATGGACTTCACCGATATTACGCTGGAATTGCTCCACTTCGGTTACTTGCTGGCGATAGTTGATTCCTTTCATAGCTACCACAGGATCCTGGGAAGGACGGGAAATTTTCTTCCCTGTCGATAATTGCTCCTGATAATTCCCCATATTCCTATAACTATCGCTCAAGTTTCGCAGCATATTATTCGAAAGCATACTTTGAGTTACACGCATCAGTCATTCACCTACCTTCCTACTCGTCCCATTTGGTTGATGACACGATCAAGCATCTCATCGACGACAGTAATGTTTCTCGCCGCTGCATTATACGCATGTTGGAACTTGATCATGTTCGACATTTCTTCATCCAATGACACAGAACTGACGGACTGCCTTTGTTCATCTACAGAGCTTTTAAGTGTACCTGCGTTTCTTGACATCCGTTCTGCTTCCTGTGTCTCAACAGCCATCGTACCAATCATCGATTCATAAAAGCTGTCCATAGAAGTTTCTTCACCAAATACTGCATTCGGTTCACTTTGGACATCCGCTAAATTCGAAGCATTTTCTCCGTCACCGGCTTTATCTGTTACAGCTGCGGCAATATTGTCTCCATCCGCTTTAATTGCATCAGTCAAACCAATAGTACCCGCTACACCTTCAATGACTCCTTCTGCTTCCATATCAATATTGAAAAAGTTAGGAACCTCATCCCCGTTTTCAATACTATTTAAAGATTTCCCTTGAGTATGGACAGTGTTAAACTCGCGTGCAAAACCTGTCGCCATTCTATCCAAGTTCGAAAGCATCTGCGAATAGCTCCCTTTTTCCTCGTTACCTTGCATGTAGCCTCCGGAGTCAAGCAAGCCTTTCAATTTACCTTGGGATGAGAAGTCTTCTATAGTATAGGAAGCACTACTACCGACCTGGATACTACCAGCATGAACTTCATCTTCGTCATAATTGACTTTTAGAGGGTTCACTTCATTCGCAGCTCCATCTACAAGTTTGGCGGGTGGACTTAGAGGCTGCCCATTGTTACCAACAATTGAGATACTCGCCTTCCCCATAGCCAGTGGTTCAGCGGAAGAAGGTGTATTTTCGTATTTCACTTCGATATTCACATGTTGGGATAATTGATCAATCAATCGATCACGTTCATCATACAAATCGTTCGGAACCATGCCATGGGGTTCCACTTCAGCGATTTGCTGATTAATGTTATTGATTTGGTTCGCCAATGAATTGATTTCTTTTTCCGTAACACCTATCTCTGTTTTAACATCTTTCTGCATCGACTGGATGGTATTTGAAAGGTAATTGAATGTTTCCGCTACAGCTTGCCCACGTTGACGCACGACAGAGCGCGCACCAGAGTCTTCCGGATTAACAGACAAGTCCTGGAGAGATTGCCAAAAACGATCCATCGTCTTCGCGAGACCATCTTCAGAAGGTTCATTCATTACATTTTCCAATCTCCCTAATGCGCCAGAGCGAGTATCATAATAGCCGGACTTGCTGCTTTCACCACGATACTGCTGATCAAGGAAGCCGACTCTAACACGTTCGATTGATCCTGCTTCTACACCACTTCCGACCTGACCAGGAATCTCCGGGCGGTTTCGCGAAGCCGGTGGAAAGGGCCCTGTCTGTTCAAAATTGACACGCTGCCTCGTATATCCTTCTGTATTCGCATTAGCAATATTATGTCCTGTCGTATATAAAGCGGATTGTTGAGTGAAAAGCCCGCGCTTTGCTACTTCCAATCCGTGAAACGTTGATCCCATGATGGTTACTCCTCTGCTTTATGCTTTTGAATCAAAGATGGAACGTTTAGCTGTGCTCTCATCTTTTATTTCTTTTCCTCCATAATTCACAGACTGAAGGGAGGGTTGGAGAAGGTCGAGCGACATGTTGATGAACTGCAGGGATTGCTGTGTCAATTCTGTGTTCAACTTTTCCTGTTGCTTCAAATCAGTTAAAACGAGGATGAGAGCTTTATAAACGTTCTGAAGTCTCTCTCTTTCCTCTCCATTAAGAATTTCAATAAGTTCGGATACGGTCTGTCCATGTGTAGCAAGCCCCTCTTCCGAAGCCCACTGAGCTACTGACCGTTCTCTTTGTTTTTCGATTTTTTCAATCGCCTGAACATGCTTCTTCTCCTGAGTCAGCAGCTCTTGAATACTAGTGACATCGTTCGTTTTCAGTGCCTCTGTTTTCTTTTGCGACAAAGACAAAAGGCTTTCATGCAACTGCTGAAGCTGTTTCATATGATTGATGACCGGATCGATCGTCATGATGATTCTCCTCTATTATTACTTCGACCAAAAATCAAGCATCTTTTTAGCGGTCGCCTTGGCGTCCACCTGGTAATTTCCCTGCTGTACATCTGCTTTCACTTGTTCAACCAGTTTTTCACGTACAGAATCGTTCTTCCCGGATTCCTGCATCTGTTTGGCAGTTTCAGAAATTTCGATTTTGTCGGTCGCTTGCTTCTTCTGTCCGATTTCTGCCTGCTTGTTCATCTGCTTTTGATATGGATTTAAATTCGTATGATTCGGGCTATTAATTTTCAATTCTGTCACCTCATTTCTATCCGACTGTCTATTACTATTTATATCGACAACAGTCATGAAGATATAAATCATGCTTATGGTTCATTTCACCATGAATAATAAGTCCTGTTTGCTTTTTCCCGTTCCTTCTCTTCTTTTCTAGCTTCCAAAGATTCATTACGTTCTTGTACATCGAGTCCTTTTTGGATCGATTCTTTACAGGCAGCACATAAACGGTCTTCTCGAATGGACGCTCCGCACTTTTCACAAGGATAGTTTACATTTGGAAAATGGGCGGGGTGAAGCCGCTTCTCTTTGACAAACTTACGGATCTGCCGTTCAGAAACCCCTGTCCCTGCCTCAATTTCATCAACCGTTGCTGTCCGGTTTTGTTTTCTTCTCAGAAAAGCATAGACGGTTTGAAAGTCCTTTTCTTCCTGCTTCCTACACTCAGGACAAACGGTGCTCGATCCTTTCAAAAAAAGCCCATTACAACGTGAGCAATTCGCTAATTCCCCCATCTTCATCGTCCTCCATGTTCTCTATTTATCTATTATATCGGCACAGATGGAGAGATTCAAAAGTCCTATAGCCCATTCAGCGAAAAATAGTAAAAGATGATACGGATGGACATCCATGTTTTTTCAATAACGAAGCCATATGCCGGACCGTTCTCCCTGTAGTGTAAATATCATCAACAATAACTGCAGGGTCTGTAATTGGATGCAGAAGCCGGAAGGGGTTTACGGCTTGCATGCGGTCCCTCCGGCCTCTTTTGGACTGCTTCTCACTGTGGGACCGTTCAAATATAGATAAAGGCTCTTGCTCCAACGACTGGATAATCGCTTCTGATTGATTGAAACCACGCTCATCGAGACGCTTGCGACTCAGGGGCACATTCAATACCTGTCTCCCTTTAAATCCAGAAGCTAACCACGCATTTTGCAGATCTTCCTTAAAAGCACCCAAAACCGCATAGTCTCCCCTGTATTTCCAGCGTGCCACAAGGTCTTTATTGAAATCATTGTATGGAAAAGCTGCAACATTTCGTTCTAATAAACCAGGGTTTGTTTTCTCCCATTTTTCACAGTCGTGACACACTCCCTCATGCCTTGGACGATGACATCGAGGGCATGAAGGAGCCGTTATTTTATCCATTTGTTCCTCACAATCCCGGCATATCTTTTTCTGAACAGGGGGCTTCCAGAACGTACCCCACGTAACAGCAGGAATGGTTTCAGCATGACAGATGAGACACCTCATAGCTTCCGCCCCAGTTTATTCATATAACGAATCGACTCCACAGCATCGAGCATTTCATCCGTTTTCCCAATATGATAAAAAATCACATTTCCCCTAGGATCGTCCGGACTTCTTCCTGCTCTTCCTGAAATCTGAACGAGCGCGGCTTCATCGAAAACCACGTGCCCTGCGTCAATGACATAAACATCAACAGACGGAAACGTCACTCCCCGCTCCAAAATCGTCGTTGTGATGAGTACACGGTATTCTTTTTTCCGGAACGCCTGGATCTTCTCTGCCCGCTGACTGTCCTCCGCATGAACCGATCGCACCTCATAGTTCCGTTCCTTTAAGTGTTCAGCGATTTGTTCAGCCATTTTGATCGAAGGAAGAAAGAGAAGCAGTTGTCTCGGTGTCTGTTGCTGATGAACGATTTGCTGGAGAAACTTGGGTGGAAGCTCTCCTTTTTGTAAATAACGGTGAAGAGTAGGAGTAAGTTTGAGTTGAGGCACGGGTAGAGGATGGCCGTGGAAACGTTGAGGGATGAATACGGCAGGAAGGTCTTTGGAATGAATCCTTCGCTTCTGCTTCTTTCTTGGTGTAGCCGTCAAATAGATGATAGAAGCGTGCGGTTTGGACGCTCGTTCACTGGCATAATGGAGAGATGGGTCATTATGAAAAGGGAAAGCATCGACTTCATCGATGATCATGACATCAAACGCATGAGCAAAGCGGAGCAACTGATGTGTAGTAGCGATAATAAAAGGGGCATCACCAGCTTTATCTGGACTATCGCCGTATAGAGCGTGGATGTTCACATCAGGAAATGACTTTTTTAAGCGAGGGAGCAGCTCTCGGACAACATCGGTTCTAGGTGTAGCAAGGCAAATGCGCTTCCCATTTTTCAGCGCTTCCGTCAGGGCAGGAAAGAGAATTTCTGTCTTTCCGGCTCCACAAACCGCCCATACTAGTTTTTCTCCGTATCCTGTTCGGACAAGTGCCACCAGTTCATCTGCCGCTTTTTGTTGAAGTCGCGTCAATTCCCCATCCCATTGGCAGGGGTGTTCATGGACGGACCATTCAAAACCCGAACTTCCATAGTATAAAGATTCACATTCTATCACTCTTCCCATTTGAATACAGGAGCGGCAGTACACACAGGTTTGCCCACATGTCGCGTGGGGCATTTTCGCAAAAAGGTAGGACTTTGTGTTTCCGCAACGCCTGCAGCGATAACCCCAAGGATAAGTCTCAATGCTTGTTACTTTTGTAAGGATCGATTGCGCTACTAAGTAATCTACTTTTTCATCTTCATAAGGGATTTCGTGACGAAGAAGGAGTTTTCCGGAGAGAGAAGAGAAGCTGTGGGTGGGATTTTCAGGAGGAATCCAGGAGAAGTCTTTTTGAAGGTATTTCTTAACCGTTTTGAACATTTAACCACCATCCTATAGAAAATAGAGCCTGTTTGAGTCTCACAAACAGGCTCTTTCTATTAGGATTGACGGTACCATCCAAGGCCCATCGCGCCTTCACCAAGGTGCGTGCCGATGACGGGACCGAAGTAACTGAGGACGACCTCGACGTTATCATGTTTTTCTTCCAATTCTTTTTTCAAATCCGCCGCTTCTTCCGGTCGATTGGCATGAATCAGGCAGGCTTTGTACGTTCCGCCTTCTTCTACCTTTTCTTCAAAAAGGGAAACAATCTTCTTAATCGCTTTTTTCCTTGTACGGATTTTTTCAAACGGCACGATTTTAGTATCCACAAAATGAAGAACAGGCTTTACTTGGAGAAGGCTGCCTACAAAGGCCTGGGCTCCATTCAGGCGGCCGCCTCTCTGCAGGTGACTGAGATCATCGACCATGAAGTAAGCGCTCATTGATTTCTTCATTTCATCCAAACGGTTCATAATTTGATCAGGCGTTGCCCCGTTGTCCGCCAATTCAGCAGCTTCAAGCGCATAAAAGCCCTGCATGTGACAGCTGATCTCTGAATCAAACACGTGAACATCGATCTCTTCAACCATTTCACCTGCCGTAACCATCGCTTGGTAAGTTCCACTGATGCCACTGGATAAATGGATAGAAATGACCGCATCATAGTCCTGCGAGAGTTCCTCGAGCTTTTGAGTCATGATGCCGATGGAAGGCTGAGACGTTTTCGGAAGTTCTCCGCCTTCTTTCACCATATCGTAAAAGTCATCTGCGTTAATATCTACTTCTTCCTGATAGGATTCATGACCAAAAATCACGTTCAACGGAACCATATGTATGTGGTTGGCTTTACGTACATCTCTCGGAAGGTAAGCTGTGCTGTCTGTAATTACGGCTGTTTTCATCCGATCCAACTCCTTGTATGCTTAGTCTTTTCTATGAATATATGTAAAATAATTTCCGATATTCTCTCTATCTATTTTACATGAACCCCACCCACAATGCACCAACTAATACGAAAACAGTCATCCGTATGTCTATATTTGGTGTACCAGGTCATCCAGAATCTGGATGACCTGGTACACCAAATAATTCCAAATAACCTCTAATCAACCCCCAATTAAACGCCAAATCACACATCAAAAAGGACTGTTTTTTCAGGTATACATTTCTGCACCTTAAAAAAACAGCCCTAACAATTTTGTATATTCTTTTATTTAGATAACTTCGACCCATCCGTTTTTGATGGCTGTGACGACAGCCTGCGTACGGTCGTTGACGTTCATTTTCTGCAGAATGTTACTGACGTGGTTTTTTACGGTTTTCTCGCTGATATAGAGAGCTTCCGCTACGCCACGGTTGCTGTTTCCGTCCGCCAACAGTTGCAGCACTTCACATTCACGGCGTGTGAGAAGGTGCAATGGCTTACGATATTCGATCGTTCGATAAGCACTGCCACCTTTGCTATCTGCCAGACGACGATATTCAGCGACTAGGTTGTGTGTGACTTTCGGATGCAGGTAAGAACCTCCAGCACCTACAACTTTGATGGCATCGATCAATGCATCAGAATCCATCTCTTTGAGAAGGTAACCTTGCGCCCCTGTCTTCAGTGCGTGTGTCACATAGTTCTCATCATCGTGAATCGACAGAATGATCACTTTCATTTCGGGATAGCGTTTCGTAATTTCAGCTGTCGCTTCAACCCCGTTCATGCTCGGCATGTTGATATCCATCAGGACAACATCAGGCATGTGCTCTTCAATAAGGTTCACCGCTGTATCCCCGTCATCACCTTCGGCTACAACTTCGAAGCTCGTTTCAAAATCTAAAATTCTTTTTACGCCTTCACGGAATAATTTATGATCATCAATTAGGACTATTCTGGTCGTCATGGTCATTTCCTCCTGTTTCTCACACATAGAATGGTTTTTGGTTCCCCTAACCTATTCTTTATCTCTCTCTATCTTTGTTTTTGTCTATTTTTTAAAAGATTGAATCTACCCTAATCCTATTCCCTATTATAAACGATTCACGTCCATTTACATAGTTTTTCGAAAAATTATCAATTTATTGGTAAATGAATCGTGACAATCGTCCCTTCTCCAATACTTGAATCGATGTTGAGCTCGCCATCGAGCATGTCGACGCGTTCCCTCATGCCGACCAAGCCGAAAGATTTCTCTTTTTTCTTCGTGGTGTCAAAACCTTTCCCATCATCTTTCACGATGATCAGAGCTACGTTTGACTTCATTTCAACTTTCACTTTGATTTCAGTCGGCTCTGCATGCTTCAATGCATTTTGCACGGCTTCTTGAACTAGGCGGAAGAGAGCTACTTCATACTTGGTCTCCAGACGTTTCTCTTCTCCAAAAGAGACAAAAGAAAATTGGACATTTTTGTTGTAGTCCTCAATGGTGGCCAAATACTTCTTCAATGTAGGGATTAGCCCGAGGTCATCCAATGCCATCGGTCGAAGATCATAGATGATTCTCCGGACCTCATATAGCGCAGACCGTACTAAAGATCGTACGCTTTTAACCTCTTCCATGGCTTCCTCAATCCCACGCTCGCGATAAGTCCGGCCGACAAGGTCTGAACGTAACATGACATTTGCGAGCATTTGCGCAGGTCCATCATGAATTTCCCTGGACAAACGACGCCGCTCTTCTTCCTGTGCCTCAATGATCTGCAAGCCGAACTCCTGCTTTTCCTTCGCATCTTCAAGAGCATCACTGACATGCTTGAAATCTTCGGTCAAATAATTAAGCACGACCGAAATTTTCCCACTGAGCGCTTCCGCACGGCCAATAGTTTCTTCTAAGTTACGGAGACGGATCTCTATATCGTCCCGCCGTTCGCGGAGTTGTTTTTCCTTTTCACGCTTCATGGACAAATCCATTTGCAGTTCGTGGGTTTGTTCATAAACTTTTCGAATTTCTTCCTCTGAATACTTCTGGAAGTGCTTGCTGACTTCTGATAAGCGCGTCCGTGAAAAACGGACTTTTTGTTCAAGCTTGTCCCCTTCATCGATATGAGACAATACTTGTTTCTTCGTTTCTGTCAGTTCTTTGTTCAGTTTTTCAAATTCACTTCGGGACTCTTCACCAATTTGAAAGATTTCATCTTTGCTATTCGTGACGGTCTCAACCATCTCATTGATGATATGGTCAAGGGCGATGTCCCCAGTTTTTTTAAAACTCATCATAAGTCCCTCCATCAATATTCACATACTCATTCGTAAGACCTATGTCCATTTATGGGGGTGATTCTCAGTAAAAATGTATAATAATGAACAATAGTCGAACCATTTGCCGATTTTTTTCCCCATCGATATAATTAAACCTCAGGAGGTTTTTGAGACGATGTTAGAAAGCTATTATACCGTAAAACCAGAAGGTTCAGAAGAAGTGACAATCCAGAAATCGCGTTTCATTGGTTATGTCAAACGCTGTGAAACCGAAGAGGAAGCGCAGGCCTTTATTTCGCAGATCAAAAAGAAACACCATGATGCCACCCATAACTGCTCGGCCTATATGATTGGTGAGCAGGACCTTATACAAAAGGCGAACGATGATGGAGAGCCAAGCGGCACGGCCGGCGTTCCCATTCTTGAAGTGTTGAAGAAAAGAGGGCTGAAAGACACAGCTGTCGTTGTGACTCGTTATTTCGGCGGGATTAAACTTGGCGCTGGAGGGCTCATTCGTGCTTATGGATCAACCGCTTCCGAAGCGATCAACACAACAGGGGTCGTCAGGCGGCAGCTCATGAAGGAAATGAAGGTCACCATTGATTATCATCTTCTCGGTAAAGTGGAAAATGAAGTAAGGAACTCAGATTACACATTAGAAAGGATTAATTACCTAGAAAATGTGGAATTAATAGTATATGTAGAAAGCGGACTGGAAAAGGAATGTGAAGACTGGATGACTAATCTGACAAGTGGTCAGGCATCCATCGAACAAGGAGACGCTTCCTATGTAGAATTTGATGTCACACCTGAGTAAAGGAGCTTATGGATATGAAGCGCCGGAAAAGATATGTCTTCATCTGGTCCTTCCTGTTTGTTTTTCTCGTTGGTGTTGGAGCGGCAACCGGTTATGCCGCCTACTTGACGGACCAAGTGAAACAAACAGCCCTAAATTCCCACCAAGGACTTGACCGTGGTGAGAAATCAGACAAACGAACAAAAGAAGTGATCCCAGCTAAAGATCACACCTCTGTCTTATTTGTAGGAATCGATGACAGTGACAAACGCGAAAGTTCACCTTCAAGATCTGATGCATTGGTCCTCGCCACTTTCAATGAGGATGATAAATCCATTAAGATGCTGAACATTCCTAGAGATTCTCTCACGTATATCCCTGAAGTTGGTTATGAAGATAAAATTGCTCACGCCCATGCTTTCGGCGGAATCGATGGAACGGTAGAAACGGTCGAACGGATGCTGGATGTGCCCGTTGATTATTATGTACGTCTGAATTTTAACTCATTCGTTGAAATTGTTGATTCGATCGGCGGAATTACTTATGATGTCCCTTTTGACATGCAGGAACAAAATAGTTCTGATCAGGCAGGAGCCATTGAATTAACGGAAGGAAAACAACTGATTAACGGGGAAGAAGCCCTCGCTTTAGCCAGAACGAGAAAGTATGACAGCGACTTGGCTCGCGGGGAGCGACAAATGGAAATTATCCAGCAGATTTTCAGGGAGACCGTCTCTGCTAAAGGGCTGAATAATATGGATGAAATTTTATCGTCCGTGAGTGCGAACATGAAAACCAACTTAACCTTTAGTGAAATGATTCAGTTTAAAGATTATTTCCTTCAAAAAGAGAATTTCACCTTTGACAAAATGCA
Organism: Halobacillus sp. HZG1; assembly: GCF_035818575.1. Taxonomy (NCBI): domain Bacteria; kingdom Bacillati; phylum Bacillota; class Bacilli; order Caryophanales; family Bacillaceae; genus Halobacillus; species Halobacillus sp. HZG1. The sequence goes on from NZ_JAYLVQ010000024.1 coordinate 81,519, forward strand.
GCTGGAAGGTGAAGGTGGTTTCACTGGTCATGGATGGTACTATCAGCTCGCGAAGGACGATTTAACAGCTACGTCTGATGAACTGAAGAATCATCTTGAATTGCAGAATCCAATTGCCAGTGAAAATGAAGAAGAAAATTCCATGTAAAAAGCTGCTCCAAATCTGGAGCAGCTTTTTTTTTATTGCTTCGACTTTGTGCCGTTAATCATATTCAATAAAGGTCTGTACTCTTTCCCTACAAGTCCGGTTATCTCAACGATTAACTCAATCATAACCGCAAGTAGTGCAATAACCGATATAGCTCCGAAGATGGTGGCTTGTGAGAAAATCACCGCTGCTAAACTAAACAAGGCACTAACAGCATAAATCATGAGAACTGCCTCAGGATGACTGTAACCGAGATTAATTAAGCAATGATGCAGGTGAGATTTATCAGGAGCAGATAAAGGTTTTCTTTGAATCACTCGGCGGACAATCGCAAATAACGTGTCCGATATAGGAACACCAAGAATAATGATCGGAATGACGAAAGAAAATAACGTGACGTTTTTAAAACCAAGCAAGGCAAGCACACTAATCATGAATCCTAAAAACAAGGCCCCTGTGTCACCCATGAAGATCTTAGCAGGATAGAAGTTATACACCAGAAAACCAAGGGTGCTTCCTAACATCATTAATCCAGCGAACACAACGAAGACATTCCCCATCGTAATCGCCATACCGGAAATCGTTAACAAAGCAATCGCCGAAACGCCCGCGGCCAATCCGTCCAGTCCATCAATAAGGTTGATGGCATTGGTAATAGCAATGATCCACAAAATTGTAATCGGTATGCTTAAATACCCTAAGTCGAGCTGACCACCAAAAGGTAAATTGATGAAATCAACCTGAACTCCACCCATAACAACAATGACAGCGGCCAGTAACTGGCCGAAAAGTTTAAGTTTCGCTGATAGCTCCGTAAGATCATCGAGTACCCCGGTGATGATAATGACAGTAGCGCCTATAAGAACAGGCCAGGTGTAGTTACTTTCGGGAAAGAAAAATAAAATACCGAGAGCAAAGCTTATATAAATCGCCAGCCCACCAAGGCGTGGCATGATAATTTTGTGTACTTTACGGTGGTTCGGTTGATCCGTTGCACCGATTTTAATTGCTAATTTCTTGACTAACGGTGTGATGATGACCGCAACGATCAAGCAAAATAGCAAGGCCTTATACTCCATAAAGACCCTCCTCAGGTTTATTATATCCTCTCCGAATGAAATAACAGCTGATATTAAATACCATTTTCCCATGCATAGTTCTTATGGAAAAGCACCATATTAACCGTGAAAAATTATATCACAAGAACAGCCGATTTCATGTAACGATTTGATTACTTTTTATTAGCCTTTTTTTAATAGGGTGAAACCTTTAAATGTAAAAAGATGGAGGGAGGAGAAGGATATGGCGGAAAGAGAAAGAAAAAAATTAGAAAAGTCATTAAAGCCTCACTGGGTATGGGCGATCGCGTTCGGTTCGGCTATTGGGTGGGGGGCTTTTGTCCTTCCTACCGATTGGATTGCTCAAGCGGGCCCTTTGGGTGTCGTTATAGGTTTATCGCTTGGGGCTGTATTGATGATGATCATTGGAGTCAGTTACGGGTTCTTGATTGAAAAGTTCCCCGTTACAGGCGGTGAATTCGCCTATGCCTATATCGGATTTGGACGAATGTATGCCTTTGTTGCCGGCTGGTTCCTTACGTTAGGTTACATCTGCATTGTTGCTTTAAACGCCTCCGCCCTGGCATTACTTGCTAAGTTTTTATTCCCTTCTTTCATCGAAACAGGAAATATGTATAACGTTGCCGGGTATGATGTTTCCATTATTCAAGTAGCGATTGCAAGCGCCGCCTTAATTGTCTTCGCTTTATTAAACGTTCGAGGGGCGAGTTTTTCAGGACAAACACAATTTGTGTTCAGCATCATTTTAATTTTCGGGATTGCATTATTAGCGGTGGGAGCCTTGTGGGCAGAAGGTCCAAGCCTTACCCATATCACACCTCCTTTTTCACCTGAAAAATCAACCATCGCATCGATTGTCACCATATTAGCCATTGCTCCATTCGCTTATGTTGGCTTTGACAACATTCCTCAAGCCGCTGAAGAGTTCGATTTTGCTCCGAAAAAAGCCTTCCGCTTAATTATTTGGTCTCTTTTAGCAGCAGGCTTGGCATACAGCGCTATGATTCTGATTACTGCAAGCACCATGCCCTGGCAGGAGTTGTTACAGCAGATTGAACGAACGCAATCCGTGTGGGGAACAGGAGATGCCATTCAAAGTTACATGGGGAGAATCGGTGTTTGGCTCATCGCTCTATCTGTTTGTATGGGCATTTTCACAGGCTTGAACGGCTTTTATATCTCGGCAAGCCGATTAACGTTTGCGATGGGAAGGGCTCGCATTCTTCCAGATATATTCAGGAAACTCCACCCTAAATACAAAACACCGTACGTAGGAATTCTATTTACGATGGGCGTCTGCCTAATCGCTCCGTGGTTCGGTCGGGAAGCTTTGCTATGGGTTGTCGATATGTCTTCTACAGGCGTAGCCATTGCTTACTTCTTCTGCACCGCTACCGCTTATAAGTTCTTTCACTGGAAGGAGAATTCGTCCACCTCTCAGAAAAGAGCAACCATCGCCCCCTTTAGAAAACTTTTATCACTGATCGGGATGCTCAGTTCTTTGTGTTTCTTAGCTCTCCTCTTAATCCCTTGGTCCCCTGCTTCGCTCGGGAGAGAATCCTACATTGCTTTGGCTTTTTGGATTCTCATCGGTTTGGTTTTTTACCTTTTCAACTATAAGCGGTACCGCCATATTGATCGTAAAGAAATGAATTATCTGATTCTCGAAAAAGAAGAAATATAACCGATCCTTACGAGAGTGATACATGATACGTTTATGTCAATCGTTTTACATTTTCCACAACAAAAGAACGGGGTCCTTCGATTGTTTTCAAATGTGGTAGAATGAAAAGCTGAGAGGTTAAAATAGAGGTGACATACATTGGCAAAACGTATCATTCGCGTTCGCAGACGCAAAAAGAAACAGAAACGACGCATCGCACTGACGCTTTTTCTTTTGTTCGCAATGACCATAGGTGGAATTTTCTACTATGTGTCGCAAGTATATACAGCTTCATATGAAGATCTGGACCGAGGAAATAAATCTGATTTACGGGAGGAAGCGGTGGATATTGGAGATGAACCGATTTCCATACTTTTGCTCGGCGTTGAGGATTATTCTTCCGATGGGCAAGCAGGTAGAGCCGATACTCAAATTGTGCTGACCATCGATCCGGAAACGCAGGATATGACGATGACCAGTATTCCCAGAGACTTAAAAGTGGACATCCCTGCCAGTAAAGTCGGGGAAGAATATGGAGGAAGTCATAAAATTAATGCTGCCTACACGATCGGTGAAATTAGTGGGTATGGTGCTGAAAAATTGACGATTGAAACGGTGGAGGATTATTTAGACATCCCCATTGATAAATACGCTTCGGTCAACTTTGAAGGTTTCGCTGAAATCGTAGATGTGTTAGGCGGAGTAACCGTAGACGTCAAACAAGGTTTCTGGGAACGAAGCCACTTACAACACGATAAAAGAATTGAATTCACAGAAGGCGAAACGAAAATGGATGGAGAAGAAGCTCTTGCCTTTGTAAGAATGAGAAAAAGAGACGTTGCCATTGAGTATCCAAGAGATGAAAGACAGCGTCAATTTATAAAAGCAAGTATTGAGGAAGCTCTCTCTCCAGGAAATATTTTCAAGGCCGATGAATTAGCAGATGCGGTCAGCAGCAACGTTCAAACCAACCTTTCCGTGAAAGAAGCTTTCGCACTCCAAAAAGTTTTTTCATCGAAAGACCCTTCAACAGAGACGTTTACACTTGAAGGAGAAAATACCCGCTTGGAAGACGGACTCTTTTACTTCGTCCCTTATGACGGAAGTGTCAGTGAACTGTCGAATAAAATAAGGACAGCTTTAAAAATTAACGAAGAACCATCGGAGGAGAGCTCCTATTCTTCTTCTGCATCTAAACAAGACACTCAGGAATCTAATTAACAAAACACCAGCTTCCATGTGACACGGGAGCTGGTGTTTTATCATTGTTTAAGCTTTTTTATCAATTTCAATATGAACAGAGTGTAAAGATTAGCAGACCATTCATCCTTTCAAACTTATAGGGGCCTTCATAAGTTAAAAGAGATGGGGAGTCTGGATTATGTATGGAGATACAATGAATGACAGGTTTGTCATAAAAAAACCGGTTAAATGTATCTTCTGTAATTCGAATCAATGGCTCTACAACAATGGTTTTATCTATTCTAACACTATAACGTGCCTTAATGGAAAACTCCAGATGGTCTAAAATAATTTTAGTCAATCCCACGTAAATGCACCCTTTCTAAAATACCCACCCTGATCCTGTATACCTTTTCTTTTTCTTTCATGGTATAAGAAAAAAGAGTCACCGAAAACAGCATATCGGACTAGGTAGAAAGTAAAAAGCCCCTTTCGCTGTAGAAAGAGGCTTTACATTCATTCTTCAATAATACGATAATTGGTATGAGCCACAACCGTTCTGTCGTATTCGAAATCGATCTCATCTAAGTTGTCCATAATAGTCAAATCTACGATTACGGATTGTTGACATTGACTCGGAATGACTTTGCCCTTGAAAATGATGTCATTTCTCTCAAAAGTTACGATTTGCCCTGGTGTGGCAATGCGATCATCAGGTTGTACCATATCTCTCTACCCTTTCTCTTCCTCGTATTTTGAATAACCTTACAATAAATTAACAAACAATTCAAACAAAACTTTTACAATATATGTTACTAAATTCGACAAGATTATACAAGTAAAACAAAAGTAGGTTTATTTAATTTCTCAGGAGATATATACTAGATAGCAAAGGTATCCAAAATTTGGGGGTTTTTTATGGCGTCTCATATTACTAAAGCAAAAAAGATTATGCTTCTATCCTTCTTAGTATTTATTCTATTCCTTTCGGCAGCAGTGATGACCCCCCTTCTCTTAGGTCCAGAGTTTTTAATGGCAGAAGATTCCCTGGAACCCTCCAAAGAGTACGATGCGATTATCGTTTTAAGCGGAGGTGAAGAGCGTCTCGACCATGCGGCTGAACTCTATAACGAAGGATTGACGAGTCATATGATTTTGACCAATTCGACAGAGGACAGCACCACGCCTGAGAAAGCCATGGAACGAGGCATACCTCAAAGCGCCATTTACGAAGAACCTTCTGCCACAAGTACATATGAAAATGCCACACGATCAAAAGAAATTATGGAAGAAGAAGGTTTCGAATCTGCCCTTGTAGTCACGAGCGATTTCCATTCCCGGCGGACGAAAATGACATTTGACGATATTTACGACAGCCAATTAAAGCTTGACTACTCCTTCGCTTCAAATTTTTTTGATCCTTCTGATGGAATGACAGAAAATGAAAAAAGAATAACGTTCGGCGAATATGTGAAAATGAGTGTCTACTGGTTCCGTTTACTCTTCGAGTGAATGGAACTTTTCTTTGTTTTCTGACATTTAATTCTATTGCACTATGGACAATCTAAGTTGCTTCCTATATTATGAAAGCGATTTCACTTATAAATTTGAAAGGACGGGATTCATTTGATTCAAAAACGTTGGATTTGGCTGATCGGTCTCACGCTTTTATTTTTGTCATTTGCGCAACCGGTTGCATCAACCTATGCAGATGCAAAAACGTATGATGATGTTGTATTGCGTGGCAGCGCTGAAACCTTAGATTGGAGTTCGAATAACAACCCACTTACTTACAATGCCGAAGAAGGAGTCTGGCTCAGTCAGCCCATTTCTTTGGAAGGAGGAAAAGTGACAGAGTTCAAGTTTGTTTATGACGGAAATTGGATGCCTGGTGCAAACTTGACGTACACAGCCCCTCAGGATGCTGCGTACATTTTCGCTTTTCACCCGGAAGCCGAACGCAAAGTGGACATCCGCCTTGCTGATACTTATGAAGCAAGTGTAGAACTTGTACTCACCGTCCCTGAAGGAACGCCGGAATGGGTGACGCCGACAGTCGCTTCAAGCAAAAATGACTTCCATTATACAGCCGCACCTATGACGAAAATCTCTGAAAATACGTACACAACTAAGATTGTAGGGCAAGCAGGAGAAGAAATTTCCTATTTTTACAGCCTTGCAGGAGAAGCTTACAAGGAAGATCTCGAAGAACCACGGACAGTGACATTATCCACGTCCGGCGGTACCAAAGAAGATACAGTCAACCAGTGGAAGAAAGTACCTGTCGCCCAATCAGTCACTCATGACTATAATCACACTCCATACGTTCCGAATCATCGTGATGATGTAACAGTCAAAGTTGAAGTGCAGCACTTTGGCCCGATCGACAAAGGAGCCATCTATTACACGACAGATGGCACTACTCCTGATGGAAAACGAGGAGAAGCTGCAAATGGACAAACCGTTCCTTTACAGGTGACAGATACAACTGAAAATGACGATGGACTGAAAACATCCATCATGGAAGGGGTTATTCCCTCTCAAAAAAAAGAAACACGCGTGAAATATAAACTCGATGTTTGGAACTCCAACAGTGAAGGTTCTCAATTTGCCGACAACAATGTATTGAGTTCTGAAGATGCCACAGAGTTCGCTTATTATGTAGACACCTATGAGTCTCCAGAGTGGGCGAAAGAAGCGGTCATTTATCAGGTGTTTGTCGATCGTTTCCGTGATGGGAGTTCAGAGAACAATACCTCTGTAAATCCTGAGCAGCCCTATGATGAACAGTTGAAAGGATGGATGGGCGGCGATCTTCAAGGAGTGCTTGAAAAGATCGACTACATCGAGGATCTTGGTGTGAATACCCTATGGATTTCACCGATCTATGAAGGGCCCTATTCTCACGGGTATCACCCCACAGACTTCATGAACATCGATCCTCGTTTTGGCAGCAACCAGCTGATGAAGGAACTTGTCGATGAAGCCCACAAACGTGATATGAAAGTCGTTTATGACCTGGTGCCTAACCACACATCCGACCAGCACGACTTTTTCCAGGATGCGTTAGAAAAAGGGCCGGACAGTCCTTACTATGATTGGTACACATTTACGGATTATCCGAATGAATATGATACGTTTTATGGCATTCAAGAGCTTCCTGAGTTGAACAACGACAACCCAGAAACGCGCGCCTATATGCTTGATGAAGTCGTTCCGTTCTGGATGAATGAAATCGGCGTCGACGGCTTCCGCCTGGATTATGCCAAAGGTCCAAGTCAAAGCTTCTGGGTTGATTTCCGTCATCAAGTAAAATCACTTGATGAAGATGCGTTCATCTTCGGAGAAGTGTGGGACAACCTTGATACCATCTCTTCCTACAAAGGAAAATTGGATGGAGCGATCGATTTTGAAACACATTCAGCGATTACGAATGCATTCATTCAGGATGGTTCGGTAAACGCACTAGCCTCCTCTCTTGATGAGACCTTCGGAACTTATGGCGATGAATTCGTTGCGGCAACCTTTTTAGACAGCCATGACATGCCTCGCTTTTTGTTCGAAGCTGATGGAAACGAAGAAACATTAAAGAACGCAGCAGCGTTACAGTTTACATTACCTGGCGCACCGATCATTTACTATGGTGATGAGGTCGGCTTGTCTCAGAGTGGTGACCATAACCTGGTAGACGAGTGGAAAGACCGCTATTACCGTGAAATGATGATTTGGGAAGAAGAAAAGCAGAACGAAGAGGTTCTTTCCCATTACAAAACGTTGATTGATGCAAGAAATGACCAGCCAGCCTTAACGCACGGCGATTTTAACATCATTTACTCGGATGATGACGTCCTCGTCTTTGAACGATCCGTGCCAAAGGATAAGGTTCTTGTCGTCATGAACCTCGGCGAAGAGGACCGCAACCTGGATATCATCGACCTTTACAACCAGCAGACACCAAACAAAGTACAGCTCACTTCCCTTCTTGACAAGGAAAAGCTGAAGAGTCACAAAGGCGAACTTGAAATGACGAGCGAAGCGGGTTCTGTTGCGATTTATGATGTCAAAGGGAAACTGCGTTATGAAGCTCCATCGGAAGAAAAGAAATACAACAAAGTCGTGTTGCGTGGATCTGCACCATTCGACTGGTCCAGTGATGCTAACATGCTGACTTTCGATGAAAAAGATGCCCTTTGGAAGAGTCAACCGATTGAATTGAAGGCAGGAGAAACCGTGGAATATAAATTTGTCCGTGACGGTGAATGGCTGGAAGGCGATAACCTCCGCTTCACACCAGAGACAGATGGAGAATACATCTTTATTTTTGACCCCCAAAACGAATATCAAGTGACGGTGGAACGGATGCAAGCCATGAATGAAGCCGCCTGACAAAAAAGCTTCCTACTCTTAAGTAGGAAGCTTTTTGTTATTTATGATAATCCCATAGGATCTTCCACTCCCCTTTTTCTTCTGCCACATAAATATCCTGATGAAGGCGGAAAAGGCCGTACTTTCCTTTGTATGTTTGAATGACAGTCGTTTGATAAACGGGCGATAAGGGTTTCGATCCTTTTTCCATTGTCCATTGATCGAGCTTCTTCAAATCTCCCATCACAAATTCAAAACTCTCCACATCGAAGTGGTTCATGAACACGTGCGCACGGTCTTGTATGTAAGCCCCTTTGGTAAACTTCTCTTTCATTTGAGAGTGAAAAAGTTCCCACGAATCGGAGAACTTCCCTTGTTGTTCATGCACATAAAATTGCTCGATCGTACTTTCTGCACGCTGACCTGGTCGAGTCATAAAGAAAATGGTGAGGACAACCGCAAGGATAAGAATCACGACCAAAACAAAGATGAAAATCATGGGTGAACGGCTGCGCTTCATTATCATCCCTCCCCTACTTACCTTATGCATCGGGGTGTAAAAAAAGAAAAGCCTGACTCTTATTCGAGTCAGACTTCCATCATCAATACGGATCCGCTTCGTGTCCTTTTTCCTGCGCTTGATCAACGGCATCCGCAGCTCCGGCACTTCCAATCGGAGACCCTCCCTTTTTCGGCAGCTTCCCTTTAGTCGGAGTTATTTCACTGGCCATTTCTGCGTTCATGTCACCGGCATTCATGCCGAGCCCTTCCTCTACTCGCTTTCCATAATCCTCATCACATTGGGAGAAAAGAGAAATCATTTTCTTCTGGATGTGAGGCTGACAGGGTTTCAGGGAAGTAACGAGGTTCATGATCAAATCGTCCCGCTCCCAGTCTTTGAAAAGACGGTAGCGCTCGCCGGCTTGCTTGAAATTGTTTTCTCGATCGATCGGTTCTTTCTTCAACTTACCTTCTGTATAAGGCTGATGCGGTTTCGTTTTCGGTTTGGCTTCTTCCAAACCATTTAATGTCGAAGGTTCATAGTTCACATGTGGATTCGCGTCTTTCGGGCGGTCTTTAAAGTAAGACATGCTGCCGCCTTCGTAGTTGGTCGCCACATGTTTTTTCGGTGCGTTTACCGGCAGCTGCTGATAGTTCGCACCAACCCGGTAACGCTGTGTATCGGAATAAGAGAACGTACGCCCTTGCAGCATTTTGTCATCAGAAAAATCGAGTCCATCCACAAGCACCCCTGTACCGAAGGCCGCCTGCTCGATTTCATTAAAATGATTGTCTGGATTTTTATTAAGCACCATTTTTCCTACCTTCAAAAATGGAAACTCATCTTCCGGCCAAATTTTCGTATCATCAAGAGGGTCAAAGTCGAGTTCCGGGTGTTCATGATCGTCCATGATTTGAACACAAAGCTCCCACTCTGGGTAGTCACCGCTTTCAATCGCTTCATACAAATCCTGTGTGGCATGATTGAAGTTTTCACCCTGGATTTCGTTCGCCTCTTCCTGTGTCAGGTTTTTGATCCCGTGCTTTAGAGGCTCCCAGTGGTATTTGACGAGCACCGCTTTTCCTTCCTCATTCACCCAGCGATACGTATTGACGCCAGACCCTTGCATCTGCCGGTAATTCGCCGGAATTCCCCACGGGGAGAAAAGGAATGTCACCATATGCATCGCCTCAGGCGTTTGACTGATGAAGTCAAAGATCCGCTCACTATCCTGAATGTTTGTGACAGGGTCCGGCTTGAAGGAGTGAATCAAATCAGGAAACTTCATCGCATCACGGATGAAGAACACCTTCAAGTTGTTTCCAACCAGATCCCAGTTCCCGTCTTCTGTATAAAACTTCACCGCAAACCCGCGCGGGTCGCGCAATGTCTCCGGAGACCCAGCCGAATGCGTCACAGTGGAAAAACGCACGAGGACAGGTGTTTGTTTTCCGGCACCAGAAAACACCTTCGCCCGTGTATATTTCTCCACAGGTTCCTCCCCTACTTTTCCATATGTCTCAAAATACCCGTGTGCCCCGGTACCACGCGCGTGGACCACACGTTCAGGAACCCGTTCACGGTCAAAGTGTGAAATCTTTTCTATAAAATCATAGTTCTCAAGTGTCGCCGGGCCGCGATTGCCGACCGTACGCAAATTTTGGTTGGTGCGGACAGGATGGCCCTGTCTTGTCGTTAGGGTCTTTTCATTCTCATCTTCAGAAAAGCGTTGATCCTCCGCTCCTCCTGGTCCTTGTTCTTGTTTATCCATACTCTTTCCTCCTCTTTTATATAGGAAGAGTGTTTGCTGAGTTCAGGCTTTTTATTCCAATGGAGGAAATGGAACTTTGGTGGAAGGATATTAGCATATTTCGAGGATTTATTAGCTGGTTTAGGGATTATATTAGCTACTTTGGGAGTTTTATTGGCGACTTTTAGAATTTATCGGTGACTTCGGAATTTTTATCAGTGGTTTTTAGCCTTTTATCGGTGACTTTCGGACTTTTATCAGTGGGTTTCAGTATTTTATCAGTGACTTTCAAACTTTTATCCGTATCCATACAAAAGAAAGGCTTAGAGCACTACGCTCTAAGCCTTTAAAAGATTAACCTTCGATATAATCCTTCAACTGGGTAATTCGTTTACTCATACTGCTCGGGCTAACATCATATTTCGTCGCTACGGCTTTCTTCGTCACCTTCTCAGGCTCTGTACGGAACTCATCAGAAGTACGATAAATGTGTTCGAGTGCAGCAGAAACCACTTCCGGTTTACGGAATGTCGGATCTTCTGCCTGTTTATAAGAGAGCCAAGCTTCGCGCAGCCTCTCGAAGGTTGGTTCGGTTTTAAGCTCATCGTCGACAAGATTGAGCACTTCATCTTCCCCGGTTCCTTGTGCTTCATTTTCATGAGACCCTTGTTCTTCTGACGCTTCTTCAGCAACGTTCATATACATCCAGGTTCTCAACTGCTCAATAAGGGTTGCCTGCATGTAAGCATGAATTGATTCATATCCAGCTTGCTGGGATTTTTCCTCTACTGCATGCTTGAATGTTTGGTAGGATTCCTCATAGTTTGGAATCGCAAGCGGGACGAAATTGTAGATCGGCCCCCATTTCAAGACAACTCCAATCGCATACGGCATGTGAGGATAATTTTCTTCCTTCAATGGAATGCCGTCACGCTTCACTTCATACTTAAGACCGCTCCACACGTCTTCAACCGTAACGGTTTGGTCGTTCTGAACCTCCTGGATATGGAAAACACTGGCGAGTGGTGATTTCCACGCTTCCATGGATGCCAAGGTCGCTGGACGGACGATTTTGTCCTGTTTCTTTTCAAAGAATTCATCGTAAAGCGTTGTGCCATCTTCCTGCTGTTCCATGAATACACCTTGAACCATACGGAAAGCCGCTTCTACTTCTTCCTCCTGCGTTTCACGCTCTTCGTTAGGCGTAACATTTGGATAGTTACGGTTCACATAGGCCATAAAGTGACTGTAGTGGCTTTTCAGCTCTTCATGAAGGCTTGTGGATCCCACACCTTCCTCTGTTTTATTCATGCAGCATTTCTTATATTTCTTCCCACTTCCACAAGGGCATGGGTCGTTTCTTTTTACCTTACTCATAAATATCCCTCTCTTAACTCTTAAACGTTCAACTCTACTAGAGTACCGAAGATTGAGCCAACATGCAAAAAATCAAGGAAAAAAGAAGGAGGAAATTATATACAGACCAGGTCATCCATTATTTGGATGACCTGGTCATACAGTAAATGGAAATACAAGACCATACTTAAACATCTCTTCTTAATGCGCTTAGTACATCGATGCGCGTGGCCTTTTTGGCTGGCTTGAGCCCGGAGAGCATGGCCACACCGATACTGAGGGCCACACAGATCAGCGCTAAGTAAGGAGGGATGTAAGACAATTGGATGGTTTCTTCAATGGTTTGGTCGAAGGCTTGCTGAATAACTAAAGGAAGCAGCATGTTAATTCCTACGCTTACTAGATAGGCAATGACAACTCCAACAAACGCCCCCATTAACCCAATATAGCCACTTTCCATCAGGAAGATGCTGCGGATCATTTTAGGATGGCCACCGATCGCTTTCATGATGCCGATATCCTGCGTTCTTTCTGTAACTGCCATGGACATCGTATTATAAATGCCAATCGAGGCAATCAATAAAGCGATTGTACCTACAACGATCAACCCGACTTTGACAACAGCGAATACAACATTGATTTGATCGAGTTCTTCCGTGACGGAGTAAATATAGTAGCCTTCATCTTTCAAATTCTGGGAAAGCTGCTCCACCTTTTCCATGTTTCCTGCTATGACCTGGACATCACTATAGACCCTGTCCTGGTCCTCGGACTGTAAGGTTGCCACCTCGTCTGTTTTCATCTCCGGGTGGATGGCAGCACCATAAGCCGTTCCTGTAAAAGCTTCATATCACTCAACACAGCTTCAGAAATGTAGACATCGTTACTCACCTGCCAATCCCTCGCAGGTTCTTCCATGATCCCCACCACTTCCACAGCAAAGGTTTCGGTCACCCATTCATCATCCTTGTATTGTTCCACTTCAATTTCAATCGTTTTATTTAGTAATTCCTCATCCATCCTGTACTCTTCTTTGACAAGACCATTTTGATTAAAGATCTGGTCCTCGGTTTCTTCCTCACTCTTTTTATATAAAAGTTGATCCAGGTGGTATCCGATCAGCACTTCATTCTCTTCCTGCGGCATGCGGCCGGAGGATAAGTTCAACCCGGCTTCTTTTTCTGATTGGAAATCTACAACACTGACTGTTGAACTGCCTGCGTAGGCATCATAAAGAATATCCGCTTCTGTCCTCAGCTGAATTTTGTGAGAGACAGCCTTGACGTTTTCCATCGATTGAAAAGTTTCAAGGTCCTCTTTAGTGATTTCAGGACTCTCCCCTTCATCCGCTGCCTGTTTTCCATAAACCGTTACTTCCGTGATGGCTCGGTCCTGCATAAGGTCGTTAACAATGAACCGTTGGGCGCCGAATCCAACAGATGCAAGGACGATTAGAAAGGCACATCCGATCGCTGTAGCAAGAATCGTCATAAATACGCGCGATTTATTCTTCTTCATGTTCTGTCTTATAAAATTGAACCGGTCTTTCCACTTCATCGAAACGCCACCTCTCGATCTGCAGCTAAACGCCCATCCTCGAGACGGATCGTCCGATCAGCTATCTGCGCCACTTCTTCATCGTGAGTAATGATGACAAAGGTGATGTTCTCTTCTATGTTCAATTTTTGAATAAAATCAAGCAGCTCCTTCTCTGTTTCCTGATCCAGGCTCCCCGTCGGTTCATCCGCTAGAATGATCGGTGGTTGGACAATGAGCGCTCTGGCAACGGATACACGCTGCTGCTGCCCGCCGGATAGTTCTGAGGGGTAGTGCTCCTGATATTCGTCCAGTCCGACTTTGATGAGCATTTCATGCACTCGTTTCTCCCGCTCCTTTTCAGAAACACCTTTCATAACCAGCGGAAGTTCGATATTTTGATAGGCAGTCATACTCGGAATCAGTTGAAAACTTTGAAAAATGAACCCCAGGTGATCGGATCGAAACTCTGCCCACTCAGACTCCTTGTATTCTGTCACCCTCTCATCAGCTATAAAAATATCGCCCTCCGTCGGTTTAATATAACCACTCATCAAGTTCAACAATGTCGATTTACCGGAACCACTCCGGCCTACAATCGATACAACCTCGCCCTCTCTTACTTCAAGACTGATATCTCTTAATACCGAAACTTCCTGTCTATTATTCTTTTTTCCTACAAAGAACGAATGAGACAACCTCTCCACTTTAATCATAATCATTTCTCCCTTCATGCTAACCTTTTACATACAAGACGAAAGAAACGCCCTAAACATTTCATCTTTTTTAATAGTAAGGAGAAAATCTGAAAGTCAGTCTCCCATTTTAGATCTTTCTATTAATAGGAAGACGGATGTGACTCTCAGTCACATGTTAAAAAATGTAAGACCTGGTCACCCATAAAATGGGTGACCAGGTCTTACATTTTCTTACACATCCTCACCCTCCTGACACAAAAAAAACCACAGCTTGAAGGTTAGCCTTCGAGCTGTGGTTTGATTTCTTTGGTGGAAGAGCGATATTTGATATCGAATGGGACGATGATCCGTTTCGCCGGTTCCTCTTTGTTTTTTACTTTTTCAATCAGACATTTGGCCGCCTGACTGCCGAGTCCATGAATGTGAATATCCACAGTCGTCAGTGGAGGGCGGGTGATCTCTGATAAGTACACATTGTTGAAACTGACGATCGAGATGTCGTCGGGAACACGTTTCCCGAATTCCTCCAGCATGTTCACCACACCGATACTCATGAGATCATCGGCGATCACAATGCCAGTCGGTGGTTTCGGAAGGGCGAACAATTCATGCACCGCCTGTCGACCACCGGACTTTAAGAATTCTGTATGAATCCGGTACTCATCCAAGTATGGCAATTCAGCTTCTTGCAGCGCCAACTCATACCCGCGCATACGATCAATGGTTACAATACGATCTTCAGAACCACCGATGAACGCAATGCATTCGTGTCCGATATCAATCAGGTGATTGGTAATTTCTTTGCCGGCCCGGATATTATCATTATCCACATGTGTAATTTCATCCACACGTGTCGCCGGTTTACCGACGATGACAAAAGGAAAATTCTGTTCCAGCAAGAATTCCATAATCGGATCGTCCACCTGTGAATAAAGAAGGATGATGCCATCGGTCCGGTTGCTGTACACCATGCGCTTGACAGCCTCAAGCATTTCTTCATCAGTTTCTCCTGTACATAAAAGCATCGAGTAATCAAGTTCATGAGCAACCGCACTGATTCCCCGCAAAACCTCAGGGAAGAAGGGGTTTTGGAGCGCTTTGTCTGCACTGGAGGGCATGACAACACCGAGCGATTGTGTCGAACGGTTCGCCAGGTTCCTCGCATTGGCATTCGGATGATACCCCATCTCTTTCATGGCTTTCTTTACTCGCTTTTTCGTAGCCGGGCTGATTCTAGGATGATCTGCAATCACACGGGACACGGTGGAAGGAGCTACCCCTGCCGCTTTGGCCACTTCTTTAATGGTTACCGCCATAACTTTCACCTTCTATTTCCATACTATGATTATTGTATCATGAGCACGCTTTCATCGATCTTTTATTAAAAAAGGAGAACCGGAGGGATGCTCCGCTTCTCCTTCCATACATATGTCTTCAAGGTTATCCCTTCGTACCCCCTGCTGTCAATCCAGTAACAAAATATTTCTGCAAGGATAAGAACAGCAAAGAAATCGGTACCGCAATCAATACAGAACCGGCAGCGAACAATGTGAATTCATTTCCGAACTGATCGGCAATCATTTCATAAAGTCCTACCGCAAGTGTGAATTTATCTTCCGAACGCAGGAGGATGCGGGCAAGGATAAAGTCTGTGAACGGTGTAATGAAGGTAAACAGACAGATAACCGCAATCATCGGCTTGGCAAGAGGCATAACAATCTGCCAGAAAATACGGAAGTTTCCTGCACCGTCCATACGAGCGGACTCGTCCAGCTCTTTCGGAATAGTATCCAAATACCCTTTCATCAAATACGTATTCATTGGAATCGCTCCACCTGTGTAAACGAGAATCAACGCAAGGTGGGTATCGAGCAGACCCGTCAAGTTCGCTAGTGCATAAATGGCGATCAAGGCAGCAAAGTTCGGGATCATTTGCAGAATCAAGAAGGTCATCAAACCATTTTTACGTCCTACAAAACGGAATCTTGAAAAAGAATACGCCGTCATACACACGAGCGCGACAGAGAAGAGCATGGTCAGAACACAGATTTTAATCGTGTTCCAATACCAAATCAGATAGTCACTCTGCGCTGGGTCGAATAACTCTTTATAATGTTTCAAAGTAGCATTTTCAGGAATGATCGAGGAACCTGATAAACTGTTCCCCGGGTTAAAGGAAGATCCGACAATCCATAGAATCGGGTATAGGATGATCGTGATCATAGCCAAAATCACAATGTACGAAAACGTCAGCTGTAACACGCGTTTGTTATTTTTCATATTACATCATATCCTCTTCTTGGAATGATTTCGTTCTTCTGAACTGCCACAAGGCTACGGTAATGACGATCAAGGACAGGATCATCGTAATCGCTGCTGCTTTTCCGTACTGGGCAGAGGTCATCGTCAAGTTGTAGATCCAGGAAATCAAGATATCTGTTCCTCCCGCGTTCTGGTTAGGAACAGCTGGACCGCCTCCATTGAAGAGGAAGATGACATTAAAATTGTTGAAGTTAAATGTGTACTGCGTAATCATAATTGGTGCAGTTGCATACAGAACCAGCGGAAGTGTAATACCTCTGAACTTCTGGAAAATCGAAGCGCCATCGACGTCCGCCGCTTCATACAATTCATTAGGAATCGACTGAAGCACACCGGTCACCATTGCAAAAATGAATGGGAACCCAAGCCACGTCTGGATCATGATCAATGCGATTTTCGTATACGTCGGGTTTGTCAGCCATGGAATATCCCCAAGACCAAAGGCAGCCAGGATATCGCGGTTGATGGTTCCGAACGTTTCGTTGAACATTCCGGCAAAAACAAGAATGGAAACGAACGCCGGTACCGCCCAAGGTAAAATGAAAATGGTACGGATCGTTTTTTGAAGGATAATTCCCTTCTGGTTCATCAATACAGCTAGGAAAATGCCGAGGGCGATTTGCAGTGTGGTAGCTCCAAACGTCCAAATAACCGTCCAGGCCAGTACACTGAAGAACGTATCACGCCAGATTGGGATATTGAAGATCTCAATAAAGTTCTGGAAACCGACCCAGTCAACAAGGTTCGCAGGCGGTGAGTGATACAAGTCGTAGTTTGTAAATGATAATAAAACAACGAATAAGATCGGAAAAATAACGACGAAGACAAGCAGTAGGAATCCTGGTGTCATCATCAGGTAAGGGAATCCTCCACCTATCAGATTTTGATACTGCTGCCTGACAGAGTTTGGTGCTTCGTTCAGGTCTCTTTGTTTTCCCACTTTAAAAGCATCTCTTAAGTTAAAGGCATAGACGCCTAATCCCAGGATCGTCACGATCAGAGTTAATATTCCTTCTACAAGCAGCACGATGGAATGATCGTAATTGGGATCGGTTCCAAGCGTAAATAAACCCCAAAATCCGAACTGTAACAAGTCGGAAAAGGCTATGAAAAAAGAGGCCATTAAAATGAAAAAAGCAGAACCTTTCAGCCACTGTTTGTTATAGAACTGTCCAAAACCAGGAATGATCGAGAGCGCTAAAGCAATCTTACGATGATTGGTCATCCCATGAGGATCTTGTTTCTTATTTTTCTTCGATGGACGATGGTTTCCCTCATAGTTGGACTTCGGTTGACGTTCCCCCATGTTCAATCTCCTTTCTAACTATCCAGCACTTAATAAGGAAAAGCCATACCCGACAGACGGGTATGGCTCTGCCCGATCTTAGTTACCTGAGTGATTCAACTCAATTTGTGTTTTGATGGTTTCCTGTGCTTCTGTCAACGCATCTTCCGGCTGAGCTTTACCCGTCGCTACAACTTGCAAGGCTTGTGCCATCGGCTCCCAAACTTCTCCCATTTGTGGAATGTTCGGCATTGGAACCGCGCGCTCAGATTGAACAGCAACCGCACGTGCTTTTTCGTTATCCGCAATGATTGGATCCTCAATCAATGATTTGACTGGAGGAATTTCATTGGTTTCTTCGTAACGGACTTTCGCGTTTTCTTCGTTTGTGATCCACTCGATCAACTTTGTCGCCCACTCTTTATTTTCAGAAGCCGCAGACAAGTGCCAGCCTTTCACACCTACGAATGTTTGTGGATATTCCCCATTCGGAAGCTTAGGTAGTGGTGCCACACCATAGTCGATTCCCGCTTCGTTCAATGCCTGGTACGCCCAAGGGCCGTCCATCATGGCAGCCACGTTACCTTCTTGGAAAAGACCGTCTTTCGCAGAACCGCCACTTTCGCCAATGATTCCGGATGGGAAGACTTCCTCATACCATTTTTGGATGTACTGGGCACCTTCAACAGCGCCTTCGTTACTTAAACCAAGGTCTTGAGGATTCAAAGCTCCACCTTCTTCACCGAATACATATCCGCCGTAACCAGCCAGGATGGAGTTTCCGAAGTAGAAGTTATCCCATAGTGCTAAGAAACCATATTGGTCACCATTATTGAATTCTTTCGAGAACTCGAATAGTTCATCAAAGTTTTCAGGTACTTCTGTCATATGTTCTTTGTTATAAATGAAAACCGGAGTTTCTGTAGATTTTGGAAGTCCGTAAAGGCTTCCGTCGTATGTTTGTGCCTGAATGGAAGCTTCTGTGTAAAGATCTGTCACAGAACTGTCCACTTCAATCGGAGAAAGTAGTCCTTCAATAGCCATTTGACCGATCTGATCATGTGGCAGTGTCAATACGTCTGGGCCTGTCCCAGCTGGTCCATCAAGACGAAGCTGTTCACCCATTTTTGTCGCCATATCCAACTCTTTGAATTCTACTTCAATACCATGTTCCTCTTCGAAACTAGCAATCGCAGGCTCAAGACCGACACCTTTTTCTTTATCTTCCCAAACGACCAGCTTTTCAGGTTTTTCAGGCATGCCGTCTTCTGAGGATTCAGAAGATGTATCATCACTGCCAGATTCCCCTCCACTCGCTTCTTCTTCACGATCCGGCGCACACGCAGCCAGCATCGCAACCGTAAGAAAAGCGATAAACAATAAGCTCAACCACTTTTTCATACTTAACTCCCCCTAATAGTTTCCTAATGGATATGTTACGCAACCACAGTGAAACCGATTGCACACATCTTGATTCTAATTATACAAACTAGAAATAGATTTGCAAGCGTTTTCTTATAAAATATTAAAAATATGTTTCACTATCTATAACAGTAAGTTAACGCTTTCACATTTTCATTGACTTCCCTCTATTTCTTCTATAGTTTTATTTAATAGAAACGCATATTTATGTGCAAACGATTGTTCAGAAAGGATGGAAAAACATGTTCAAAGAAGCAGTCTATCACAGACCGAAGAATAACTATGCATACGCTTATGATGAGAAGACCATCCACATACGTTTACGAACGAAGAAAGAAGATGTGGAGTCTGTCCAACTCATTCACGGAGACCCGTACAACTGGGCGGATGGACACTGGCAGGCCGAACAGAAATCGATGGAAAAGTCCGGTTCTGATGAACTTTTTGACTATTGGTTTGTAACGTTAAAGCCTCCCTATCGCAGACTCCGCTACTCCTTTTTACTAGAAGATGGAAAAGAGCAAACCGTCTTTACTGAAAAAGGCTTTTATGATGACGTTCCATTAGACGATACCGCCTACCACTTCTGCTTCCCGTTCCTGAACAGCATCGACGTCTTTCAAGCGCCTTCATGGGTGAAGGATACGATATGGTATCAAATTTTCCCCGAACGGTTTGCTAACGGAGATTCCTCTCTGGATCCTGAAGGGACCTTAGCATGGGGGAGCACAAAACCGACCCCAACAAACTTTTTCGGTGGAGATTTCCAAGGAGTGATCGATCACCTGGATCATCTGGAGAAGCTCGGTATCAACGGCATTTATTTCACTCCGATATTCAAAGCTCATTCCAACCATAAATATGACACGATCGATTATATGGAAATCGACCCCCAATTCGGTGACAAAGAAACTTTCCGTAAGCTCGTTAAAGAGTGTCACAAACGCGGCATCCGGGTCATGCTGGACGCTGTCTTCAATCACAGCGGTTATTACTTTGAACCCTTTCAGGACGTGTTGAAAAATGGGATCGATTCCGAGTATGCCGACTGGTTCCATTTAAGAGAAGACAAAGTCGTCACAGAGCCGCTCCCGAATTACGATACGTTCGCTTATGTATCAAGCATGCCGAAGCTCAATACGGAGAACCCTGAAGTCAAAGATTACCTCCTGAAAGTCGCTCGCTATTGGATTGAAGAGTTTGATATTGATGGATGGCGGCTTGATGTTGCGAATGAAGTGGATCATGCCTTTTGGAGAGAGTTCCGTCAAACCGTCAAGGAAGCAAAAGCAGACGCTTACATCCTCGGTGAAATATGGCATGACTCCATGCCATGGCTGCAGGGAGATCAGTTTGATGCCGTGATGAACTATCCATTCACAAACGCCGTCATCGACTTTTTTGCCAAGAAGAAAATAGGATTGGAGCAATTTAAGAATGTGTTGTCCCATGTGCAGCATATGTATCCTGTATCAGTCAACGAAGTCGCGTTCAACCTGCTGGACAGCCACGACACCCCTAGAGTCCTGACCTATGCCGATGGGGATAAACGAGCGGCTCAATTGATGTATCTTTTCCAGCTCTCCTATGAAGGGACTCCATGCATCTATTATGGAGATGAAATCGGCATGACGGGCGGCGAAGATCCTGGCTGTCGTAAATGTATGATCTGGGATGAAGAGGATCAGGATGAGGAGTTGTTTGCCTTTATTCAGAAGTTGATCAGGCTTCGAAAATCCGAGCCTGCCTTTGGAAATGACGGGCGCTTTTCTTTTGTCGATTGCGGCAAGAATCTCCTCGCTTACGTAAAGCATTCAGATGAGCAGTCCTTATTGTTCCTGATCAACCCTACATCCGATTCCATTTCGATAGAGTCTTCATCATCCAGAGTCGTAGACCAGGACCAGCAGACAACGGTAAATGCTGAAAAAGCCATGGTAAGTCCGTACGGTTATTTAATTGTAGAGAAAAAGTAATGTAGAGGAGTCTATTCATGACTCGAACTAAAAAAATGACGCTGTTCGCTCTCACATGGCCGATCTTCATTGAAGTTTTGCTTCATATGTTGATGGGCAACGCGGATACACTCATGCTCAGTCAGTACTCCGACGATGCTGTTGCGGCTGTCGGAGTTTCCAACCAAATCCTATCTGTCGTCATCGTCATGTTCGGATTCGTCGCGACGGGGGCCGCCATCTTAGTGGCGCAAAATCTTGGTGCTGAACAAAAGAAAGAAGCAGGGAGTATATCCGTCACTTCCCTCAGTGTCAACTTATGGTTTTCTCTTTTTCTGAGCTTCGGCCTGTTTTTATTCAGTGAACAGATTCTGAATGTGATGGATCTGCCTCCCTCTTTAATGGGAGACGCCACTGAATACATGAACATTGTTGGCGGACTTATTTTTGTCCAGGCGATGCTGATGACGATTGGAGCCCTTTTAAGAAGTTATGGCCACACGAAAGACCCCATGTATGTCACGATTGGCATGAATATCTTAAATGTCATCGGCAACTACTTTGTCATTTTCGGCCCGTTCGGTCTTCCCGTATTTGGAGTAGAGGGTGTCGCCTATGTAACAGCGGTTTCGAGAGCATTCGGCTTTCTCGTTCTCCTATTACTTCTCATTAAGCGTGTATCCGGTGACCTGCCATGGCGATCTTTTTATCACTATGAAAAAGCACATATAAAGAACCTGCTTCATATCGGTGTCCCGTCCGCCGGTGAACAGCTTTCCTACAATGCCAGTCAGATGGTCATCACCTATTTTGTTGCCCAAATGGGAGCGACTGCGATTACGACGAAAGTCTATGCCCAAAACCTGATGATGTTCATTTTTTTATGCTCCATTGCCATAGGGCAGGGAACGCAGATACTGATCGGCCATCATATCGGAGCTAAAGAGACGGAGAAAGCTTACCGGCAATGTATTCGGAGCTTGCAGTTAGCCATTGTCATCTCTCTTTCCGTTGCGGTAGTCTTCTATTTTTCCAGTGACTTTTTGCTGGGACTCTTTACTGAAGACCGAACCATTTTGGCTACAGGCGGAACCTTACTGCTGCTGACTGTGCTGCTGGAGCCTGGACGAGCCTTCAACCTCGTTGTCATCAACTCCCTAAGAGCTGCCGGCGACGTGCGCTTCCCTGTCATCGTCGGTATTTTATCCATGTGGGGCATTCAGGTGACGATTGCCTGGATTTTCGGCCTCCACTTTTCTTACGGACTGATTGGAATCTGGATCGGGTTCATCGTCGATGAATGGCTCCGCGGCGTCCTTATGCTGCGAAGGTGGAAATCGAGAGTATGGCTGAAGAAATCTTTTGTCACACCAAATGAAAAAGCGCACAGTCAGGCCAATACAAGCTGACTGTGCGCTTTTTCTTTTTCATTTGGTGTGACTGCTTCACCATAAGCTGGCCCCCTCTCGAACCAATATATCGAAATTGATGATTATTTCAAAAAACTACCTTGTCATCCTCGATTCCTTCTCCTCTTTCCAATTTCAGAGTCTCCACCTATCATTCATGTTCGCGCTTGACGAAAGAAGAATTTCTTACTTTATCATGATCTAAGACATATTACGTTTTATCTATAGAAATTACGAAAACTTGAAATTGATTTTTAACCCATGTGAAAAAGTGAAATCCACGTCTGGAAGCTACACTTGGTCAAATATTCACCATTAGTTGTTATTTTAATAGAACTAAAGTCGGTCATTAATTAAAAAAATGAGATAAAAGGAGCAAATAAAAGAATACTCCATATAATTCGTTCTTCATAGAGAATAATGGGGGTTTTTGACAGTTTTCAAATAGATGCTTCTCGGTATATACTCATCTCAAGTTATTCTTAATAAAGAACGAATAATCTACATAAAGAACAGGTGAGGGGTGCATTCCTCTGGATAAAAAATCTACAAGAATAAATAATCCTAACAAAGAAAAAAGGTTAAGAGCCGCTAAGAAAACCACTACTACCTTGGCTATCTCTTCTCTCCTTCTCAGTGGACTTGCTCAGGTTACCGGTCAAACATACAGTTCATTCAACAATCGAGAAGTTCTTAGTGGACAAGTTAAAATGTGTGAAATTTTTCCTTCTAGTA
This sequence comes from Halobacillus sp. HZG1, assembly GCF_035818575.1. Classification (NCBI taxonomy): domain Bacteria; kingdom Bacillati; phylum Bacillota; class Bacilli; order Caryophanales; family Bacillaceae; genus Halobacillus; species Halobacillus sp. HZG1. The sequence continues at coordinate 104,926 of NZ_JAYLVQ010000024.1, forward strand.
TTGAAAGTAAGTTCGAGGAACTTGTTCAAGTCATTAAAGATCTTAATGAAAAAGCAAAATCCATACCTGCACACAAAAAATCAACAGTGCCTAAAATCAGTGTAACCATTCCAAATGATCCTACTTTAGAAGAACTCAATCAATTCGGAAGTGAAATCACTACAAAAATAGAAACTTACCAAAATGATTTAAGCAACACAAAAAAGATGAAAAATGATTATGAAACTCACATCAAAGATCTTTTAGAGACCCTCGAAGATATGAATGAAATAACCGCCTTCCTTTTAAAGTACAGACATTATGATAATAATTGTATCACTATTGATAGAAAATCTATCCACAATTCTTTAAATACGTCCTTACACAATGCTGAATTTCTTCCTCCTCTAGTTAAAAGCTACGTAAAGGGATTGCTTTATTTATATCCTGCTAAAGGAAGTAATGATGTAAGAATGCAAGAAGCCTCCGCTACCTCAGCACTAAAATTGGATAGAGAAGTATCCAAAGAATTTGAAGAGATATTGGAAGATCTCAACCTTCAAGAGCATGATCTAGAAGAAGCGATCAGAGAACTCGAGAATATAGAAGAGCTTGTACTAAATAAAGAAAAAGAATTAAAGGATAAAACTGAAGCAGAGGCAGCTGAGAAAAAAGAAAAAGATACCGAGAAACCTTTAAATAAGGAAACAAGCAAAGATGAAGAGTCATCTTCAGAAGACACCCCTGAAGATCCTTCTGAAAATGACAAGAAGAACTCAGAAGAGACAAATGAAGAAACAGAAGACCAAAGAAAAGAAGAAAGTCCTTCTGAGAACAAAGAAAAAGAGGGTAGTGATTCTCCCCAAAAAGAAGTTCCTGAGAAGGAAGGTTCTGTAACAGGGGTTCCTGAGAAGAAGGAAAAGCCAAAGAAAGATGCCCCTGTAAAAGAGGGATCTGAAGAAAAGAAAAAGATTAAAGGTGAAGGTGCACCTACATCCGCCCCTGATTCAGAAAAGGATAATAAAGATATAACCAAAAAGGAACACCAGAAATCTGACGAAGAATCAAACAACTCAGATCCCAATGTCACTACAGATTAAAGGAGGACTAACTGTGAAAGGAAAAAAAATACTGAGCTTCTTAAGCAGCTTCGTTAATGTGGTCTTGTTCGTTTTATTAGCTTGTATGATTTTTCTGGTCATCTCATCAAAAGCATCTGGCGGAGAGCCAAATATTATGGGATACCAACTTAAAACAGTTTTATCCGGTTCGATGGAGCCAACGTTTCAAACAGGTTCTGTCATAGCCATTAAACCCGATATAGATACAGCTTCACTGAAAAGCGGCGATATCATCACTTTTGTAAATCCAGACGAGAATCTCGTCACCCACCGGATAGAAGAAGTACAAGGTAGTGGTGAAACACTGGGTTTTATCACCAAGGGAGATAATAACGATTTCGTTGATGGAGAAACTGTTTATGCCTCAAATGTTGTTGGTCAATATGCGGACTTCACCATCCCTTACCTTGGTTATATTATGTCATTTGCTAATTCACAGCAAGGAAGCGTACTTCTGATGATTGTTCCAGGAATCCTACTAATCTTATATTCTGCATTCTCTATTTGGAGGGCCTTATCAATTTTAGATCGTAAAGAAGAAGACGTAAAAGCTCAATAGTTTGTACTCCTTATGTAACATACATACACGTAATATACATAGGGATTCAAAAATATAAAAACGATTCACAAGGAGGAAGAAAAATGGGTATTAAGAAAAAGTTGGGTATGGGTGTTATGGCTGGTGCGCTTGGATTGTCTCTAGTAGGTGGAGGAACGTACGCGGCGTTTAACGATGTGGAAACAGCACAAGGAAATTATTCTGCAGGGGAATTAGATTTAAGTTTAGGTCATTTAAATAAATCTTTATCTGTAAACAACTTGGTTCCTGGTGACACTATAAAACGTTCCTTCGAAATCATGAATAGTGGTAATGTTGACATTGCTGAAGTATTGTTTGATGTAGATTCTAACTTCCAACCAGGTAATGCTGTGAACGGTGGTAACAAAGACGAGGGCGCATTTTTAGGACAGTTTAATATACAAATGCTTGACTCAGATGGTCGTGATATTTTAGCTGACCATTTCGGTGGCACAGCTACTGTAGCTGATCTTGTTTCAGCAGAAGCTTTTGATATTGCTTCAAGTGATGGTTTTGATAAAAAAGATGGGGAGAATAGAGACTCTGACACAATCACTATGGTAGTAGAATTCGTAGAAAATAGTGACGACTCTAACGGAGATGGAGAGCATGATCAAAACATGTATCAAGGTAACTCTACTACTCTTGATTTCAACTTCGAAGCTACTCAAAAAGGCGGACAGCCTAGATAACAAATCATAAAAAAGGGTGGGGTGAAACCCACCCTTTTTAAATCAAACTAGAGTAAAGGCAATGCACCTTACATCAAAAGTAGTTATGCACCAATCTATAATAATTAGAAGAAAATGGGCATTCCCACCATATCACGATGTTTACTTCTTGTTTTACTTATCTCAATTAGCCAAGCAGTCGCAGATAAAATCCCACCCCAGAAAGGGCGCGGAACAAAAGTAGTTTTCACGTTTGTAGTTGAAGGAGCACCTTCGGAATCAAAAGATAATCCTGGAGAACCAGGAGAATACTTGTCACCATCCGATCTTTCTATTGGAGGTCTTTTGCCACAAACAGGTGAAGTCTCACCTTTTCTGTACTATTTAATTGGTAATATTCTTTTAGCAATAGGTCAATATATATATATATATATAGTAGAAGCTATTTTTTCAATTGTTTACGAAGAGAATAAAACAGAGAGACGTTTGTTTTAATTATTTCTCTGTCAGTGATTCTAGAATAGAAGATTTTAAGTATCTCGAAAACCCCTCTAATTTCTTCAAGTCTGAAACATCTTCTTCAAATAATGGTACTTCAACCAACTGCTGACTCGAAAAAGTCTGCTTGATTTCTTTTACATACTTCTTCTCCTGCTTACGTCTTTTTTCAAGAAACGTGCCGTCTGCATGACCAGGCAAGACTTTATTCACTATGAGTGTTTTTACATTTAAATCGTGTTGCTGCAACTTACGAATTGCCTGATTTGTCTCAAGTATCGGAAGCCTCTCAGGGATTAGCACAAACACAAATCCCGTTTGAGCAGGATCCAGAATCACTCTCCTTACGGCAGCAAATTTCTCCTTCCTTCGCTGCAGCACATCGTAAATCGGGTCATCGACCGGATCGCCATCATTCAACAACTGCGTATAGTTGTCATTAATCTTTTTCCTGCGTTCAAGCATTCCATCAATCCAAACACTCATAAGCTCTGGCAGCGTCAATAAGCGGATGGTATGCCCTGTTGGAGCTGTATCAAATACAATCTTGTCAAAGTGCTCGGATTCTTCCAATATAATAGAAATGAGACGGTCAAACAGAGCGGCTTCATCCGCCCCCGGAGATGCACTCGCCATATCGATCTGCCTGTGAACCTCTTCCACCATTTTTGATTTCACAAGTCCTTCCAAATTGTCCTTCACACCGGCAATGTATCGTTTAGACTCATGAAGGGGATCGATTTCTATTCCCCAGAGGTTTTCCATTAAGGGTGTCTTCTCATGATTGACTTTCTCATGAAAGATATCCCCAAGGTTATGGGCAGGATCTGTAGATACCACAAGGGTGCGATAACCTTCTTTCGCAAATGCCACAGCCAGTGCAGCGGAGGAGGTTGACTTCCCTACTCCCCCTTTTCCTCCTACAAAAATCACTTTGTTCTTATGCAAACCTTCCATTCTACTTCCTCCTAACAACAACGAATGCCATCGAGCGGAGACTTTTCCATCCCCATACGCAAATGCCAGTCGTGGAACTTTTCAATGATGTGCGGGTATAACTCTAACGTATAATAAAAAGCTGGATTCGGGATCCCTAACATATCTGAGTACACAAGGAGTAAGAAGAGATCATCCTCATCCCTCAGTTCCCTGGCAATTTCCTGTTTATGAGGGAGGCTTAACACTTCATCATAAAACTCAAATAACCGCTTTAACGAAAACTTTTTCTCCATGCCTCTCCCTCCTTATTTTCGATCCATTCTCCATTAATGAACAAGCTGTTGTATCGCATTCGAAAAAAGATCGACCGTAACGCACTCCAAATGGATACATGTCCCCGTTTTACGTGTTTCATAAAATAAACAAGAATGGCCAGGAGATTCCTTGGATCTACATAATCCACATGCACCCCTTCGCTCTGGTTCTCTCTATACCACTCCCCTAACTTTTCCCGGTCCGGGTCGTGGTGTTTAAACTCATCCTTCATGTTAATGAAACCATCGTCATCGCTGCATATCCCTCCGCAGCATCCCATACCAATTTCTTTTTCAGGACGAATGATCATGATTTCTTTCATGATGTTGATGCTCCTTTCAAGGATCAAGGAAAAAGAAAGCCGACAAATGCCGGCTTCCTTTTATGATTACGCACTTTTCTCAATAGAATCGTCACGATTCCCTGCTATGGCAGAAAACGCTGTAATGAGAATCCAGAAGGTAAAGACAAGAATGATGGCACCGAAAGTAAACAGCATCCAGTCACTTCCTTCATTCCATGGGGCCCACTCGGTCACCACCTGATCAATCATGGCCCACAACGTCATAAACATGAGGAAGACCATCGGAATGATCGTTGGCAGGTAGTTTCGTCCTTGACGTTTCAGCCAAATGGAAACGAGCAGCAAACTGATTCCTGCCAGAAGCTGGTTTGAGGTTCCGAATAAAGGCCAAAGCAAGTATCCTCCAGAACCGAACCCTTTAGGGCCCTGAGGAATTAACGTCAAAGCCGCACTGGAAACTACAGCGACTGTTGTCGCCACATGGGTTTTCGTAAGAGGCGTGACTTTATATTCCGTACCAAGTTCCGCGATGATATAACGCATCAAACGAACAGAAGAGTCTAAGGTCGTTGCGGCAAAACTGACGACGATGACGGAAACAATCGTTGCTGCGACAGATGCCGGAATACCAAGTCCGGAAGCAAGCTGGCCTGCGCCTTGGATAAAGACGCCTAGTCCCGCACCACTCGCCGCAGTAAACCCACTGTACGTCGCTGAAAATTCACCGGCTGTAGGGAAAAAGGTGACAACAGCGATAATCGCAACCAGCGCCAAAGCCCCTTCACCGACTGACCCTAAATAACCGACAAAACGCGCGTCTGTTTCCTTATTCAATTGTTTAGAAGACGTTCCTGACGACACAAGACCGTGAAAACCGGAGATCGCTCCACAGGCAATCGTAATGAAAAGTAACGGGAACCAGGACGTATCCGCCGAAGCGTTCGTCACAGGTGCCGTAATTTCAGGGTTTGTGAAAAGCAGTCCCAAGTATAGAAGACCAAGTCCAACAATTAGCTGATGCGAGTTGATATAGTCTCTCGGCTGCAACAGCTTCCAAACCGGCAAAGTGGACGCGATATACACGTACACCATCAGCACGACAATCCATACGAAGAAAGCCATGGACGTTGCATTCAAACCAAATAATGTCGATGCACCTTCGCCGCCAAAATAACGGACAAGGTCGATTTGCAGGGCAGGCACATAGCTCGCAACAATGGCTGCTAAGTACATGACCGCAAGCGCCACAATGGAAGGAAGCAGCATATTGCCCTGCTTTTTATACACACTGTAGCCGATCCAAACAGCCAGAGGAATTTGAATGAAAACAGATAATACACTCGCAGGGAATGAAATGAATAGATTCGCAATGACCCAGGCAAAGACCGCGTTTACCATTAAAACAAGAAGTAAAATGATAAATAAAAACAACACTTTCGCTTTTTGACCGATCAACTTACTGGCGAGCGTTCCGATGGATTGTCCTTTATTTCTGACTGACAAAACAAGTGTACCGAAATCATGGACACCAGCAACAAAAACAGTTCCTAACAATACCCAAAGCACAGCAGGCAGCCAGCCCCAGTAAACAGCAATCGCTGGTCCGACAATCGGAGCCGCTCCTGCGACAGAAGTGAAATGGTGTCCCCATAATACAAACTTATTCGTTGGGACAAAATCGACACCATCCTTATACTGATGGGCGGGTGTGACATAATTCGGATCGAGACGATAGATCTTTTCGGCAATGAATTTTGAATAATACCGATAACCTAGAAAAAAGATGAGACCTCCAACAACAGCTAACCAAATCCCACTCACAAAAACCCTCCTCAATCTACAAAAATATGTATGCGTTTACATTTAAATGTATTATATATTACTTTCCATTCCGAATTCAATGCGATATACAGATTTTTCTGAAAATAATAAATATGAATGAGGTACGTACGCCCATGCTTTTTCTTACATTATATAGAAGAAATGAGGCAGGAAGATTAGTTGGATTAATGGTAAATATCCTCTTATTCAATTCGAATGCCCATTTTTATCCATTAAAGAAGGTCTACATACCTTTTCAACGCACGGACTTGGGAATATCCGTTCGTAAAAACCTCCTTAACAAGCCTAAAATCACAGCAACTATCCCAACCCGTATTTTGAAGGAAAACAGCAAAAATGACAGAATTATTAGAATATAAACTTTTTAAGGAGGAATACATTTGAAGTTCAAAAAACTAGCAACATTATCACTGGCCGCTACACTGGCCTTCCTGCCAACAACAGGGCAGGTATTCGCTGATTCCCAGCCGGAGTCATTGAATAAAATCAACGTACAGGAAGACAAAGGGGAGTTCGTAAAAGGAGAAATTGTGGTTAAGTTTAAAAATGGGAAGTCTTTGAACAAGCAACAAATGAAGACGTTCGGAGCAAAAGAAGTGACAGCAGAGCGCTCTTTTGTAGATTCCAAAGTAAAAGTACTTAAAGTCGGAAACGTAGAAGCTGTAGCAAAAGCACTGAGCAAAAATCCAAACGTGGAATATGCAGAACCCAACTACGTTTTCGAAGCAACATGGACGCCAAATGATACTTACTATCGTGGATACCAGTATGGTCCGCAGAATACAGACACAGAAGCCGCTTGGGATATTACCCGGGGAAGCAGCAGCCAGGAAATTGCTATCATCGACTCCGGTGTCGACTACAATCACCCGGACCTTGATGGAAAAACAATCAAAGGCTATGATTTCGTAGATAACGATTATGATCCAATGGACTTGAACAACCACGGAACACACGTGGCAGGAACGGCAGCTGCAGAAACGAATAACGGTTCAGGTGTTGCAGGTATGGCACCAAACACGAAAATCCTTGCCGTTCGTGCCCTTGATGCAAGTGGTAATGGATCCCTTTATGATATCGCTGATGCCATCCGCTACTCTGCTGATGTAGGTGCTGAAGTCATCAACCTCTCTCTTGGTTGTAACTGCGACACGCAAACACTTGAAGATGCCGTAAACTATGCCTGGAACAAAGGATCAGTAGTCATCGCCGCTGCAGGTAACGATGGCGTATCCACAACTTTCGAACCTGCTTCCTATGACAACGTCATCGCTGTTGGTGCGGTAAACAGCAATAACAACAAGGCTTCCTTCTCAAACTATGGAACATGGGTCGATGTGACAGCTCCTGGTGTCAACATCGCTTCCACTGTACCTAACAGAGGATATGCCTACATGTCCGGTACATCCATGGCCTCCCCTCACGTAGCCGGGTTAGCTGGATTGCTTGCGGCTCAAGGTCGTTCGAACAGCAACATCCGTGCAGCTATCGAACAAACAGCTGATCCTATATCTGGTACCGGCTACTACTTCGAACACGGTGTCATCAACTCTTATGATGCTGTAAACTATTAATCTAAAAAAACGCGGCCCCCGGCCGCTTTTTTGTTTTACAATAGCTCCCTTTAGTTGAAGACTCAGTTTCGAGATGTTTGTGTGATTCTATGGGCTCCGGGAAAAGGTTCGCTTTCCATGGGGCGGGCGGTGAGCCTCCTCAGGCTACGCCTTCCGGGGTCTCACCTGTCCCACACGTCCCATAGGAGTCTCACCGTTTCCCTCCGCCCCTTGACCTTTTAAGTGTCTCGAA
>NZ_JAYLVQ010000025.1:0-12241 GCF_035818575.1 Halobacillus sp. HZG1
TACGCATTCTAAACGTCCATTGGATAGAGTACATATTATCCATTTCCTATAAACATATAAGCTAATTTTCTAAGTAGTGTTTTCGAGAATCTTCCTTGGCAAAGGGGCGGAGGGGAATGGCGAGACTCCTGCGGGAAAAAAAGTGCTTGGTGAGACCCCACAGGACGCAGTCCGAGGAGGCTCACCGCGCTCCCGTGGAAAGCGAGCTATTCCCCGCAGCCCCCATCCACCTAACAAAAGTCTCGAAACTGAGTCTTCAACTAAAGGGAGCGTTAGTGACAAAGAGGGGGGATTCGTCTTTCATAAGGATTTCTTGCGTATATTCCATTTTATTCGTGGCAAATTAAGGGTAGGTGATGCGAAAATGGGAATCTTTACGCGATTCTTCAGGAATAACCGAGACATATTGAAAGACAGGCATATGTCTGAACCTTCGGGTGATAAAGAAGTGCCAACCACTAAGAAATTGACAGAAAACGTTAAATACATCTTAGATGCTTTCCACCAAACGAATGATCTGAAAATCCGTGTCCTTAAGAAAGGGGACGCGACTCTTTTATATTTAGAATCCTTAGCTGAACACGAAAAAATCCATGAGAAAATTTTTGCTCCCATAGAAATGGGGCACACTGATGATGTTTTTCAACTTCCGAATGCAAAACATACCCACGATTTGGAGGAAGCAGTACGCACTATTCTGCGGGGGCATGCGCTTTATTTAGAAGAGGGGAAACGAGAAATCGCCCAGTTTAGTGTGACATCATCTTTCAGCCGAACGCCTGAAGAGCCACAAAACGAAAAAGTTGTTCGGGGTGCCCATGATGGTTTTGTGGAGAATATGATGACGAACATCAACCTGATACGTAAAAGAGTAGAGCACAGGGATTTAACAATCAAATACTTTAAGTTGGGTAGAAAGACAAATACGAATGTTGCTGTCATGTATATGGATGGTATTGCGGATCCTACGCTTGTCCAGGAAGTTGAGACCCGATTACACTCCGTTGATTCAGACATGATTCATAGTCCAGGACACGTGGAAGAATTTATTGAAGATCAGTCGAACTCTCCTTTTCCTCAAATGTTAAATACTGAAAGACCCGATCGTGTGGCGGCTAACATAGTAGAGGGGAGAGTCGCCATTATGTCGGAAGGGAGTCCTACGACTCTTATTGCACCTGCTACATTCTTTATGTTCTATCAGGCCCCGGATGATTATAATATGCGATGGTTCACAGGCACGTTTGTCCGTTTGATTCGACTCTTCAGTTTCGTGATAGCTGTGAGTTTACCTGCATTCTATATTGCGGTAGTAAGTTTCCATTATGAAGTCATTCCTGATGAGCTGATCATTCCAGTCAAAGCATCGATTAATGAGATTGCTTATCCCCCCATATTAGAAGCTCTTGTAATGGTTATTATTATTGAACTGATCAGGGAAGCAGGTATACGTTTACCACAACCCATTGGGCAGACCATCGGGATTGTCGGAGGCCTTGTCATTGGTGACGCGGTTGTACGGGCAGGACTTGTATCCAACTTGATGGTCATTGTGGTGGCCTTGACGGCTATTGCTTCCTTTGTTGTCCCTTCCAATGAACTGAGCACAGCCTTGCGTTTGTTAACTTTTCCACTGATCTTACTCGCAGGGACGATTGGGTTTATTGGTATCGTATTCGGGATGTTATTCATTCTCATTCACTTAACGCGCCTTCACTCTTTCGGAGTTCCTTATTTTGCACCACTTGCTCCCTTGAGTCTGGTGGATTTGAAAGACACGTTTGTCCGTTTGCCCATGTATATGATGAAGCTAAGACCAAAAGATGCTCATGCAATTAAACCTATAGCTTTGGACCCTTCAAGGGAGTGGAGAAACCGTGATGAACAAAAACAATCAAAACAAGGAGGGGACCAAACCTCCACAACAAACAAACCAAAAAAATGAGCAGAAACTGTCACGCAGGCAATTTTTCTTCATAATCATCCAAACCCAAATTGGAGTGGGAGTGTTATCAGTTCCATATGAACTGCACACGGTAGCTAAGCAGGACGGTTGGATTTCTCTCTTACTAGGAGCAGTAGCAATTCAACTATTACTGATAGGGATATGGATTGTTGCTAAGAACCTTCCTGAAGATACTTTATATACAATGAATGATAAGTTGTACACAAAATGGATAGGGCGGCCACTATCCATTTTGTATATCCTGTACTTTATCGGTGTTGGGACACTTATCATTTTGTTATTCTGCCGAATGATTAATGTGTGGGTCTTGCCGAATACACCCATTTGGGTCACGGCTCTTTTAATGATCACCGTTTGTATGTACATGGTTCACGGTGGGTTGCTCGTGCTAGGAAGGATGTACACCATGCTTTCGATATTGATTGTATTTTTGCTCATCCTTATGGTCTTCGGAGCAAAAGAAATGCAAATCATGTACCTCTTTCCTATCTTAGAATCAGGATGGGGGAAGGTGTTTTCTGGAATCAACCAAGCCATTTTCTCCTATTTTGGGTTTATCGTTACGTTGGTTGTTTATTCAAAAGTGGAAGGAACGAACAAACAAAAGTTAACGACGATCGTCCTTGCTCACTGGTTTGTAACGCTTTTTTATTTGTTTACGGTGCTTGCAAGCTACACCTTCTTCAGTACTAGTGAACTCCCATTAGTTCCAGAACCTGTTTTGTATATGTTGAAATCATTCTCGCTACCGATTATAGCTCGGATTGATTTGTTTTTTATAACGATATGGGTGATTAATGTCGCCACCTCCTTCGCGACGTATCTTTACTTATCGAGTATCGGCTTTTCGGATTTGTTTAAGAAGCAGTCCACAACGAAATTTATTGTCTTGATCGGCGTGGTCGTATTCAGCATTAGTATGTTTATTGGTATGGATATTAAAAAAATGGAAGCTTTCAACAATGTCGTGACCTATTCTGGTTATGTTTTCTCTGTGACTCTTCCATTAATTATGGTCCCATTAAGCTTTTGGAGGAGGAACAAAGATAAGGGGGCAGGTACATCATGAGGAGATATTTGATCGTTGTTATGACAGGTCTCTTATTCCTTACGGGTTGCTGGGATGAAAAACAGTTTAAAAATGTTAAGCTCGTGCTTTCATTAGGATTCGATCAAGGAGACGAAGGTCAAATCATACAGACCGTTTCTATTCCTACAGTCAATAGAGCTACAGAAGGGCCGGGGAGTGAGAGTCTGCAAATCCTCTCAACTTCTGCCCAAACCCCGTTGCAAGCAAGAAATAAGATCGACCTCATGATCTCGGAGTCTTATGACCCTTCCAAAGTGAAAGTCGTCGTATTAGGGGAAGACCTTGCGAAGAAGAACATCTACCCGATCCTGGATGACATGTATCGAAACTCTCGCAGCAACTTGAATGCCTATCTTGCTGTTGTCGAGGAAGGGACGGCCCAAGATGTAATCAGTATGAATCATGCGGGAGCCACAAGAATCAGCAATTATGTCAGTGGTCTCCTGGAGGCTGCGGTTTCATCGACTCATGCGACTGGTGAAAACCTGCAGCTGCTTTGTGCGGAATTGTTGGAACCTGGAATTGATTTCTCTGTGCCTATGCTGAAAATAGAAGATGAAGGGAATCTTCTTACTTTCAGTGGAATGGGGCTATTTCATGATAAAGCCTATACAGGTGAAAAAATTGACGCGGAACAAACGACCTTGTATATGCTTTTGCAAGGGGTGAAAGGAAGAGTCGCCCGTTTGACGGAAAAAATTGATGATAACAAAAAAGAAGAGATATTGGATTATGTTACTGTGAATGTAGCAGAAAACGATCGAAAAATGAAAATTGAAAATAACGATGGAGAGATTTCTGTAACCATCAATCTGGATATGAAAGTTAAAATCGTAGAATACCCTTCTGATCATTTGTATGTCAAAGGGAAGGTTGAGGAAATTGGCAAAAAGCTTTCAGAAACCCTCACTGAAGAATCTGTAGATATTGTCTCACAGCTTCAAGAAGCGAACAGTGATATTTTTGGGATTGGAAGAAGAGTGAAGGCTTATCATCCTGATGCATGGGAAAAAATGGACTGGGAGGAAAAGTATCCAGAAATATCCATTAAACCAAGCGTGAAAGTGGAAGTCATCCAACACGGAATTATTAATTAAAATTTTTTCCTCCTATGTGAAACCTTTTTATGCTTCACCTCGTCTCTATAGTAGAAACATAGAAATGACGGGGGAAAACAGTGTGTGGAGAAGATTTGGTGTTTTATTTTTCTGTTTGTTGGTAGTCAGTGCTTGTAGTAAAACCCATGCCATCCCTAGTGGGTACCATTCTTATAATATGGAAAAGGTATCCTCGGCTGTTGAACAATTAGACTTTCAACCTGAACTTCCTGAGTACATTCCTGTACCTATGATAAGTGTCGTGACAGACATCTATCAGAGTGAGGGTTCAGAGTTGATGGACTTGAGTTTTTATACGCCTGATAATGATCTGCTGACCATTCAATTTTCTCAAGGGGAAATTAATACGCCGTGGATAGATCCGGGAGATATTTCCATCCTTGGAAATCTAGACGGCTTATACGAAAATAACCGCTTTTCCAAGAAACTAACTTGGACAAAAGATGGTGTGACGTATTTAATGACTTACCGCGCCAGTGTGGCGCCTGAAGAAGATAATGAACAGAGTGTGACACGACAACAATTGGTTGAAGTGGCCCGCTCGTTTCATTCATAAAATGATTATACCTCCCCTATGGTATAGCACTCACCGATTGACCACCGGTGGGTGCGTTTTTAATTCCTAAACTTTTCCTCTATATACATATTTTTATGTGTGAGAGCCAAACTACATCTGACACTAAAAAAGGAGTGAGAAACTTGAAAGTATGGATGTGGTTAGGTGCTATCATTTTTGCTGCCGTGTTGTTTGTGCAAGCCCCGCAAATGACACATGCAGAAACGGATACTTACACAGTCAAGAGTGGGGACACACTATGGAAGATCTCAAAAAAATATAAAATCGGCTTGAGAGAAATCATCAATGCCAACCCTCAATTTGACAATCCTGATCTCATTTATCCAGGAGACAGGGTGACGGTTCCTCTAAAAGCAGACATCAAATCAGTCGAGAGGCAAGTCATTGATTTGACGAACCAGGAAAGGGCGAAAAATGGACTTCCTGCTTTAAAAGCCAATTGGCAGCTATCACGCGTGGCTCGGTACAAGTCCAGAGACATGGCGAATAAAAATTATTTTTCCCATACGTCACCGACTTACGGTTCACCATTTAATATGATGAGAGACTTTAATGTTTCTTACAATCGTGCGGCCGAAAACATCGCTGCCGGCCAGCAAACACCACAGGAAGTGGTTAATGGGTGGATGGAAAGTCCTGGGCATAGGAAGAACATTCTAGATCCTAATTTAAGACAGATCGGTGTAGGTTACGCAGAAGGCGGAAGTTACGGTTATTATTGGACTCAGATGTTTATAACACAATAAATGGAGGGGATGTTGCTTCGAAATAAGCGGCATCCCTTTTGCTGTACCCTTTACAATTGACTTGAATTTAAGTATGATAAAAAAAGCATTTGATAATGATTATCAATAACAATGGAGGTATTACATATGAAGAAAAGTATAGTTTCGTTATTTATGCTTGTTCTTGTCCTCGTTTTAAGTGCCTGTGGGGGTGCTTCTGAAGATCAAACTTCAGAAGATACACAAGATGAGAACGGTGAAACAACAGAAGAAACACGTGTGATTGAACATGAAATGGGAGAAACAGAAATTACAGGGCAGCCTGAGAAGGTTGTGGCGCTGGAGTTTTCATTCGTGGACAACCTTGCTTCGTTGGGGGTTTCACCCGTGGGTATCGCGGATGATGATGATTCAGAACGTATTATCGAACCGATTCGTGAGAAAATCGGTGACTATACATCAGTAGGTACAAGAAAGCAGCCTTCCTTAGAAGTGATTAGCTCTCTTCAACCTGACTTGATCATTGCCGATATGAAAAGACACAAAGATATCTATGATCAATTGTCTGATATTGCTCCGACGATTATCCTTCCTTCACTAGCTGCTGATTATGAAGGCATTATTACAAGCTTTGAAACCGTATCAAAAGCCATGGGTATGGAAGGGAAAGGTGAAGAAGTTTTAGCTGATCATCAGGCAAAAATGGAAGAACTTAAAGCGCAGGTACCTGAGGACGAAGACCGTACCGTCCTTCCTGCCGTAGTAGCGGACAGCGGTTACTTCGCACACAACATGGAATCCTACACCGGTTCTCTTTTGGAATCCATCGGTTTGAAAAACGCGATTCAAAGTGGAGATGAGCGCTACAATAAAATCAACCTTGAACAGGTCGTTGAATTCAATCCGGATGTGATGTTCCATATGGTTGCTGGTGATCAAACGGTTGTTGATGAGTGGGAAAGCAATGACTTATATCAAGGTATTTCTGCTGTGGAAAATGGAGAAGTCCATGAAGTTGATCGTAACATGTGGTCACGTTTTCGAGGGTTGATTTCATCTGAAAAAATACTAGAGGACGCGATCAACTATTTATATGAGGAATAACGTCTTAAAGAGCGGAGGGAGGCCCTTCGCTCTTTCCTTTTTACCATAGGGCTTTCCTATCGTTTGTGATATGGTGAAAAGAGTATATAGATAGGAGAATTCATGTGCAGCATATATCTGAGCAATCATCCATATTCAAATATAAAATGGCCCTCATTTTCTTGTTCGGTATTTTGGTCCTTATGGCGAGCTTCATGGCGAGTTTAAGTATTGGTGCCTATGCTATTCCATTTACTGATGTATGGAAATTTTTATTTGCCCCTGATGAGGGGAAAGCTGCTTCCATCATCCATACAATCCGTTTACCAAGGGCTTTGGTAGGAATCATCGTAGGCGCATGTTTAGCTATAGCCGGAGGAATCATGCAAGCCATTACGAACAATCCTTTAGCTTCTCCTCAAGTTTTCGGGGTGAATGCGGGAGCTTCATTAATGGTAGTGGCCGGTGTTGTCCTCTTTCCGGGACTTGGTTCTTCAACGCTCGTCTATTTCGCATTCTTAGGTGCAGCCGTTGGAGGAGCGATCGTCTATTCGCTCTCTTCTACAGGGGGCGGTATGACACCAGTGAAATTAGCTCTGGCAGGGATTACTGTCCATTTATTTCTTTCCTCTTTAATTGAGGGAATCGTCCTTTTTCATGAAACATCAACGGAGGATGTTCTTTTTTGGCTGGCCGGTGGAATCGATGGTCGCAACTGGGCTGATGTCCAGTTAATGATTCCATGGTCACTGACCGGTCTCATCGGCGCACTATTTCTAGGTAAAGGGCTTACGATCCTTGGATTAGGTGAAGATGTTGCAAGGGGATTAGGGCAGAGAATTGGATGGATCCGGGTTTCATCAGCTATCTTAGTCATTCTATTGGCCGGCATTTCCGTGGCGGTTGCTGGTCCAATCGGTTTCATAGGCTTAATTATTCCGAATATTGTACGTAAGCTCATTGGATCAGATTACCGCTTAGTACTTCCGGTATCAGCTATCTTCGGGGCAGCATTATTAACAATTTCTGATGTTCTTTCAAGGTTCATTTCTTTTCCTGCAGAATCTCCAGTGGGTATAGTAACGGCACTGCTTGGAGCTCCGTTTTTCTTATACCTTGCTAGTAAAGGGGGGCGTTCAGTGTGAGATTGCAAAAGTTGAATCCAATCACGATTATTGTTTCCCTTACTATTCTGGTTTTGTTAGGAGCCTTTGTTTCCATTGGTGTAGGTGCTGTTTGGATTCCTCCTGGGGCGATATACAACTATATGGTTGGAGTTGATGCAGGGGGCAGTGGCTATATCATTGAAAATTTCCGATTGCCCCGCATCATTATGAGTTTGTTGGTAGGGACTGGATTGGGTGTATCTGGTGCTTTGCTGCAAGGAATTATCCGTAACCCCCTGGCATCTCCAGACGTCATTGGGATCACCAAGGGAGCTGGGTTTGCAGCCGCAGCTGTCATCATCCTCTTTCCTTCATTGCCTGTCATCGGTCTCCCGATCGCTGCATTCTTAGGAGCGGGGCTGGTCACAATCGGCCTTTATATTTTTGCTTTTAAAAGGGGAGTCCAACCAGCGACTCTCGCCCTGGTGGGGATTGCTTTAGGAGCAATATGTCAGGCTGGTATACAATTTTTAACCGTTAAATTTCCATTGGAGACAAATGCAGCACTTGTCTGGTTGACCGGGAGTTTATGGGGAAAAGATTGGACAGATGTGTGGATGCTTCTGCCTTGGATTGTGATTGTTGTTCCCATTACGTTTTTCCTAGCTCCAAAGCTCGATGTTCTTAGTCTAGGAGACGATGTTGCGGAAGGGCTAGGAGAACCCGTAAGAAAAGCAAGGTTGATATTATTGATCATAGCCGTGATTCTAGCTGGAGCTTCAGTGGCCGTTGTCGGTACACTTGGGTTTGTCGGGTTAATTGCGCCGCATATTGCTAGGCAACTGGTAGGGAATAAGCATATCTATCTCTTACCTGTTTCAGCGCTGACGGGCACCTTGCTTTTAATGGTTGCTGACAACCTGGGCCGGGGATTGTTTCCACCTACAGAAGTTCCTGCCGGCATTTTTACGGCTGTCATCGGAGCTCCGTACTTTCTATTCTTATTGAGAAAGATGCAGAAATCATAAAAAAGAAACGCTTTTAAAAGCGTTTCTTTTTTATTGTGTACATGTGTATACTCATATGACAATTTTTAATTAAGGTTTTTGAAAGGGGGATAAACCCTTAGGAATAAAGGCATATTAGAGCATAGGACGACTAGCATGTCATGATTTGTTATTTATTACATACAAATAAACCTTGCATGACGTCTGACAACCTGATAAAATCCATAGTGGAATTACTTGATGTAAGCATTTTCATAAATACTTTATTTTACAATTAGGGGAGGACTTATTGTGGGTATTCTTTTAGGAATTCTTGCTGTTGCGATCATTCTTGGAATCGCTTTTCTAATGTCCAATGATCGTAAGAACATTAACTACAAAGGTATAGGGGTTATGATTGTTGTTCAGTTGCTAATTACGGCTTTCATGTTCAACACGACCATCGGAAAACTCATCATTGATGGAATTTCCGCCGGGTTCAACAAGCTGATTGAATTTGGAACAGTCGGTGTGAACTTCGTACTAGGGGGCGTAGAAGTAGGAGAGAACGGCGTGTTCTTCTTCAACGTGCTGTTGATCATCATTTTCTTCGCAACCATTCTTTCTGTCTTAACGTATCTTAAGATTTTGCCATTTATTATTAAATATCTTGGTTGGGGACTTTCTAAAATTACCGGGTTGCCGAAAGTTGAATCATTCAACGCGGTCAACAGTATTTTCTTCGGTCAGTCCGAAGCTTTGATTGCCATCAAATCACAGTTCCACAACTTGAATGATAACCGTTTGTATATTGTAAGTGCTTCCGCTATGGGATCTGTATCTGCATCTATCGTAGGTGCTTATCTTGGAATGCTGCCAAGTCAATATATCCTTGTGGCTCTTCCGTTAAACATGTTCAGTGCCTTGATTGTTTCATCCATCATCGCACCGGTTAAAGTTTCTAAAGAAGAGGACAAAGTTGATATTCAAGACGTTTCCAATGCGAAAAGTTTCTTTGAAGCCATGGGTAATGGGGCCCTTGATGGTGGTAAAATCGCTTTGATCGTTGCATCTATGCTGATTGCTTTCATCGCTTCACTTGAACTTGTGAACTGGGTGTTCGGAGCAGTATTCAACGGCTTTACACTTCAAGAACTGCTTGGTTATATCATTGCCCCTATTGGATTGCTAATGGGTATTCCAGCAGCTGAGGTTGTTGATGCTGGTGCCATCATGGGTACGAAAATCGTAACGAACGAATTCGTAGCCATGCTTGAATTCTCTAACATGCTTGATAGTGTATCTGAGAAAACTGTTGGTATTGTCACGGTCTTCCTTACAAGTTTCGCTAACTTCTCCTCGATTGGTATCATTGCTGGTACTGTTCAGGGTATTGATGCGGAAAAAGGTGGACGAGTATCTGGTTTCGGTATGAAACTTCTTATCGGTGCCACGCTAGGTTCTATGCTTTCTGCAACAATTGCAGGATTATTCCTATAAAGTGCCGAAAAGTCTGAATGGAGGGTTTCCTCCATTCAGACTTTTTTTGTTTTCTTCTTCTATGCGAGTCCGCCCACCGTGGATCAGAAAATAGGAAAAGTTGTAGATTCTATTTCAAAGGAGAGAGGTTCATGGATCGTCATAAGCTCTATATTAATGGAGAATGGATAGACACTAATGATCAACTGGACGTATGGGACAAATACACTCAGCAAACCTTTGCTCAGGTGGCGAAAGCTTCTGAGAAAGAAGTCGATGCAGCCATTGAAGCAGCCACGCATGCGTATAAGAAGCATGCCATGTCTCCTTATGAAAGATTTGAAATATTAAAACGTGTGAGTGAACTACTGAAAGAGAACCAGGAGGAAATGGCAAAAGTCATAACGATGGAAGCCGGGAAGCCGATCAAACAGGCGTTAACCGAACTGGACCGTGCTTCTCAAACATTTGAATTGGCAGCAGAAGAAGCGAAACGGATCCATGGAGAAGGTGTTCCAGTAGAGGCTGCTCCAGGGTCTGAAAACCGTATGGCTTTCACGATCAAGGTTCCTGTAGGAGTTGTCGGAGCCATCAGCCCATTCAATTTCCCCGTTAACCTTGTCGCACATAAAATTGCACCCGCTATAGCGGCAGGGAATGCGGTGGTCTTGAAACCTGCAAGTAAAACGCCGATATCTGCGCTGAAATTAGCCGGGTTATTTGAAGAGGCGGGACTTCCGAAAGGTTTTCTTAATGTGGTGGTAGGTTCAGGATCCACGGTGGGGAATCAAATGATGAAGGATGACCGGATTAACCTTTACACGTTTACAGGCAGTGCGGAAGTCGGGCTGAAGTTAAAACAAAATACAGGTTTGAACAAACTAATCCTGGAACTCGGAAATAACTCACCAGTTATCGTTGATAAAGAAGCGGACCTTGATGCAGCTGCAGAAAATGTGGCCGCTAAAAGTTATGCATTTGCCGGACAGGTATGTATATCTGTCCAACGATTGTACGTCCACGAAGAAGTCCGAGAAGAATTCCAGAACAAGTTCATTCAAGCGATTGAAAAGTTAAATGTAGGCGACCCGAATGATCCTCATACCGATGTTGGTCCTATGATCAGCGAAGATGAAGCTGAGCGGGCCGAACAGTGGGTGGAAGAAGCGAAATCAGCAGGAGCCCAAATCATCCACGGCGGCAATCGCGAAGCCGCTTTATTCTACCCAACGGTTTTAACAAAAGTAAAGCCAGATATGAAAGTCGTCTGCGAAGAAATATTTGCTCCTGTTGTGAGCATCATTCCGTTCTCTGATCTTCCATCATGTATAGAGGAAGTGAATGATTCCCCTTATGGCCTCCAAGGGGGTATTTTCACGAAAAATCTTGATACCGCTTTTTATGCAGCGAGAAATGTGGAAGTTGGAGGTTTAATGGTCAATGATTCCTCGCAATATCGTGTCGACCTCATGCCTTATGGTGGCGTGAAAGATAGTGGCTGGGGTAAAGAAGGGCCAAAATACACGATTGAAGATATGACAGAAGAACGCTTAATCGTTCTTAACCTAAACCAATAACTATCGACCATAAACCAAAAAGAAGCGTCCTCACTCAGGACGCTTCTTTTTATATTCAAGATATGCTTTAGTGGAAGACTCAGTTTCGAGACTTTTGTTAGGTGGATGGGGGCTGCGGGGAATAGCTCGCTTTCCGCAGGAGCGCGGTGAGCCTCCTCGGACTGCGTCCTGTGGGGTCTCACCAAGCACTTTTTTCCCGCAGGAGTCTCGCCATTCCCCTCCGCCCTTTGCCATATAAGTATCTCGAAACCACTTCCAGGAAAGGGAAGCTTTTACTCCTAAGGAAAGTGAAGCAACATGGATTCTCCTACAACATTTAATAAAGCCTGTTATAGAGCGCTTTATCACTATAGATTCAGGATCTGTGAAAGACACTCATACGGGGCAAAGGGGGTTCGTTTCTCACTTTTATCGTATGGGGTGGCTGGGAAGCTGCGAGACTCCCGTGGGAGAAAGGAGATCGGCGAGATCCCGCAGGGCGTAGCCCGAGGAAGCTCGGCACTCCCCCACAGGAAAGCGAGTAGCTTCCCAGCC
>NZ_JAYLVQ010000026.1:0-45420 GCF_035818575.1 Halobacillus sp. HZG1
GAAACCACTACTTAAAAATCAGCTTGTATGGATATGAGAAGTGAATGATTTAAACTCTATCTCATTGACGTTTAGCATACGCAAATGCTTGATAGAACGCACTATTTGCCCGCATAGGGGAGAAGATTTGGAACCTTATTATGAATAAACGTGTTCGAATTATCCACTTCCCTCAACCATTCAAGCTGACCCTTTAGAAGTGGTTTCGAGACACTTATATGGTCAAGGGGCGGAGGGAAACGGTGAGACTCCTATGGGACGTGTGGGACTGGTGAGACCCCGGAAGGCTTAGCCTGAGGAGGCTCACCGCCCGCCCCATGGAAAGCGAACCATTTCCCGGAGCCCTAGAATCCCACGAACATCTCGAAATTGAGTCTTCCACAATCGGGAGCGTTTGTGAAAGAGGTGAGTATTAGAGGTTGGCGTAAAAAAAAGAAGCCTCCAAGAAAAATGGAGGCTTCTTTCGTATTCATTTTAGACACGTTGGTCGCTTCCAAAGAAGCTTTTGAAAGATTCAATAGCTGTGTCACGGTTAAGTGCAGCAATGGAAGTCGTTAAAGGAATTCCCTTTGGACAAGACTGCACACAGTTTTGTGCGTTTCCGCAGCCCATGAGTCCTTCTTCATCCATAATTGTCTGCAAACGTTCACTCTTGTTCATTTCCCCTGTAGGATGAGAGTTGAATAAACGAACCTGAGATAATGGAGCAGGTCCAATGAAGTCCGATTTGCTATTGACGTTCGGGCAAGCTTCCAAGCATACTCCACATGTCATACATTTGGATAGCTCATAAGCCCATTGACGCTTACTTTCAGGCATTTTAGGTCCTGGACCAAGATCGTATGTTCCATCAATTGGAATCCAGGCTTTTACTTTCTTCAATGAATCAAACATACGGCTGCGGTCAACAGCGAGGTCACGGTTGACTGGGAATGTCGTCATTGGAGCCAAACGGATCGGCTGTTCG
This sequence comes from Halobacillus sp. HZG1, assembly GCF_035818575.1. Classification (NCBI taxonomy): domain Bacteria; kingdom Bacillati; phylum Bacillota; class Bacilli; order Caryophanales; family Bacillaceae; genus Halobacillus; species Halobacillus sp. HZG1. Next base: position 968 of record NZ_JAYLVQ010000026.1, read on the forward strand.
AGTTGATCAACGAGTGCTGTACAGGATTGACGAGGCGTCCCGTTAATCACCATAGAACAAGCACCACATACCTCTTCCAGACAACCCATATCCCAATAAACAGGAGTCGTGGGCTCACCATCTGCATTGACAGGGTTACGACGAATTTCCATAAGCGCAGAGATGACGTTCATATTTTCACGATACGGTATCTCGAATTTCTCTTCATAAGATGATTCATCAGGGTGGTCCTGACGAGTAATGATCATCGTGATCGTTTTATTTTCGCTCATGATCGTTACCTCCTTTATTTACTTTTCGAGTAATCACGTTTACGAGGCTCGATTAAGGATGTATCGACTTCGTCATAACGGAATACCGGCTTATTGTTTTCCTTATCAAAGCTAGCCACCGTCGTCTTCAGCCATTCTTCATCATTACGTTCAGGGAATTCAGGCTTGTAGTGGGCGCCACGGCTTTCATTACGGTTGTATGCGCCTTGAGTAATTACGCGAGCCAGTTGAAGCATGTTCCAAAGTTGTCGTGTGAACATAGCTCCCTGGTTACTCCAGCGAGAAGTATCATTGATATTGATTCGCTTGTAACGGTCCATCAATTCAACGATTTTTTCATCGGTTTTCAGAAGCTTTTCATTTTCCCGAACAACTGTAACGTTGTCCGTCATCCATTCTCCGAGCTCTTTATGAATCTGGTAAGCATTCTCGTCCCCATCCATATTCATAATCGCTTCGAATTTATCCTGTTCTTCTTTTACTTTCTCTTCAAACAGCTTGGCTGTCATATCATCTGCCAGCGTTTCCAATCCATCAATATATTTAACGGCATTCGGTCCAGCTACCATTCCTCCAAAAATGGAAGAAAGCAGTGAGTTGGCCCCGAGTCTGTTTCCACCGTGTTGTGTGTAATCACATTCTCCGGCAGCGAAAATTCCCGGGATATTGGTCATTTGGTCATAGTCGACCCACATACCGCCCATGGAATAGTGAACGGCAGGGAAAATCTTCATCGGTACTTTTTTCGGATCGTCCCCTACGAATTTTTCATAGATTTCAATAATTCCGCCAAGCTTGACGTCTAATTCCTTCGGATCTTTATGAGATAGATCAAGGTAAACCATGTTCTCCCCATTGATCCCTAGCTTTTGATTGACACAAACATCAAAGATTTCGCGTGTTGCTATATCACGCGGTACAAGGTTACCATAAGCCGGATATTTTTCCTCTAAGAAATACCAAGGCTCTCCATCTTTATATGTCCATACGCGTCCACCTTCACCTCGAGCTGATTCACTCATAAGGCGCAGTTTGTCATCGCCGGGAATCGCTGTCGGGTGAATTTGAATGAACTCACCGTTTGCATAGTTTACGCCTTGCTGATAAAGCGCACCTGCTGCAGAACCTGTGTTGATGACAGAGTTGGTGGACTTACCGAAGATGATTCCTGGTCCCCCTGTTGCCATGATTACAGCATCTGCCGGGAAGGCTTTAATTTCATGGTCGCTCAGATTCTGACCAATGATGCCTCGTCCTACACCATCATCATCAACGATTGCGGATAAGAACTCCCAATTTTCATATTTGGTTACCAGACCATTCACTTCGTGACGTCGCACCTGCTCATCCAAAGCGTAGAGAAGCTGCTGTCCGGTAGTTGCTCCGGCAAAGGCTGTACGGTGGTGCTGAGTTCCACCAAAGCGACGGAAGTCCAGCAATCCCTCTGGAGTACGGTTGAACATTACGCCCATACGATCCAGTAAGTGAATAATTCCTGGTGCTGCATCACACATCGCTTTTACTGGAGGCTGGTTCGCTAAGAAATCCCCTCCATAAACTGTATCGTCAAAGTGTTCCCATGGGGAATCGCCTTCCCCTTTCGTATTAACTGCCCCATTAATTCCGCCTTGGGCACATACAGAGTGAGAACGCTTAACAGGAACAATGGAAAGCAAGTCCACGTGAACCCCTTGTTCTGCTGCTTTAATTGTTGCCATTAGGCCGGCTAAACCACCACCGACAACAACAATATTACGGTTTGTCATGATTGAAGCTCACTCCCTTGAATACTAAAAATCTACCGTTTCATGATTGAAATTTTCATTAATTATATGCCATATGCGAATTGAATAAGTGTACGAACACCAACATAAGAAATCGCAAGGAAAATGATGATGCTTGCATAGGTCATAATCTTCTGTGAGCGAGGTGAAACTGTGATTCCCCAGCTGACAAAGAACGACCAAAGACCATTTGAGAAGTGGAAAGTCGTTGAAACGACCCCTACTATGTAGAACCAAAAGAAGAAAGGTTCAGTAAGGATGCCTTCCATCAACGAATAGTTCAATTCTGCCCAACCGAAACCAATAGCAATTCTCGTTTCCCATACATGCCATGCAATGAATATGAGTGTGATGATTCCAGTGATCCTTTGGAAGATGAACATCCAGTTCCTAAAATAACCGAAGTTAGATAAATTACTTTTCGCTGTGAAAGCAATATACACTCCGTAAATAGAGTGGAACAACAGTGGTAAAAAGATAATGAAAATCTCCAGTACATAACGATATGGCAAGCTCTCCATAAAATGAGCTGCAGCGTTAAATGCTTCTGGTCCACGTGTTGCAAAATAGTTCACAGTCAAGTGTTGGATCAAAAAGATCCCGATTGGGACGACTCCCAAAAGTGAATGCAGTCTTCGATTAACGTATCCGCGTGTTCCCGCCATATTTACCCCCCTCAAGATGATAACAGTGTGAATATGAACATTTTTCAGACAGTTAAGCGCTTTAATTTAGCGTTAAAAATAATAGGAAAAGCCCCTCTTCCCTTACTACTCGTCTGACCAATGTACAATTTGTGACATGTTTATTGTACTTCTATCCCGTATAAGCGTCAAGAAAGCACGTTCATTATTTGCTCAAAAATACACATTTATTTCCTTTCAATCAAAAGGAACAATTTTTATTGCACCGAACCTCTTTTCGAGTGATAATAAGGAGAGAAAGGACTGAGCGTTTTGAAAGAATCTACGAAGCTAACAACCGGCAACATTTCATCGCTTGTAGGGACAGGCGCAGGTTTTGATCTGATGCGTTATTACACCCTCCCGGATTTCTTAGGGAAAGATGCCCCCTACCTCCTTTATTATATGGGGAAAAACATGGCTAGACAGACTGAGATCAGTACCCTGGATGAGCTCTATGAATTTTTCCAGTACATGGGCTGGGGAGAACTTATCTTAGTCAAAGAAAAAAGAAAAGAATTGATTTTCAATTTGAGCGGCCATATGATAGAAAAGCGGCTGAACCAGAAGATGTTCGAGGTCGACTTCCGCATGGAGTGTGGCTTCATGGCAGAAATCATCTGCCAAATTTATGATCATACATATGAATGTTTTGAAGAGAAAAATCACAAAGAAAACTACGTCGAGATTACAGCGTTAAAAGGATAAATAAAGAGAAAAAAAGAACCAGCTGTTATTCTTCAGCTGGTTCTTCTACGTTATCTTGATTAAGGTGGATAAGAATGGTGTTAGCTACAGGTTCCGGAACACCTAATTTGGTAATATCCTCAATATCTGCATTTTTTATCTCTGTCACAGATTTAAAGTGTCTAAGCAACAGCCGCCTGCGCTTCTGTCCCACACCTGGAATACGATCCAGTTCAGATTGAATGGCACCTTTTCCACGAAGCTGACGGTGAAAGGAAATAGCGAATCTGTGTACTTCATCTTGTATCCTCTGGACTAGATAAAATTCTTGAGACTGACGATCAAGATCGATGGGGCTCGGAGGCTCCCCGTATAATAACTCACTGGTTTTGTGTTTATCGTCCTTAGCTAAACCGCATAGAGGAACATCCACTCCCAGTTCATTCTCAAGTACATCAAGAGCGGCCGTCATTTGACCTTTTCCTCCATCAACGACAATTAAGTCTGGAAGGGGCAGATCTTCTTTTAACACCCGCTTATACCTCCTTCGAATCACTTCTCTCATGGTTTCATAGTCGTCAGGACCTTCTACATCCCTGATCTTATACTTTCTGTACTCTTTCTTCTGCGGTTTTCCATCAATGAAAACAACCATCGCAGAAACAGGGTCTGCCCCTTGAATATTGGAGTTATCAAAAGCTTCGATCCGATGCGGCGTTTCAATATGCAGATGCTCTCCTAGTGATTCAACGGCTTTGATAGTCCGCTCTTCATCCCGTTCGATTAAGGCGAATTTTTCTTCCAGAGATATTTTGGCATTTTTCATGGCAAGCTCGACCAATTCTTTTTTTCTCCCACGCATAGGGATAAGAACTTTTGTGTCTAAGGCTCCCTCCAAGACATCCACGTCGGTCGCGACTGGCACGAGAACCTGTTTAGGATATGGATGGTTTTGATGCAGGTAAAAGCGTCCGATATAGCTGATGAAAGTTTCTTCTGGGTCGTCGAAAAATGGAAACAGCGTAACATCCCGTTCAATGAGTTTGCCCTGTCGGACGAAGAAGACCTGAACACACATCCATCCTTTATCATAGGAGTAGCCAAAAATGTCTCTGTCCACTTGATCATTCATTGTCATCTTCTGCTGTTCCATGACAGATTCAATGTGTTCAATTTGATCTCTTAATTCTTTGGCACGTTCAAAATCAAGTTCTTCAGACGCTTCAAGCATTCGCTTTTTCAAATCTTTTTTGATTTCTGTATGACCGCCATTTAGAAAAGACGTTATATTTTGAACAATATCTTCATTGGTTTTTTTGGAGACCTTATACTCGCATGGGCCCAGGCACTGATGCATGTGGTAATAAAGACAAACACGGTCGGGCATGGTATTACATTTTCTTAATGGATACAATCGATCCAGGAGCTTTTTCGTTTCTCTTGCTGCAATGACGTTGGGATAGGGACCAAAATACTTTCCTTTATCTTTTTTCACATTTCTTGTGACAATCAGCCGAGGGTGTCTTTCTGCTGTCACCTTTAGATAGGGATACGTTTTATCGTCTTTTAATAAAACGTTGTATTTGGGGTCATATTTTTTAATTAAATTCATTTCCAAAATTAGAGCTTCAATCTCTGAATTGGTCACAATATATTCAAAGTTGATGATTTCACGTACAAGTCTTTGCGTTTTACCGTCATGTGCCCCGGTAAAATAGGAGCGCACTCTATTTTTTAATACTTTAGACTTCCCTACGTAAATAACGGTATCATTTTTATCCTTCATAAGGTAGCAACCGGGCTGGTCCGGTAGTACAGCCAGCTTTTCTTTTATCGTTGAGTTCATATAAGTTCACTCCATGACGTAGATTATATATTGAAAAAATACCACAACTATGGAACAAGTATGCAGGCTCAATGCGCACAAAACCAACTTAAGCAACGTCTCGATTTATTGAAAGTAAATATCAAGAAGCTGCTTAAGATCTTGAACCTGAGTATATCCTGAAAGATGATGAAAGCCGCGCTGCTTGGCAACGCGGCTTTCAAAGTAATTTCGTTCATTAGGAATGTTTTTGAATCAATTCAGCAAGGGCTTCTTTCGGTTGGAAACCGATGACCTGATCCACGACTTGACCATCTTTGAAAAGAAGAAGTGTCGGGATACTCATAACACCGAATTTACCAGCTGTTTCTTGGTTTTCGTCAACATCCAGTTTGACGATTTTTACTTGATCGCTCATTTCCGCATCCAATTCCTCTAATACGGGTGCAATCATCTTACAAGGGCCACACCATGGTGCCCAGAAGTCAGCTAGGACAAGACCCTGGCCTGTTTCTTCAGTAAAGTTTTGATCAGTTGCTTTTACAATTGCCATTTTATAATTCCTCCTCGACCTAATAGTCTGTTAAGAGTATATCACTATCTATTTTTAGTGACTAACAATTTGTTTATACCTTATTTAAACATGGAATAAAGCCGAAGCCAAATATTTGGCTTCGGCTTTATGGTTAGGCGTTGACTTTCATTTCTTTAATTTCTTCAATTAATTTAGGAACGACATCGAACAAATCACCAACGATTCCGTAATCAGCAACATTGAAAATGTTCGCTTCCGGATCCTTGTTAATCGCCACAATGACTTTTGAGTTCGACATTCCGGCTAAGTGTTGAATCGCCCCGGATATACCACATGCAATATATAAGTCTGGCGTAACGACTTTACCAGTTTGACCGATTTGTAAAGAATAGTCACAGTAACCCGCATCACAGGCTCCGCGTGATGCACCGACGGTACCACCAAGAACCTCAGCGAGTTTCTCAAGTGGTTCAAAACCTTCCGCACTCTTCACACCACGACCACCGGCGACGATCACTTTCGCTTCTGACAGGTCGATACCATCCGAAGACTTGCGCAGGACATCTTTTATAATTGTACGGATATTTGAAATCTGCACTTCTTTTTCGGATACGTTTCCAGCTAAGGAATCATCTCGTGTAAGGGGTGGAATGTTATTTGGACGAATCGTCGCAAACACGAGTCCCTCTGTAACCATTTTCTTTTCAAAAGCTTTTCCGGAATAGATGGGACGTGTGAAAACAATGTCTCCACCTTCCGCGACTACCTCAGTAGCATCTGAAATAAGTCCGGATTCAAGCTTACTGGCAAGTTTAGGAGTCAAGTCCTTACCAATTGCCGTATGACCCATGATTATTCCTTCTGGTGATTCATCCTCGATCACTTGATAGACGGCTTGGCTGTATCCATCAGATGTATACGTTTTCAATTCTGGGTTTGAAACAGTGATGACTTTGGATGCTCCATAGTACACCATTTCCTGGCCCATTTCTTTCAAGTCGCCATCTCCACATAGGACACCCACGACTTCTCCCCCGTCACTGACGATATTTGCTGCCGCAATGGCTTCAAATGTAACATTACGAAGAGATCCTTCTCTAGCTTCCCCGATCACCAACACTTTTTTACTCATAAAGATTCTCCTTTCCCTTGTCTATTTACAGTACTTTGGCTTCTGTTTTTAATAAAGATACAAGTTCTTTTACTTGATCGTCGACTTCTCCTTCGAGTACTTTCCCTGCTTCTTTTTCAGGTGGAAGGAAAATTTCAGTCGTCTTGGTTTTTGGTTCTACGTCGTCTTCATCCAAATCTAAATCATCAATTTCAAGTTCCTCAAGCGGCTTCTTCTTCGCTTTCATGATTCCAGGCAAAGAAGGGTACCTCGGCTCATTCAAGCCTTGTTGACATGTCACCAGGACAGGAAGTGTCGTTTCAACCCTTTCGACATCCCCTTCAACATCACGCTCAATATTTACGGTCGTACCATCAACTTTGATATCCGTGATTGTCGTCACACAAGCCATATCCAGACGTTCAGCAAGACGAGGACCTACTTGACCGCTTGCTTCATCAATGGCTACGTTTCCTCCTAGAATAATGTCGACTTCTTTATCTTCAAAGAACGCTTCAAGAATCTTAACCGTTGTAAATTGATCGCCTTCTTCAAGGTCATCTTCTGTATTAATCAGAACTGCTTTATCCGCTCCCATAGCAAGAGCTGTGCGAAGCTGTTTCTCTGCTTCTTCTTCTCCGATTGTCACGACAGTCACTTCTCCGCCGTGCTCGTCACGAAGGTTAATCGCTTCTTCCACCGCATACTCATCGTATGGGTTGATGATGTACTCTGCCCCATCATCAGCAATCACACCATTACTAACAGAGATTTTTTCCTCTGTGTCGAATGTTCTTTTCAACAAAACGTAAATATTCATGTCTATATACCTCCTGGACTATTGATTTTTAAATTCTGGTTTTCTTTTTTCAATAAAAGCTTGGATGCCTTCTTTAGCATCTTCATTCCCAAATACCTCTCCAAAGGCTTCTGCCTCTGCATTGTTACCCGCTTCAAACTGAGAAGTGTGAGCATACGGGATCAACTTCATGACATGATGAATGGACGGCCCGCTTTTCTCTGAGATCGTTTGAGCCAAATTTTCGGCTTTCTCAAAAAGTTCCTCACTGGAAAAACTTTGATTAGCAAGACCTAACCGGGCAGCTTCTTCCCCACTAATCGGAACACCTGTCAGAATCATTTCATAAGCTTTTGCTGTACCAACGTACCTTGGTAACCGTTGGGTGCCTGCAAAGCCAGGGACTATCCCAAGATTCAATTCAGGCAATCCTAACTTCGCATCATCGGCTACGTACCGGATGTGGCAGGACATGGCGAGTTCGAGCCCCCCGCCAAGGGCTGCCCCATGAATAGCAGCAATTACGGGGATGTGGAAATTCTCAATCCTGCTGAATAATTGCTGCCCTTTGGCTGCCAATCCTTTGTAATCATCTTCTCCTTGGAGAGATGTAAATTCTTTGATATCTGCTCCTGCAGAGAAGAAGCGTCCTTCCCCTTTAAGAAGGATAGCTTTTATGGAAGGGTCGCTTTCGATTTGATCCAGTTCCTTGGAAAGGTCTTGAAGAATGGAACTGGACAGAGCATTTGCTGGCGGGCTCTGAATTGTAATTTCTGCTACATTGCCTTTCACTTGTGAAGTTAAAGTCGACAAATCATCATCACCTTTCTCACTTATCATGACGGGCTAATCCATTCACAATTAAGCTATGGACTTCTTCAGCCTGTTCTTCTATGTTATATCGTTGCTCGTTCATGACCCAGTTTGTCACCGTCTCATCCATCGTCCCAAAAATCATTTGACGTACAAGACGGCGATCCAGGCCACTGCGGAACAACTCCTCTTCGACACCTTCTTCGACAATTTGATCAATAACGTTCAAATAGCGCTTCAATACATAGTTGATTTTTTGCCTCAATTCTTTATTCGATTGGCGCAATTCCAACTGTGTCACAATTGCCAGATGGTGATCGGCAGCCAGCTGTTCAAAATGTGTTTGGATTAATGTCAAAAGTTTTTGTTCCGCTGACTGCTTTGAGGTGGTTTCCTGCTCAATCTTTTCTATGAATTGCCCCATTTTTTCTTGAAACAATGATACAAGGATATCTTCCTTGTTTTTAAAATAAAGATAGATGGTTCCATCTGCCACTCCTGCTTTCTTTGCAATCTTAGAAACTTGAGAAGAGTGGTAGCCATTTTCAGCAATGACTTCGACAGCTGCATCAATGATTTGCTTGAATTTCGGTTTATTTTTCTTCAATGGTATATCTCCTTGCTATTGCGAACTGAAAAAATGAATGAATCATCATTCACTTATTATTCTACAAGCAAAGAAATATTCTGTCAACTTTCTTTTTGGAGTTTATTGAATACTCTCGGATTCCTCATACTTACGCTTTTCTTCATCGATCAAAGTCCTCCTTAAGATTTTACCGACCGCTGTTTTCGGTAACTCGCTTCTGAATTCATACAATCTTGGGACTTTGTACGAAGCGATGTTTTTACGGCAGTATTCATTTAATTCGTCTTCTGTAATTTCGCTGCCCTGTTTTTTAACAATAAAAGCTTTTACGGTTTCCCCACGGTATGGATCAGGAACTCCTACAACCACAGCTTCCTGAATTTCAGAATGCTCATAAAGGACTTCTTCCACTTCACGAGGGTAGATGTTATACCCACCTGCGATAATCATATCTTTTTTCCGATCGACAATATAGAAGTAACCGGCATCATCCATATACCCCATATCTCCAGTACGGAACCAGCCATCTTCACTGAGTACTTGGGCCGTTTCTTCAGGTTTGTTCCAATAACCTCTCATCACTTGAGGACCTTTCACGACAATTTCTCCGATTTCCCCGTTCTCAGCCTCTTCATCAGCATCCATCTTGTAGATCTTCGCGTCTGTATCCGGCCATGGCACTCCGATACTTCCACTCATACGCTGCCCCCATACAAGGTTGGAGTGGGTAACTGGAGAGGTTTCAGTCAACCCATATCCTTCAACAAGACGTCCACCAGTTACAGCTTCAAAACGTTCTTGTACCTCAACAGGTAATGGTGCTGAACCACTGATACAAGCTTCAATGGAAGAAAGGTCATATTTTTTCAAATTCGGATGGTTCAATAATGCGATATAAATCGTCGGGGCTCCAGGGAATAACGTGGGTTTTTGTTTATCGATCACTTTTAAAACATCTTCAGGCTCAAACTTTGGCATAAGTATCATTTTGTTCCCCATCATGACAGACAGGTTCATAACCGAGGTCATTCCGTAAACATGGAAGAACGGCAAAATGGCGAGCACAGTTTCTTCACCGTCTTTGCATTTGTACAACCATTTCTTAGACATTTGTGTGTTAACAATCAAGTTGTAATGAGTAAGCATGACACCTTTTGGAAATCCGGTCGTCCCTCCGGTGTATTGCAATAATGCCAGGTCCTCTTTAGGATCAATTTCTACCTCTTCTACATTTCCACTTGCGTTTTTTAAGATATGAGACCACAGATGGGTGTCAGTAGATTGCTCCGGTTTAACAAGCACTTGGTACTGACGTTTTTGGATGTAAGGGTATATTTTGTTTTTTGGGAAAGGAAGGTAATCTTTAATACCTGTCACGATGATGTGTTCAAGAGGGGTATCAGGCTTAATATTGGCAGCCTTCGGATAAAGGACATCAAGACAAATAATCATCTTGGCGCCGGAATCCTTCATTTGATACTCCAATTCCCTTTCCATATAGAGAGGGTTCGTCTGGACAACGATTCCTCCAGCCATCAAAACCCCATAATAGGAAATGACGGATTGAGGACAGTTCGGCAGCATGATGGAAACACGGTCGCCTTTTTCCAACCCTAAGTCTTGCAAATAGCTCGCTAATGCCTCCGCCTGTTCATAGATTTCTTTATAATCCAACTCCTTCCCCATAAAATAAAGCGCTTTCTTTTCTCCGTACGTTTCAGCACTTTCCTTAAGGTAATCATGGAGTGGTTGTTCTTTGTAATCAATGGTGACAGGGACTTCTGGTGGATACAACTTGTGCCATGGACGTTGAAAATCACTCATTTTGACAGACCTCCCTAATAATTGTCTTCTCTCCTATTATAACGACTAAAGGCTCATATTTGAATTATTATTTAAAAAATTGAAAATATTACCCTGCAAATTAATCACCTTCTTGCACATCAGCTCCCTTTTCTTGAAGACTTGGTTTCGAGATGTTTGTGTGATTCTAGAGGCTCCGGGAAACGGTTCGTCTAGCTCCATCGTCCAGACACTCGCGTCATAAGCAGAACAGCAAAGGAATAAAAAACATTCCGTTGCTGTTCTGCTTATGCCAGTCGTGTCTACCAGGACGATTCCGCATTTGAACACTTTCCATGGGGCGGGCGGTGAGACCCCGGAAGGCGTCAGCCTGAGGAGGCTCATCGCGCTCCCGCGGAAAGCGAGCTATTCCCCGCAGCCCCATCTACTCAACAAACGTCTCGAAACTGAGTCTTCCACAATCCTGCCATATACTTTAATAACTACTATTAAATGAACAAAAAACAAGAAGCCCGTTTACTTGGGGGCTTCTTGTTTGGTGATCATTTCTATTCATATGATAAAAAACAGGATGCCGACGATGAGAAATACTGCGGCAACGACCATTAATATTTTGGCTAAGGTTTCCACTGTCTCTCTCCTTAAATGATATTCGCTCCAATTACATACGAAAGCCCGATGGAAATGACTAAGGATATGAACCCTACGGCGCGGTTGTCATTTGCAATTTCCTCATCAATCTTAAAAGATGGGGTTAAGAATTCAAAGATGAAATAACCGCAAAGGAGAAGAGCAAATCCATACAGGCCCCAGCCCATCGTTTGAGTGAGCGAGTCATTATGTTCAATTGAAAAACGAAAAATGTTTGCGATTCCAAATAGTTTACCCCCGGTTGCCATCGCTACAGCAATGTTGCCCCTTTTGATTTCTTCCCAATTATTATAAGAAGTTACGATCTCAAAAATCGCCATAAAAAGAACTAAACACAAGACCACAACACTGTAACGAGCGGCGGTTTCCACTAACGTGTATTCCCAAAAATTACTCATTCCTCCGCTCCCTTTTTAACGAATTATCGAAACTCTAATACGGTCACTCCACTTCCACCTTCATTCATGCCTCCTGCCCGATGACTGGAGATGCTGCGGTGGTTCTTTGCAAAGTTCTGCACGGCCGTGCGAAGAGCTCCCGTTCCTTTACCATGAATAATGGATACTCGTGGGTAACCTGCTAAAAGAGCGTCATCAATATACTTTTCTAGCCGATTCAACGCATCTTCGTAACGCTCGCCCCGTAAATCAAGTTCTGTTTTCACATGAAAGTTCTTGCCTTTAACTGTCGCCATCGGCTTTTCCTTATAGGGTTGTTTTGCCTTCACAAATTCGAGTTCTTTTCGTTTAGCTTTTACTTTCATTACACCAACCTGAACCTGGTATTCGTTCTTACCTGTCTGTTCAACAATGGTTCCTTGCTGGTTGAGAGTCAGTAGCTTCACTTCATCTCCAGGATTCAATTCTCTCGACTCTTTTTTAGGTGCAGGAGCTGCGTTCGGTTTCTTCTTTGCAAGTTCAGGCTGCGCTTCATCAAACATCTTGCGCGCTTCAATCCATTCGTGCTCTTTCATTTGTGCCTGTGATTTCATGTTCCGTATTTCGCCAACAATCGTTTCCGCTTCTTCTCTAGCCTGGCGAATGGCTTTTTCTGCTTTTTGCTCCGCTTTCTCATACAACTTTTCACGCTGATCTTCGAATTGGTCCCATTTATGTTTCAATTCATTTCGGAGTTCTTCCGCTTCTGCAAGCAATCGTTCAGCTTCTTCATAATCCTGCTCTGCCCCGCGCTTTGATTCTTCCAGGGAAGCAATCATATTCTCAACACTCTGAGAATCTACACCGACATGACCCTTGGCAGACTCGATCACTGATTCTCTTAAGCCGAGACGCCTGGAAATCTCAAAAGCATTACTCCGACCTGGAACGCCAATCAACAGGCGGTAAGTAGGTTTAAGTGTTTGAATATCAAATTCGACAGAAGCGTTAATCACGTCTGGGCGATTATAGCCATAAGCCTTCAATTCCGGATAGTGCGTCGTCGCGATGACACGGGCCTTCCGGTTGACTACCTCATCTAAGATCGACATCGCAAGAGCTGCTCCTTCTTGCGGGTCCGTGCCTGCACCTAGTTCATCAAATAAAACAAGGGACTGATCATCGACTTTGTCCAAAATGTCTACAATATTGGTCATGTGAGAAGAAAAAGTGGATAAACTTTGCTCGATGGACTGTTCATCACCAATGTCTGCATAAACTTCTTTGAATACAGCCATCTCACATCCATCCAAAGCAGGTACCTGTAACCCGGACTGTGCCATCAGTGTGCACAAGCCTACAAGTTTGAGAGTAACTGTTTTTCCTCCAGTGTTAGGTCCGGTAATAACTATCGATGTATAATCCGTGCCTATTTCGATGTCATTCGGAACGACTTCATCCTCAGAAATAAGGGGATGTCTTGCTTGTTTCATATCGATACGGCCTTCATCATTCATCTTAGGCATGGCTGCTCGCATCTGCTTACCTAACTTAGCTCTGGCAAACATGAAATCCATATGGCCCAACACTTGAACATTTTCATATAAAGGTTCATGATTTTCCGCAATCGACTCAGAAAGTTCTTTTAAGATTTTTTCAATCTCATTTTTTTCTTGAACACGGGCTTCTTGCAGTTGGTTATTCAAGTCTACGACTGTTTGCGGTTCTATGAACAATGTCGCACCAGAGGATGATTGATCATGGACAATGCCGCCTATGGACCCACGATATTCCTGCTTTACAGGGAGAACATAACGTTCATTTCGTATGGTAACAATCGCATCCGAAAGCATTTTTGACTTAGATTTTGTGAAAGACTCCATTTTGTCCCTTACACGGCTCTCATAAGTCCGGATCTTCGAACGGATGGATCGCAATTTCTCTGACGCTCCATCCATAACCCCTCCATGATCATCGATACAGTTTCTGATATCGCTCTCGAGTTCCCTTAATGAGGCGATTGAAGATACCATCTCTCTCAAAATAGGCATCTCGGGTTCTTCCATATCTTCAATGAAACGTTTAAGTTGTCTACCTCCATATATGGTACTGGCGACATCCAGGCATTCTAATGCACTGAGCGTGCCGCCGATGGTAGTCCGCTTCAAGCTTGGTTTGATATCAAATATACCACCAAGTGGGACATGACCTTTCAGACGAAGGACTTGGCCAGCCTCATCCGTTTCCAATTGTAAGTGGCGGACCTCTTCTAGATCAGAAGATGGTTTTAAGGCGGCTGTTTTTTCTTTCCCCAAGGAAGAAGCCGCTTGTTCGTTCAATTGTTCTATGATTTTTTTAAATTCTAGTACATGAAGGATGCGTTGATTCATGTGTAACCGTCTCCTTTATTACTCCTTATGGCTGTTGAACTTATCCATCAACTGTTGTTTCGTCCACGTATTGATGACTGTATCTTTTCTAAGCCACCCTTTTCGCGCTGCACCAATTCCTATTTCCATATGCTCTAACATAGGATAACTGTGAGCATCTGTATTAACAGCAATGTTTAAGCCCTCTTCCTGAGCTCTCATTAACCATTCCCAACTCAAATCTAACCGGTTAGGATTCGCGTTAAGTTCAAGAATCGTCCCTGTTCTCTTCGCCCCTTCAATCAATGCTTCAAGGTTCACGTCGTAGCCTTCGCGACGGCCTATTAAACGTCCTGTCGGATGAGCAATCATATGAACATGAGGGTTTTCTAGAGCGTTGGTCAACCTTTCCATAATTTGATCCTGGGATTGCTGAAAACTCGAGTGAATGGATGCGATGACAAAATCCATTTCTTTCAGGAACTCATCATCAAAATCCATGGTTCCATCTGGAAGAATGTCCATTTCAATGCCGGCAAAGATATGGAAATCTTCCATTTCAGCATTCACCTTTTCAATCTCTTTTCTTTGCAAGCGTAAGCGCTCTTCATTCAATCCATTTGCTACACGCAAATATTTCGAGTGATCGGTGATTGCGATGTACTCATACCCTTTCGCTTTTGCTCTCTCAGCCATCTCTTTGATGGACTGTGCTCCATCGCTCCAAGTCGAGTGCATATGAAGATCCCCGCGAATATTCTCCAATTCCACGAGTTCGATAGGTTCCTTGAATTTCTCAACTTCCCCATAATTCTCTCTTACTTCAGGGGGGATGAAATGAAGACCAAAGTGTTGGAAGAATTCTTCTTCCGTTTCAAACGTTTGGACTTCTCCCGTTTCCACTTTTTCAATACCATACTCACTTATTTTTTCATCGTTCTCTTTTGCCAGCTGTCTCATTGCGACATTATGATCTTTGGACCCTGTGAAATGGTGTAAGGTCGTAGCAAACTCTTCTGGTGCAACAATACGGAAATCAATACCTATATCATAACCCTCGTTAACGACCACAGAAACTTTCGTCTCACCTGAGGCGATCACTTCTTTGATATCTGGATACGCCAGTAGTTCATCTCGAGTTTCAACAGCATTTTCAGAAGCAATGATGAAATCAATATCTTTAATCGTTTCACGCATTCTCCTTAAACTTCCCGCTCTTGAGAACCGGGTGAAAGTTTTTCCCTGTTCAAGAAAATGCTCGATTTTTTCTGCTAGTGGAAGCATGACAGCAATCGGCAGGCGTTCTGGACGTGCTCCCGCTTCTTCAATCGCCTTCAACATCTTTTCGGCAGACTTTTTCCCGAAACCGTCCAATTCTTCCACTTTCCCAGCTTCAAGAGCTTCTTTCAATGTTTCTGCATCGGTCACACCTAATTGTTGGTAAAGCTTCGCCAATTTCTTACCGCCGAGACCTGGAAGGTCAAGCAATGGGACTAGGCCGGCAGGAACTTCTGCCTGTAATTGTTTTAATGTATCTGATTCTTCGTTTTCTAAGTATTCATCAATGACCGTTGCCGTTCCTTTTCCGATTCCTTTCATTTTAGTGAAATCATCAATCTCACTTAATGATCTGTCATCACGCTCTAAAGCTTGCGCAGCCTTACGGTAAGCAGAAATTTTAAAAGGGTTCTCCCCTTTCAACTCTAAGTAAACAGCGATTTTTTCCAATAGTTTAATGACTTGTTTCTTATCGATAGTCATGTTTATCGACTCCTTCACGTTTTATCCTGTTTTCAAGATGAAAAAGAGCCGCCATGATCATAATCATAGCGGCTCTACCTGTACTTTCATCCTAACGCCTTACTCAGCCGGCTACATGTTCAATCCACAGCGTTTTCAATTGTTCTGAAAAGACTGGTGTGTGTTCGATGATCAGCTGTGCAAGTATCGATCCGTCCAAAGCACTTTGCACCCCAGCCAGAGGTACAAGCGCCGCTATGTACAGCACCACGAATAAGATGACATAATTTTCAATAAAGCCTAAAATTCCACCTAACAACGTATTCAAAGAATGCAGGATCGGCAATTCTGAAACAAAGTCCAACATGGACGCAATAATATGTAAGATGATTTTGGCCCCAAAAAAGATAATCGCAAAAGCAACAGCGTTATAAAAGGCTTGTTCCAAAGGCAGATTTTCTAAAAAGATCGCCCAGGAAGAATCTTGTGGCAGTTCAGGATAGGGTACCCATAACGTCAGTTTCGGCGCGAGGTCATCATAGTAGATAACAGCGAGTACAAAAGCTACAATAAATCCAATGAGATGGAAAAGCTGAAGGATAAAACCTCTTTTCAACCCCGTTATTACACCAATAAACAAAATAAACAACAACAATAAATCAATCATTTTACCCTCTATCCTCTTTCTCTTTCTTTTCAATATAATTCATAAGTTCTGTACATTCTTCCTTTAATTTCATATATTCATTCATCGTATTCACAGCGGTCAAAACGGCGAGCTTTGCCGTATCCAGACTAGGATTCGCTTCATGGATCTCACGCATTTTTTGATCCACCAGACTGGATACCATACGGATATGATGGGGCTCTTCATGACCAACTATAGTGTAAGATCGTTTGTTGATCTCCACTGTAATTCTTTTTTTCTCTTGGTCTGACTGCGACACATTCATACCCCCTAGTTTCTCTCAATCCTAAACTTTATATTAACACGAAGCTTGACAAATAGGAAACCAATATGGATGTTTTTCGCAAATGTTCTCTTTTGTCATCCATTTTGCTATACTAATCCTATCATTTTAGACAGAAAGGAATCCATTATGCCCCAAGTTGTATTGAAATTACCTGCGTCAACACTAGAGAACATGAAGAAATATTACACCTCAAGTCTGAAAAACAGTCCGCCAGCAGCGGTATTCGCAGCTAAAACACCCAACTGCACCATTACAGCCTACAAATCAGGCAAAGTGCTCTTTCAAGGTCAGAAACCAGAGACAGAAGCTGAAAAATGGGGAACCGTTCCTTCTACTACCTCAGGAGATGGAAAGACACGTAAGAACAACCGTCATGCCTTTCATCCTGAGGACCAGCTTTTCGCAAGCTCCCATATTGGTTCCGATGAAGCAGGGACAGGGGACTATTTCGGCCCCATCACCGTAGCAGCTGCTTTTGTCACAAAAGAACAAATCTCTCAATTGAAGGCAATCGGTGTAAAAGATTCAAAAAATCTTTCGGATGCACAAATTACCAACCTGGCGAAAGACATAGTAGCTATGAAAATCCCATATAGTCTGCTCAGACTGCCGAATAAAAAATATAACCAGTGGCAGCGAAAAGGGTGGAGCCAGGGGAAAATGAAAACTATGCTCCACCATCAAGCCTTGAATCGTCTCCTTGAGAAGATTGCTCCTGAAAAACCAGATGGCATCTTAATCGACCAGTTTTCAGAACCACATGTTTACGAAAAACACCTGAGAAGTGAGAATCAGCAGCTTCAAGAACATGTTTACTTTATGACAAAAGCAGAAAGTTATTCGATCGCTGTCGCAACAGCTTCCATCATTGCAAGATCAGCTTTTGTAAAGGCGATGAATCAGATGGAATTCGATACAGGCCTTCCGATACCTAAAGGGGCTTCAGGAAAAGTCGATCGTGCTGCTGCAGCTATCATTGAAGCCTACGGCGAAGAAAAACTGGAGGAATTAGCCAAAGTACACTTTGCCACCACGGAAAAAGCGAAGAAATTCGTTAAATAATGCTGCTTATACAAAAAAGCTCAGAGTTAAGAAAAACTCTGAGCTTTTTGTTTATCATTTGATTTATCCACGAAGTTCAGCCTGATGCTGACTTTTCACTGCTTCCAGGATAGCGTTGTGCGTCTCTTCCACTTCTTGATCCTTCAAAGTACGAAGAGGGTCTAAATAAAGCAGACGGAAAGCGAGGGATTTCTTCCCTTCATCCAAATGTTCCCCCTGATAAAGGTCGAATACTTGAACATCCTTCACTAGCGGACTTCCTGCCTCACCAATCGTCGCCTCAATCGATCCTGCAGTTACATGCTCATCTACGACAAGTGCAATGTCACGAGAAACGGAAGGGTGACGAGGGATGGTCTGGAATTTCTCTTCTTTCTTATATTCCTCAATGAGAACTTCCAGGTTTACATCAAAGACATAGGTTTCTTTCAGTCCAAGCTGCTTTTGAAGCTTCGGATGTACCTGCCCAACGAAACCGATGACTTTTCCATTGACCGACACCGTCGCCGTACGTCCTGGATGCATATGATCCAACTTCGTTTTTTCATAAGTGAAAGGAAGATCCAGCTGTTCGCTCAGCCCTTCCAATATACCTTTTGCAACGAAGAAGTCGACCGATTTTTTCTCCTGCTGCCACGGGTGTGAGAGCCACTCCCCTGTCAATGCACCTGATGCACGCAGCATTTCTTCCGGCTGTTTCGTTACTTTTTCTTCTTCACTGATAAACACAGTACCCACTTCATAGAAAGCAAGGTTTTCCTGTTTACGTGCCACATTATAGGATAGGGATTCCAACAACTCAGGTACCATGCTTAACCGAAGTGTGCCATGATCTTCACTCATTGGCATAGCTAAAGCGACAGGGCTTACGGATCTTTCCTTCACTTCAGGACTAACAAGCATTTGAGCTTTATCCTTATGAGTAAGAGAATAAGTGATGGTTTCATGAAGTCCTGCACCTTCAAAGTAGGCTTTCACTTTACGTTTCAACAGTTGCTCAAGTGTCAGGCCTCCTGCTTGTGACGCTCCTTGTGGAAGAGTATAAGGAAGATTATCGTACCCATAAATGCGCGCCACTTCTTCAAGCATATCCTCAAAGATGGTAATGTCCCCACGGCGTGTCGGAACAGACACATGGAACTCATCCCCGTTTTGATCATAGTTGAATTGAAGGCGACGGAAAATGTCGGCGATATCTTGATTGTTAATTTCAGTACCAAGTCGTTCGTTAATGGTGTTTGTGTTTACTGTGACTTGCTTTTCAGATCGGTCGAGTTCGTCATGGGCCACAACTCCATCTAAAACAGTACCTCCTGCATACTCTGCAAGAAGTTCGCAGGCTCTAAGGCCGGCACGTTCTACGCGGTTTGGATCGACACCTTTTTCAAAACGTGTGCTTGATTCACTGCGAAGCCCATGATCTTTGGAAGCTTCACGTACAACAGATGGATGGAAAAATGCTGCTTCTAAAATGATCGTTGTCGTATCATCTTGCACTTCAGACTCAGCCCCACCCATAACACCAGCAATGGCATGAGCTTTTTCCCCATTCGTAATGACGAGGTGATCGCTTTTCAGCGTACGCTCCTGGTCATCAAGGGTCGTCATTTTCTCTCCATCTTTTGCACGACGTGTAACAATGGTATTTGAACCAAAACGGTCAAAATCGAAAGCATGAAGCGGCTGTCCATATTCCATAAGTACATAGTTTGTAATATCCACGACATTATTAATTGGACGGATGCCTGCTGCAGTCAAACGGTTTCGCATCCATAGTGGAGATGGTCCGACTTGAATATCCTTTATTATGAAAGCTCCATAATAAGGGTTCGCTTCCGAATCTTCCACGAGTACAGAGACATGATCTGCTGTTTTCTCATCAGAAGTTTGGACATTTTCATCAGCCAATTCATACGCGCCGTCAATCGCCGCTGCAACTTCATAAGCTACGCCAGCCATGCTTAGAGCATCCGAACGGTTTGGTGTCAATCCAAGCTCAATGATCAAATCATCAAGGTTCAACAAGGATATGGCATTTGCCCCGACTTCCACGTCTTCAGGAAATACAAAAATACCATCAGCGAATTCTTTCGGGACCTCTTTTTCATCAACACCAAGCTCTTGAAGAGAACAAATCATACCGTTCGATTCTTCTCCACGCAGTTTGGTCTTTTTAATTTTGAAGTTGCCAGGAAGGACCGCCCCAGGTGTAGCGACAGGAACTTTTTGACCTTCTGCAACGTTCGGTGCTCCACAGACGATCTGGAGGGTTTCTCCACCAACGTCCACCTGGCAGAGATTCAATTTATCGGCGTTCGGATGCTGTTCGCAAGATTGGACGTACCCAACGACAACGCCTGTGACCTCTTCAGCTACAGGTTCTACACTTTCTACTTCAATTCCGGTCTTCGTAATAATTTCTGCCAGCTCTTCTGGCGAATAACGACTGACATCAATATATTCTTGCAACCAATTCAATGATACAAGCATGGTTTCATTCCTCCTTTAAGCCTTGTGATACTGTTCTAAGAATCGAATATCATTGGTGTAGAAGTGACGGATATCATCTACTCCATACTTCAACATCGCGATTCGCTCTGGTCCCATACCGAATGCAAATCCGGAGTATTCTTTCGGATCATATCCCGCCATCTCAAGGACGTTAGGATGAACCATTCCGCCTCCAAGAATTTCGATCCAACCCGTTCCTTTACATACGGAACAGCCTTTTCCTCCACAAACTTTACAGGATATATCCATTTCAACGGATGGTTCTGTAAAGGGGAAGAAGCTTGGACGCAAACGGATTTCACGGTCCGCTCCGAACATTTGCTTTGCAAATGCATTCAATACGCCTTTCAAATCACTCATTCGCACGTTCTTATCAACTAATAGTCCTTCAATTTGAGTGAACTGATGAGAGTGGGTCGCATCATCTGTGTCACGTCGATATACCTTACCCGGACAAATCATCTTCACGGGTTCACTGCCATCTTTAGCTCCCATAGTCCTTGCTTGTACTGGGGAAGTGTGGGTACGCATCAAAAGCTCTTCCGTAACGTAGAACGAATCCTGCATATCCCGCGCCGGGTGGCCTTTCGGTAAATTCAGTGCTTCAAAGTTGTAATAATCCGTTTCCACTTCAGGACCTTCTTTAATTTCAAAGCCCATCCCGATGAAGAGATCTTCAATTTCTTCTACGATACTCGTCAATAAGTGAGGGCCTCCAATTTTTACAGGGCGGGCAGGAAGAGTGACATCAATGCTTTCTTCTTCCAACTGCTTTTCTAAGGCTTCATCCTCAAGTGAGGTTTGCTTCTCCTCAATCGCTTGCGCAATATTTTCCCGCACATCATTAGCCAATTGCCCAATGACCGGACGCTCTTCCTTGGACAATTTGCCCATCCCTCTCAGAACTTCCGTAATCGGGCCCTTTTTTCCTAAGTACTCGACTCTTATATCCTTCAGGCCTTGAACAGAATTCGCCTGTTCGACTTTCGCAAGGGCTTCCTGTTGCAGCTCTTCTAAACGTTCCTTCATGCTTATTCCTCCTTTAAAATCGTTTCGACTCATTTTCCTTTTACGTTTCAGAACTTTTCGGGTTGAAAAACGGCTGGAAAATAAAAAAAGCCCCATCCCTGAAAAGGGACGAGACTTGTATGGTCGTTTCGCGGTACCACCCTTGTTGACACATAGACATGTGCCCACTTTGATGAGAATAACGGAAATTATCCGGGCCTAATTGGCCAGCTCCAGAGTGAAATTTCGATACATGCCACGTTAGAAGCACTTCCAGTCCAAGGTGCTTCCTCCCTAAAACGATTTACATTCATCTACTTTGCTCTTTCTAAGCTTTTCATTGTTTAATTTTTATCAACTGAATATATTATAGTCAAAGAAGGCTGTGTATGCAACCTCATCCCTTTAAATGATACATAAGAACAGCACCTGCAATTCCTACATTCAAGGACTCTGCCTGTCCATAAATCGGGATATAGACCCGTTGATCCGCTTGATTCAAAAGGTTCTCCTGAATACCCTGTCCCTCATTCCCTACAATAAGAGCAGCTTTAGAAGGGGCTTGTAGTTCTTGAAAAGGGGAAGCATCTTTCAGAGCAGAAGCCCAAATCTGGACGCCTTCTTCTTTCAGTGATTCGACAAAGTCCTTAAGCTCTCCCGTGATGACAGGAATATGGAAGATCGACCCTTGGGTAGAACGAATGACTTTATCATTATAAGCATCGACTGTACCTGAACCTAAAATAACCTGGTCAAATCCTGCTGCATCCGCGGTCCGGATCAGTGTACCTACATTCCCAGGGTCCTGAACGGAGTCCAGCATTAAGGTTAAGGCCGCTTGATTTACAGATGTCTCCTTCTGTTTGACAATTGCCGCAATACCTTGAGGAGATTCCGTTTCTGCTATTGCCCGAAACACGGAATGATTGACCATTACCGTAGGAATATCTTCAGGAATTGTAAAGTCCGTTCCTTCACGCACGATCATTTCAACGATCTCCCAATTGCTTTTAAGCACCTCTTCCACGAGATGAAGCCCTTCTACGATAAAAGTGCCTGTTTGATTTCTATATTTACGTTTATGTAGTTTTTTCCATTCCTTCACCTTTGTATTTTGTAAGGAAGTCAACATAGTAGTCCCTCATTTGCGTGTTTATTTCTCATTCATCATACATAGCAGGACCATGGTTGGTCAAACTAAAGAAGAATATTCTCGAAGTTCTGTACAAAAGGAGGTTGAATGAAGAATGAACTTGAATTTAAGAGCAGCCATTCTTTCTAACGTCAGCGGACATAATGCCGAACAATTGGAAGCGACCATCGATGATGCCTTGCAAAAAGGAGAAGAAAAAATGCTTCCTGGCCTTGGTGTCTTTTTTGAAATGTTATGGAAAGAATCTGATGAACAAGAAAGACAAGAAATCCTGGATACTTTAGAACAGGGATTGAAGCAAAATCAGTAATAAAAAAGCCAACCTGAATAAGGTTGGCTTTTTAAGTCATTGAACTTAATTAAATGTTATTTCCTGAACTTTATCTGCATCAAGACCTTTAATAACTTCAACAATCAAACGTACCGCATTTTCAAAGTCATCACGATGAAGCATCGCTGCATGAGAGTGGATGTAGCGTGTTGCAATCGTAATGGATAGCGCAGGAACTCCATCATGACTTAAGTGAATCGCCCCTGAATCCGTTCCGCCTCCTGCAAGAGAATCGAATTGGTACGGAATCGCATGGGCATCCGCCGTGTCTGTAACGAAATCACGAAGACCTTTATGTGAAATCATAGAAGCGTCATAGAGAATGATTTGTGGACCTTCACCCATTTTGCTTGAAGCATCTTTATCAGATACCCCAGGTGTATCGCCAGCGATTCCAACGTCAACACCAAAAGCGATATCCGGGTTGATTACATTGGCAGACGTACGAGCACCTCGAAGGCCTACTTCTTCCTGGACGGTTCCAACACCATAAACGATATTCGGGTGTTTTTCACCTTTCAACTGTTTCAATACTTCAATAGCGATCGCACATCCAATACGGTTGTCCCAGGCTTTTGCTAGAAGCATCTTCTCATTTTTCATTTGGGTAAATTCGAAATATGGTACGACAGAGTCTCCCGGTTTCACACCGAATTCCATCGCTTCTTCTCTACTTGAAGCACCGATATCAATAAACATATCCTTAATGTCTACTGCTTTTTTACGTTGCTCCGGAGGCAGGATATGAGGTGGTTTAGATCCAATCACACCTGTCAAATCTCCTTGACGAGTCATGATGGTCACACGCTGAGCAAGCATCACCTGGCTCCACCAGCCGCCGACAGTTTGGAAATAAATATATCCATTGTCATCAATACGGGTAACCATGAAGCCTACCTCATCCAGGTGACCAGCTACCATAACACTTGGTCCTTTTTTATTTCCTACCTTTTTCGCGATCAAGCTTCCCAGATTATCTGTAAACACTTCATCTGCGTATGGAGCGATATATTGCTTCATCACATCACGAGCTTCTCGCTCGTTACCAGGAACGCCTTTAGCGTCCGTCAGATCTTTCAACATTTGTAATGTTTCATCTTTTTTAGCCATATGTAACAATTCCTCCTTTTCCTATCCAATGGATATTATAAACCTTTTGAAGCGATTTCACAAAAAATTCAGTTTCCTGCTGCATCAGTATCCTTCATTTTGACGCTCGAAGTTGATGGCATTTTTCCTTTCGTACGCTTCAATCAATTCTTTCTCCGTAATCCCGAGAGTCAGTCCTAGTACTAAATAATCATAAAAAGCTTTTACATAGGATTGTTCATCCTTTTCTTTTTTCATATGTTGTATCGACGAATAGACAGCAAGAAAAGCTGCTGTTTGTGAACCGGATTCCTTAAGGGAAGTGGATGTATAACGATAACCTAAATCCAAACCTAAAGAAAGAAGGAAGTGGACACCATCGACATATTCTTCCAGAATGATAGCTTTCTCACTAGGTCCTTTTGTACTCCAAAATTTAAAGCATCGCGTTTCATTAGCAAGCTCTCCTAACTCAACAAGCATAGCTAATATTTTTTCATCAACCATCTGTCCTTTTTCAATTTCGTGCTGTTCTTCTATATAATGATCTAATTTCCGCTGCATGTCATACAAGCTCTTCCAATCCATAACGAATATCTCCTTCATCTTTTGTTTAGTCATCTCAACGTGATGATTTTATATATGCTCTCTTTAAAAAATTTCTCATTTAATGTATCATTTTTTGAAACAAAAGGATACGTTCATACGTATGGAAGCAAAAGAACAGTTTACAGGGAGATGAAAGAAATGATCATCTTATTATTCCGATTGCTTTTACTGATTGCCATAGCCTTCATTATTTATACCGCCTATAAATTCATTGTCAATCCCAGAAGAAAATTAGAACTTGCCAGAGACAAGAAAGAATTTTATTTTCATGATAACAAGGAAAATACAAAAGAAAACTTTTTGATGACTTTAAAAGGACATGTTTTTGAAGGGGAGAAATACTTAGGGACCACAGAGGATTCGTTTGAAGTTATTAACATTAGTGTGAGTGTGCACAATCCAGAAAAGTTACAAGGACTGGACAGAGAAGACCTTTACTTTATGGAAAAAGAAATATTGATTCGCTATCCTTATGCTTCCATCGAGTGGAAATACCCGATGAACCGCTTAATCATTCATCCCTTAAAGAATTACGATGAAAAGAAGCCCCACTCTTTCGAGTGAGGCTTTCCTTTATGAAGTCGTCTGGAAAAAATCCTTCCATAGAAAAACTTCGTATTTTTTCCGTATCAAGAAGGACACACCAATTAAAGCTCCAGAAAAGAGAATCATCATGGGAATGGAAAACAAGGAAATCCATTGTCCGACAGACGTATAAACCACGGCCAAAGGTAAATTCGCAAATAATGATGACTTCGCATATTCTTTAAAATCTGCACTGATTTCCAATAAGCAATAGGAAAGTAAATGAAAATGAATAAAGGGTACAAGTCTTAAGACCGCGACCTGCTTCACCGTCAAATGAGAATTTCTCTTTAACCATTTTTCTTTTAACGACCCCAATTTTTTCAAGCCGGAAGGTACGAGCCTGATGGTGCGATAGAATAATAAACTCGAGAGCATTGTTCCCACCACCGAATATGCACTCCCAGCAATAGGACCAAATAAAACCCCACCCGTGATACAAACAAGCATAACGGGTAAAAACAAAAAAGGTCGTAACAAATGAATAGCAATGAATAAGAGCGGTGCCCAGGCTTCTTGATGTTCTAACCATGCAAAAATGGTACTTGTTGTTTCGCCCATCTCATCCCCCTCCCTGTCTACATAATATGACAGGAGAGTTAGAGATAGAACTGATACACCAGGTAGGCTGCTCCAGCGATATAAAAGAGGCTTAAGATTGGGAAACCAAATTTGAATGAGGTGTGTTTTGTCTTATGCCTGAATACACTCATTCCAAACCATCCCCCAAGGACTCCTCCTGCTAAAGCTATTCCCCATAATTTCTTTTCTTCAATACGCCAAGATCCTTTTTTAGAACGACGTTTATCCACGCCCATCATAATGAAAAGGACCAGATTGATGACAATTCCATATATACCCACAAGGATAACAACATCCATAAAATCTCTCCCTCCTCCAAACCATTAACAGAAAAAAATCCCAAGGAATGTATAACTACTATATAAATTCCTAAGTTTACGAGTATAAAAAAGAGCCATTTCCTACCGATCGGAAATGGCTCTTTATCTTTGTCATTTTATTACTTAAGAGCAGATTTAGCTTGCTCTGCTAGGCTTGCGAAACCTTGCTCATCGTTGACAGCAAGATCAGCTAGCATCTTACGGTTAACTTCAACACCTGCAAGCTTCAAACCGTGCATTAGACGGCTGTAAGAAATGTCGTTCAAACGCGCTGCAGCGTTGATACGAGCGATCCATAGCTTACGGAAGTCGCGTTTTTTCTGGCGACGGTCACGGTAAGCATACTGACCTGATTTCATTACTTGTTGTTTTGCAGTTTTGAATAGTGCATGTTTTGAACCATAATAACCTTTTGCTAGTTTAAGGACACGGTTACGACGTTGGCGTGTCACTGTTCCACCTTTTACTCGTGGCATGGTAATCCCTCCTATTTATGTCGTTCTTTATTAGTCTTTTGGAAGCATGTGCTTGATGCGGCGGTAGTCTCCAGCAGAAACTAGTGCATCTTTACGCAACTTACGCTTTTGTTTTGTAGATTTGTTCGCGAACAAGTGGCTTGTGAATGCGTGGGAACGTTTCACTTTACCTGTTCCAGTCTTTTTGAAGCGTTTTTGAGAACCTTTATGGGTTTTCATTTTTGGCATGTGAATTTCCTCCTTTTACTTGATACAGTGACTTACTTCTCGTTAAGAGGAGCAAGCATTAAGAACATACTACGACCTTCCATTTTAGGCTTGGTCTCTACTTGGGCAATATCTTTGCACTCATCCGCCATGCGTTCAAGTACTTTTTGTCCAAGTTCTTTGTGAGTGATTGCACGACCGCGGAAACGGACAGATGCTTTCACTTTGTCACCTTTCTCCAGGAACTTACGCGCATTACGTAACTTCGTGTTGAAGTCATGGTCTTCAATCCCAGGGCTGAGACGAACTTCCTTGACTTTGATGACCGTTTGTTTCTTACGAGCTTCTTTTTCTTTCTTCTGCTGCTCGAAACGATATTTACCGTAGTCCATCACTCGGCAAACCGGAGGCTTCGCATTTGGTGCCACCATAACGAGGTCAAGATTTGCATTCGCTGCAATATCAAGAGCTTCGTTACGTGATTTAACTCCAAGTTGCTCACCATTCACGTCGATCAGACGAACTTCACGGGCACGGATTTTTTCATTAACGTTCATGTTATCCTTGCTAATATCGAGCCACCTCCAACAAATTTTAGAAAACTTATATGAGATCTGTCATCGACAAGATTTCCTGATGCAAATAAAAAAAGTGTCGGTACACATACTGCACCCACACGACTCCTAGTAATCAAAGGAATAAGTGACCTGCCAACTGCGCTGTGCGTCGATCAGGTGAGAAGCGGGTGCTCCTACTTGTCTCTAGATCCGTTCATTCAGTTACCTAAATTATAATAGCATGCCTTATGATGCATGTCAACAACTAAACTCCGCCGACATGACTACTTAAACTAGGATAAGCCATGCACCCACAAAAATCAAGGCTTTTTTAGCCACTCCCCACAATCCACCTTCTTCCACTAAAGCTCCCTTTTCTTGAAGGCTCAGTTTCGAGATGTTGTGTGATTCTAGGGGCTCCGGGAAAAGATTCGCTTTCCATGGGGCGGGCGGTGAGCCTCCTCAGGCTACGCCTTCCGGGGTCT
This sequence comes from Halobacillus sp. HZG1, assembly GCF_035818575.1. Classification (NCBI taxonomy): domain Bacteria; kingdom Bacillati; phylum Bacillota; class Bacilli; order Caryophanales; family Bacillaceae; genus Halobacillus; species Halobacillus sp. HZG1. The sequence continues at coordinate 28,955 of NZ_JAYLVQ010000026.1, forward strand.
CACCTGTCCCACACGTCCCATAGGAGTCTCACCGTTTCCCTCCGCCCCTTTACCTTATAAGTGTCTCGAAACCACTTTTAAAAGGGTGAGCTTGAATGGTTGAATGAAGCGGATGATTAGAACACCTGTATTCATTAGTAAGTTCCCAATTCTTCTCCCCTAGACGGGCATATAGTGCGTAGTATCAAGCATTTACGTATGCTAAACGTCAATGGGGTAGAGATTATATCATTCACTTCTCTTAACCATACAAGCTGGTTTTTTAAGTAGTGGTTTCGAGAACCATCCTTGGTTAAGGGGCGGAGGGGAATGGCGAGACTCCTGCGGGAAAAAAGTGCATGGTGAGACCCCACAGGACGCAGTCCGAGGAGGCTCACCGCGCTCCCGCGGAAAGCGAGCTATTCCCCGCAGCCCCCATCCACTCAATAAAAGTCTCGAAACTGAGTCTTCAACAATCCTGCCATTTAGCGAAATAAAAACCCGAAAGTCTTGTGAAAGACTTTCGGGTTTTCTTCTTTTACTTGCGTAGAAGCTTTTGATCGATTTCGTTGCGAATTTCCTGTTTGAATGTGTCCAGTGGTTTTGTTGCGGAATCTTGTTCTCCGTAACGACGGACGTTGACCGCATGATCTTCGATTTCTTTGTCACCAACCACAAGCTGGAACGGAATTTTTTGCATTTGAGCTTCACGGATCTTATAGCCGATCTTCTCATTACGCTCATCCACTTCGACACGAACACCAGCTTCACGTAACTCATCTTCAAGTTTCTTCGCATAATCCAGGTGCACGTCTGCGGAGACAGGGATGATTTTTGCCTGGACAGGAGCAAGCCAAGTCGGGAATACACCTTTATACTCTTCAATAAGGAAGGCAACAAAGCGTTCCATTGTAGACACGACTCCTCGATGGATAACAACTGGACGGTGATCTTCTCCATCTTCTCCAACGTATGTCAGATCGAAGCGTTCTGGTAAGTGGAAGTCAAGCTGAACAGTAGACAATGTTTCATCCTTGCCAAGAGCTGTCTTCACTTGAACATCGAGTTTTGGACCGTAGAAGGCCGCTTCCCCTTCTGCTTCTACATATTCAAGCTTCATATCTTCCATTGTTTCTTTCAACATCGCCTGTGCCTTATCCCACATCGCGTCATTGTCGACATACTTCTCTTTGTCTTCAGGGTCTCTGTAGGAAAGACGGAAGTAGTAATCATTGATACCAAAGTCATGATACACTTCCTGCACCAGACGAACCACTCGCTTGAATTCATCTTTCAATTGATCCGGACGAGCGAAAATGTGGGCGTCATTCAATGTCATCGCGCGTACACGCTGCAATCCTGCTAGTGCGCCGGACATTTCGTAACGGTGCATCATACCGAGCTCGGCGATACGCACAGGAAGGTTACGGTAACTGTGCAATTGATTTTTGTAGATCATCATATGGTGCGGGCAATTCATTGGACGAAGGACGAGGTCTTCGTTGTCCATTTCCATTGTTGGGAACATATCATCCTGGTAGTGATCCCAGTGTCCACTTGTTTTATATAAATCTACACTTCCAAGAACAGGTGTGTACACGTGGTCATATCCAAGACGTTCCTCTGTATCTACAATATACCGTTCGATTGTACGACGGATGGTCGCTCCTTTTGGAAGCCACATCGGCAATCCTTGACCAACCTTTTGGTTGACTGTGAAAATGTCGAGTTCTTTTCCTAACTTACGATGATCTCTTTCTTTTGCTTCTTCAAGCATTTGCAGGTACTCATCGAGATGGGCTTTCTTTTCAAAAGCTGTACCATAAATACGCTGCAACATCTGATTATCGCTGTCTCCACGCCAGTAGGCACCAGAAATGCTCAAAAGCTTGAAAACTTTGATTTTACTTGTCTGCGGAACATGAACCCCACGGCAAAGATCAAAAAATTCTCCCTGCTGATAAATAGTCACTTGCTCCCCTTCAGGGATGGCTTCGATGAGCTCAAGTTTTAAATCGTCACCGATCTCCTTGTACTTTTCAATCGCTTCTTCACGAGAAAGCTCGATGCGTTCGATCTCTAAATTCTCATCGACAATGCGCTGCATTTCTTTTTCAATCTTAGGAAGGTCCTCTGGAGTAAGGGATTCTTCCATGTCGATATCATAATAAAATCCGTTTTCAATGACAGGGCCAACACCAAGTTTCACATTGCCATAAAGTCGTTTGACCGCCTGAGCCATCAAGTGAGCGGAAGAGTGGCGCACCACTTCCAAACCTTCAGGATTTTTATATGTCAAGATTTCAACAGCTCCGTCTTGTTCAATCGGCCTTCTCAAATCATAAGGTTCGCCATCCAATTTGATGGCCAAGGCTTGTTTCTTTAAGCCAGGGGAAATCGATTGTGCGATTTCTTCACCTGTCGTACCTCTTTCAAACTCCTTTATGTTACCGTCTGGAAATTTGATTTGAATCGCATTCGACATGTTTAACACTCCTTTATCTAAAATAAATATAAAAAACGCCCGTCCCTCAGCATATAAGCTAAGGGACGAGCGTTATCACTCGTGGTTCCACCCAAATTCCCGCAAAGTAAGACCATGCGGCTTCGTTCTCCTTAACGCGGATCAGACGCTGTCTATTACTAATCGTTTGTTCACAGACAGAGCTCCAAGGTGGTAAACAATAAAGCCGTCAACAAGGAGCTTCCAGCCGATGGCCCCTCTCTCTGGTCTTGCGTCACTTTATGTTCGTGTCCTTTTCCAAGCCGTTGTTTAGATATGTACGTTATTATATCCATTTAGGAAAAGGAAATCAACCCATTTTGAAAGGAAATTGTGATTTGGGCCTCCAAGAAGCTTTTTCTTCAAAAATATTCATCAATAACTCTAAGTTTGAATGGCCCGTTTCATCTGAATAGATGATCAACTCATCAGGTGCATGAGCAAGCGCAGCTGTGACCGGCCATTCAATCGGAAGGTGAGCAATACATTCATCCGGGTATTGCTTCATGTACAATTTGGTTTCTGATTCACTGATGGGGTTCCCTTCATCATGGTAGTAGGTTAATCGACCATCATCAAGCAGATGAAGCAACTGCACGCCTGTGTCTTTATGATGGACACGGTGACGCCAGGAATCCACCATCAATTGATAGGACTCTTCCTGCTTATATTCATCAATGATCTTTCCTGTGTATTCAATAAGCGATTCATGAACGGACTGCAGGCAGGCAGCACTGAGTTCGTCAAACTCCACAAGACTTCTGGCAACCAGATAATCCTGGATGAAAGCGCGTAAATAGTGGTAGATCGGTGGAAGTTGAAGTCCTGCGGGTGGCTTATCTTCGAAGTCTTGTCCAATTTCAAGCATCCGCTGAATTTCTTGTTCATCCTCGTAATAGTACCGGTGTTTCAATACGCCTTCCATCCACCCAAGCAATTTCCTTTTGCGGATTAATTGCAAAAAGGCACGGATCGCCTCCACATAAGCTGTTCCACTCAATGAAGCATTCATCAACTTCACATCAAAGCCATCGGTATGTTCCTTGAAAATCCAAAGTTTTTGTTCTGAAACAATCGCGTTATAGAATAGGATCGCTTCCGCACGATTAGAAAAGTGAATGCAAAACACCAAAATTCCCCCTCGTCCCGACTTCATTCAACTTCTATGTTCTATGGAAGACCCCAGGACAGCTCCCTGAGGATCCGCCATTGAAAGATGGCGCACCTATGACATAAAGTTGGCTATTCCCTGTTATATTTATGTGAGAGGAGAGGGAATCATGCTATTGTCTTCCGTTTTGTAATCGTTATCCTCGTCTGTTCCGTCCATTGACGTGGACCCCTTCACTCAGTTGACGGATCCGCTCTGTAATTCTTTTTGCTTTTACTTGTTCTACATCTCCCCGGTTACTCGTCATCAACACTTTCTCTAACTCGTTCAAGTTGTAATTAGAGGTAAAGAAAACCGGAAGTCTTTCCATCATACGATAGTGAAGAATACTGCCGAGGACTTCATCTCTAAACCACGCGGATTGAGATTCCGCCCCAATATCATCAAGCATCAGTACAGGAATTTCTTTAAAAGCTTCAATCTTTTCATTCATGGAGTCATCCTTAATTGAAGCTTTAATCTCCCTCACAAATTCCGGCATGTAAATAACCATGGAAGGGATATTTTTTGAGCTCAGTTCGTTGGCGATAGCCCCAAGGAAATAAGTTTTCCCCACACCAAAAGGTCCATGAAAGTAAAGCCCTTTACTTGGCAGTTCGTCACCCAGACCTTCAATATATTGCACGGTTCGTTCTACAGCAGCTCCGCGATCAGGATCTTGAAGATCCATCCGTTCTAGAGATGCCTCAAGAATTTCCCGCGGCATGTGGAGACTTCTTACTAGGGACTTCTGCTCCTCCTGCTGTTCATGTTTCCGTTGACGGCGACATTTATCATAAATCAACTTCACATCAGAACCTTCTACTTCTACTCGTGGGACATAACCAGGAAGGATGTTGATACACTCTTCACGTGTCGGACATTTCTCACAGTTTTTTGATTGAGTGCGGTATTCATAGAGTTTAATCAACTGTTTCTCAATCGCTTCCTCTGTTAATTCCTCATGCTCCTGCATCAATTTCTTCACTTCCGTGGATTCCATAACTTCCGCCTTCATGTGGTTCATTCGCTTTTGAAACTGTTCATTGTTACGCATCCACTTTTTTAATGATTGTTGAATAGGTTCCATTGGTCTATCCCCCCTTTTAATTGCCTTTGCTCGTCAATTTCTTAATCCTTGCTGCTATGTCATCCGTATTGACTTGTACGGCTTCTTTCTTCTCATGCGGCTTTCCTTCTTCTTGTTTGAACCAGGCTGGGATCACTTCTTCTTTTTGGTTTTTACGCTTCTGAGACTTCTGCTTTCCCCATTGCTGGTATTTCTGATGTTCAGCTTTGGCAAGGTTCATCGCTTGTCTTACAGTCGTTACATTTTTTCTCGCCCAGTGACTGGCAATTTTCTCAAGGTAAGCCTTTGACAATTTCATATCGGTTTTTAACAAGACATAATGAACGAGTACATTCATGACCCCTGGCTCAATTCCTTGTTCTGTCATCACGTCACGAATCATTTTCAGGTCTTGTTCAGACGCACGATTACCATTGGAGACGTCTTCAAGTAATTCCCTTGGGGATATTTCTTCAAGCATCTGTATGAATTGATCCTCTTTTGACCCCTGAGTTGTTGTGTTTTCTACTTTCATTTTCTCTCTGCGATCTAGAGCCGAATCTGTTTGTTTGTCATTTTTTTGCTCTTTCATAAAATCATGACAAGCTGCCTTCAACTCTTCTTCTACTAAATAATGATTTTCATCAATGGCCCAGGTGACGGCTTTTTCAAGCTCTGTGTTGGAAAGGTCATATAACGTGGCCAATTGGACAATCAACTTCTTGTTTCGCCCCGTTAATATTTGTTCCGATGGATACATTCGCTTCTTCAATGCATGGTTCAACCAATGAAAGTCCACTCGGTCCATCGATGCTACCGGCCCTCTGGTTTCCTGCTGATGCTTTTGCTGCTTTGAAATGGTTTCCGTTTCTCTTTGGACCGTTTCGATCATTTTATTATGGAATACTTCATCAAAAGTCGCAGTTACTTCAGTAAATCCCTCAAGTGTTTGCCCAGTATTCAATAACCGGCTTTTTAAGCGCTCATACTTTTCCTTTCCCAACTCATGATGAAGAAGCAAGGAAAGCATATCATCAAGGAAGAACTCTTCCGGAGAAAAAGGAGGGTGCACAGAGTAAAGGTATACAGCTTGCTGATCTTCATCAATCGAACGGAACGTCCGTAGTAATCCGATGGCCTCCAATTTCCCCCTCGCCTCATATATTTTATCCAAGGGAGCAGAAAGGTAAGACATCAATGTATGGTGAGACTGTACCTGTTCCCCTTCAATCATATCCGATTCCGATATAAGAACATGATAAAGAGAAACCGCCAACCTCCCAACAATCGGCTGGTATAAATGTGACAAGGAACGATGAAAACTTCGAGGCAGCTCTCCATTTCGTATGATTTTAAAACCGTCCACTGGGAGAAGTTTGCCAATAGAGTAACTCACCGCCTCCACCTCCTTCAATCATTAAAGCTTATTCATTCTATTTCAATCAGAAAAAGACCATTCATTTCAAAACTGAAACCAAAAGGCCTTCAAAATGTAGGGTCCTAGAAAAAGAAAATGAGCCGGAACAGGCTCATTCATTGTCTTCATGTTTAATTAATTCTTTTAATTCGTCGATGAAAACATTGATGTCCTTGAACTGTCGATATACGGAAGCAAAACGAACATAAGCAACTTCATCAATGCCAGACAGACGCTCCATCACCATTTCACCGATATCCTCACTCATGACTTCAGAAACGCCACGGTTCCTTAATTCCTTTTCGATATCCATAGTCACTCGTTCCAGTTCCTCTGCGGCCACAGGTCTCTTTTCACAAGCTCGAATCAGTCCACGCATCAGTTTTTCACGACTGAACTCTTCTCTTGTGCCTTCTTTTTTCACGACAATCAGAGGAACTTCTTCAATCCGTTCAAAAGTTGTGAACCTGAATTGGCATTGTTCACACTCTCTGCGTCGTCTGATCGCCTGTCCTTCTTCGATGGGCCTGGAATCAAGGACTTTTGTACTTTTATAGTGGCAATTCGGGCACTTCACGTATGATCAACTCCACATCATCATCTTTTCGGCAGTACTCAGGAAGGATCCACCGCTGTGAACTGACTGTCCAATTTTTTATAAAGCTGAACGATTAGATTCCGGCTGTGTCCAAAATCAACGGGACCTCCTGAGTCCGTAGTGACAGAAAAGTCAACGGCTGTTCGAAAAGGGCGGACCATGATGACCGTCGCCACTATAAACGCGCGTCTATTCCCTTTATATTTGACGGTCAATTCGCCACGTTCTTTAGAACTTGCTACAATTTCTGAAGGCGCTGAAAACAATCCTTCAACAGCACGGAAAAGATCATCATGCTTAGCTTTATAATAGTGTGTGACAAGCGCAGAATCCTTATGCTCTTCACTCGTTTCGGAATGGTTGCTGAAATACCTGGAAATAAATGCTTTCACTTACCTAACCCCTTCAATTCCATTCGACATAATCTCCCTTTATTTTAACATGACTTATGAAAATAAGAAACGATTATTGAAACCTAAGGTTCTTTGATAAATTCAAGAGGGCTCATGATGGTACTAGATGCACTCTTTCTGAGAGCCCTTTTAAAAAAGGATTTTCCAACCACCATCCTCATTTATATCGCTCTATAAATAGAAAAGGAAGCCACGCATGTTGATCCTGCGTGGCTTCCTTTTCTATTATAGCGCGCGAGACTGCTGTACTTCTACAGGCCCCATTCCTCTTGGTACTTCTACTGTTTCATTTTTACCTGCTTCCAGTGCATCGACGATGTACTGAGCAGCGACATTAGGATCAATACGATCTCCGCAAGTATAAACATCAATACTTGCATACCCATGCTCTGGAAAGCTATGAATCGTCAAGTGTGATTCGGAAATGATAACCACTCCGCTAACTCCATGAGGCGCGAATTTGTGAAAAGCAACCTCACGCACTTCTGCTCCAGCTTTAAGGGCTGCATCTACAAAAACTTGTTCTATATACGACATATCGTTCAATTTTTCTTCATTACAATTCCATAGTTCAGCAATTACGTGTCTTCCCATTGTATCCATATCAAGGATCCCCCTTTGTACATTCACTTCAATACCTCTGAAATAACAGCCATGAACTACCACGGGGGAAAGTTAGTCCTGAGAGGTCCTAACCCTTTGAGTAGACATGAATTTATATGAAATTCAGAAGTTCAAGAGAAAGTATATATGGTTTACCCTTAATTTGCAAGAAATATTTTACTGGATATTGTACAACTCTTCTTGCTGCTTCCAGGGGGACTTAGATTCAAAAGGATTCGGGTTAATTATGAAACTCGGGCTTCCTTTTCTTGTTTCATCATATTGCCCACAAACTTAGCAAGATCCACCACGCGGCAGGAATATCCCCACTCATTATCATACCAGGCTAGTACTTTAACTTTACGGTCATCGATGACTTGTGTGGATAACCCATCGATAATTGCCGAAGATGAAGAAGTCGTATAATCAACGGAAACCAGTGGCTCTTCACTGTATTCCAAGATGCCTTTCATTTCTCCCTTAGCCATTCTTTCAAAGGTTTCATTCACTTCGTCTGCTGTAACTTCCCTTTTTAAATCGACGACTAGATCAACAAGAGATACATTTGGAGTCGGTACACGCAAAGCCATACCATTTAACTTTCCTTGAAGGGAAGGGATTACTTCTCCTAATGCTTTTGCTGCGCCTGTGGATGTTGGGATGATCGACTGCGTACATCCTCGGGCCCTCCGTAAATCTTTATGTGGATTATCTAAATTCTTCTGGTCATTAGTGAATGCATGCACCGTTGTCATCAAACCATTTTCAATGCCAAATTCATCCTCCAACACTTTTACTACAGGGGCAAGACAGTTGGTTGTGCAGGAAGCATTTGAGATGACATCGTGACTGCCCGGCATATAAGTCTCTTCATTCACACCCATTACAATCGTTGCATCCACTTGTTTTCCTGGTGCTGTAATGATGACTTTTTTTGCTCCAGAATCCAAGTGAAGACCTGCTTCTTCTTTCGTTTTAAACTTACCTGTTGCCTCAATAACAATATCAATATCCAGTTCATCCCATGGCAGTTCCAATGGGTTCCTTGTTGAACACAGCTTCACTTTTTTTCGATTGACGACTAAGTCTCCGTCAACGACATTGACCTCTCCTTGAAAACGACCATGCACACTATCGTATTTAATCATGTGAGCAATTGTTTCAGCTGGATAACTTGCATTAACGGCAACCAATTCCATAGATTCATCCGCCACAGCCTTTCTAAAAACCATGCGACCAATTCTTCCCAAACCATTAATAGCAATCTTTGTTTTCCCCATGCTGTTCCAGCCCCCTATATATGATATACTTTTACTCTGTAATTCCTAGATTAGTATAACATATTGCAAGCGCTTTTACATAAAGAACGAAAACTTTCTACAAAAAATAACACGCCTGCTTAGACGTGTTATATTATACGATGTCCCAACCGTGAAGTATGTCTTTTAATTGTTGTAAACTTCCTTCAACTGTGCCGGTATTATCAATGACCGCATCCGCCATTTCTGCTTTCTTTTTCACAGGGATCTGCGCACGGATCCGCTCTTCAGCATCTTCCCTCCCTGCCTGGTCTCTTTCCATCAAACGCTCTCGCTGTGTCTCTTCATCCACGTACACGACGAGAATCTTTTCTACATAATCGGTTAAGTTGCTTTCAAACAGTAACGGAATATCAAGGACGACCGCTCGATATTGTTGATTTTTATACTGTTCGCGCCGTCTGATCATCTCCTCCCTTACTTTAGGGTGGACAATGCCGTTCAATTGCTTACGCTTTGTCTCGTCGGCAAAAATGATCTTACCGAGCTTTTTCCGATCCAGGCCGCCCTCTTCTGAAAGCACCTGTTCTCCAAAAGTGGATACAATTTCCTGATAGGCAGGTTCTCCAGGTTCGACGACATCCCTTGAAATTTGATCTGCATCAATAACAGGAATATCCATATCCTTAAACATCTTCGCTACGGTACTTTTTCCACTTGCAATACTTCCTGTTAATCCGATGACTACAGTCATCCCGACACCTCCTTATGACAACTTGATCAGTCCAATGATAATAAGTAACACTCCAGGTAGAATGGATAAACTTTCTGCTTTATCACTCAGCTTTGATCCGCTTAAAATCCCACACCCGAGCATGCAAAAAGTGGCTACGGTTATCATAACTGCTGTAAATAAAACAGGAATTCCAATAAGGGCTCCACTGATTCCGGCTCCTATAGTATCAAGAGATAGTGCCGCTCCAAGCAGCCATACTTCTTTTCCGCGGATGCCACCAGAGTGGTCAACATCTGCAGCTAAAGGATCGTTCAATACTTTCGCTGGATTAAGCCATGGTTCTTTCTTTTCTTCACGATCTTTCTCTTTCCTAAAAAACTGCCATAAAAAATAGATACCAATGGCGATTAACGCAAGTGCTCCTACACGTTCGGCGTCTTCTGCAGCCACTACTGCTGCCAGTAAATGTCCAAAATAGGAAGACAACAGAAATACAATTCCAGAGACACCCGAAATTAGAAAAACGCCCCTTAAAGTAAGGCCGACCTTTTTCAAACCTAAAACGCAGCCGATTCCAAAACTATCGATGCTGACTGCCGTAACGAACAAAAAAATAAACATGCCAATTCCCATCTATCCCACACCTTCATAACTTAAGCTGTGGGATAGTATATGGGGGTTTACCTAGTAGTGTGTAAAGGCTGACAATGAGGACAAATATGAGTTCCCCTGCCGCTCACTTTCAACTTTGTAATCGGAGTACCACATTGAATACATTCCGTATCCTGCTTCCCGTACACACGAAGCTTCTGTTGAAACATTCCAATCTCTCCCTGACTGTTCAAGTAAGAGCGAATCGTCGTTCCTCCCTGTTCAATCGCTTCGAGGATGACAGAAATACTGGCTTCTCGAACCTTTTCAACTTCCGCGTTCGTCAGTGTATTTGCAATTCTTTCAGGGTGAATTCCTGCCCTGTAGAGGGCTTCGTCTACATAGATATTTCCTAAGCCTGCTACAATCGATTGGTCAAGCAGGACCGCTTTCATATTTCTAGTCGTCTTTTTAAGTCTCTCATAGAAATAATCCGTGGTGAATGCTTCATTGAATGGATCAGGTCCTAATTGAATAAGCGGTTTATTTTCAAGCTCCATGCCTTTAGGAAAAGCATGCATGGTACCGAATTTACGTACATCGTTATAGCGCAGTTCTGTTCCATCCGTAAAATGAAAAATCACATGTGTGTGCTTCGGCCTTTCGAGCGTCCCCTCATACACACCGAATTTCCCTTCCATTCGCAAGTGTGAAACAAGGGCAATGTCATCCATATGAAAGATCAGAAACTTCCCTTTCCGATCAATGTCCTGAATGGTCTGACCCACCAGTAGCTGTTCAAACTCTTTAGGGTCTTGAGGTTGTTTAATGATGTTCCCCCAAAAAATGGAGACCTTTTCAATCTCTTTTCCTAGGGCGAGGTGTTTCAATGTTTTTCTGACTGTTTCTACTTCCGGTAACTCTGGCATCGTTGCATTCTCCTCTTACTTTGCATCATACCATGTGTCCCCATAGGAAGAATCGACCTTTAATGGGACATCTAAATCCACGGTACTTTCCATGACAGATGATACAATTTCTTCTAATTGCTCCACTTCTTCTTTTGGTGCTTCGATGATCAATTCATCATGCACTTGCAGCAAAACCTTGGCCTGCATTTTCTCTTCCTCCAGTCTTTCTTCGAGGTCGATCATCGCTTTTTTGATAATATCTGCGGCGCTTCCTTGAATTGGTGTATTCATCGCCGTTCGCTCGGCAAAGCTTCGCTTATTAAAATTCCGGCTCGTGATATCAGGGAGATATCGTCTGCGGTTCATGAAGGTTGAGACATACCCTGTCTCTTTGGCTTCCCTAACAGTGTCGTCCATATAAGACTTGACTCCAGGATAGCTTTCAAAATATTTATCAATGAAAGCTTGTGCTTCTTTTCTCGTAATGCCAAGGCTCTGGGACAGGCCATAATCACTGATTCCGTAAACGATCCCGAAGTTTACTGCCTTCGCCTGTCTTCTCATTTCACTCGTTACTTCGCTGCTTGATACACCAAAAACTTCACTTGCAGTCTGAGTATGGATATCTTCCCCTTCTTTAAATGCCTGCATAAGCTTTTCATCCTGAGCAATATGTGCAAGGACACGAAGTTCAATTTGAGAATAGTCACTGGCAAACATGACCCACTCTTTTTGGGAGGGGATAAAAGCCTGCCTTATTTTACGTCCTTCTTCAAGACGAATCGGGATATTTTGCAAGTTAGGATCTGTGGAACTTAACCGACCGGTTTGTGTCAGGGCTTGATTAAAGCGTGTATGAATCTTCCCTGTTTCTTCATGAACCACTTTAAGAAGGCCTTCAATATAAGTCGACTTCAGCTTCCTGAGCTGCCGGTTAAGAAGAATTTTAGGAATGATCTCATGTTGATCCTCCAACTGCTCTAAAACGTCTGCAGAAGTGGAATAACCCGTCTTGGTCTTTTTGATCACCGGAAGCTCTAGTTTTTCAAATAATATCGGACCTAGCTGCTTAGGAGAATTCAAGTTAAAACTTTCTCCTGCAAGGTCGTAGATTTCCTGCTCGACCTTATTCAACCGTTCTTCCAGTTCTTCTCCCATATTCTTTAACCTCTGGACGTCCACACTAACTCCGCGGTGCTCCATCCGCCCAAGAATAAGCGCTAAAGGCATTTCGAGTTCCCTGAACAAATGATATTGTTCGTTTTCTTTCAATTTCATTTCCATATCATCTTTCAAGTGATAAAGAAGATCTGCTTTTCTGCCGATGTGCTCATAGAACACATCATCATCATCTGGGCGTTTCATTTTTGCGCCTTTTCCATACACTTCTTCATCATATTTGACGGCTGTTTCACCCAATCGGTGGCCAATCGCAGGAATATCATGATTATTTTCAGCGGGGTTGATTAAATAAGAAGCCAGTAATAGATCAAACGTGATTCCTTTCATTTCAATGCCATGACGTAAAAGAGCGACACACGTCCTTTTGGCATCGAACACCCATTTTTCATTTTCTGCACTCTCCGCCCATGCTTGGAAAGCGTCCGATTTTTTAGCATCCTCCATAGAGAGCACGAACTTCCTTTGATCGTTTACAATAGCAATCCCTTCGACCGGAGCCGTATGGTAATTATCATAAAGCATTTCAACAACGACCGACTCTCTTCCAGTGAAAAGGTCTGATTGAATATCCTCCACAACTTCTATATCAATTTCAGGGAGTTCTTGAGCTTCCTCAGATGATGCACCGCCTTCCTGAACACGGGAGAGCAACGATTGGAAGCCGAGATCTTTAAAAAACTCACTCACTTTTTGGGATTGGTAACCGGCATAGCCGATATCAGAAATGCTTATTTCAATCGGAGCTGCGCGCTCGATAGTAACAAGCTGTTGACTCATGAATGCTTCTTCTTTATTCGTCTCCAGCTTTTCTTTCAATTTCTTACCGCTCACATCATTTAAATGCTCATAGAGGTTTTCAAGCGTATCAAATTGTTTCAAGAGTTTTACCGCTGTTTTCTCCCCGACACCAGGTACACCAGGGATATTATCGGAACTATCTCCCATGAGCGCTTTCAAATCAATGATCTGATCGGGACGGACTTCCATCTTTTCCATAAGGAAAGAGGGGGTGTATGTATCAACATTGGTAATCCCTTTCTTTGTGAGGCTCACAGTGATCTGCTCATTCACTAGTTGGAGAAGGTCCTTGTCTCCGGAAATCACTTTCACTTCCAAGCCCTTATCTCCCGCTTGCGTAGCAAGGGTACCGATGATATCGTCCGCTTCATAATTCTTAAGCTGATAATAATTGACTTCAAACGCATCCAGAAGCTCCTTGAGGACGGGAAACTGTTCGGATAGTTCAGAAGGAGTTTTCTGCCGACCACCCTTATAATCCTTGTATGTTTTATGGCGGAATGTGGTTTTACCAGCATCAAATGCAACAAGCAGATGATCCGGTTGATCCTCTTCAAGAATTTTTAACAACATGGTGGTAAAACCATAAACGGCGTTCGTGTAAACCCCTTTATCATTATTCAACAGGGGCAGTGCAAAAAATGCCCGGTATGCAATACTGTTTCCATCAATTAATACAACTTTCTCTGCCATTGGCTCACTCCTCATTTTAGAAGATGCTCAAAGGAGATCTTCATCTGTTTCTTCCACTTAGTCTTCGTTCATTTAATGAATCAATGTATGCTTCTTCAATGGAATCTAGAGTTCCAATGCTCGATAAAAAACGCCTTTTTCACCATTCTACCATGTTTACAGTAGAGAGGAAAAAGGCGCGCCTTTTCTGTTATTCAAAATACCCTAAAAGCAATTCAGCATAAGGGGAATCCTGCGGGAGGATAATAGTTGTCTCCCCATCGATTGTCTTTTTATAGGATTCTAAGGTGCGATAAAGTTGATAGAATTCTGGATCTTGAGCAAACGCATTGTTATAAATCTGGGCAGCTTCCTGTTCACCTTCTGCCCGGATTTTTTCAGCATTTGCTCGAGCTGTGGACAGCATTTCCTGCACTTCTCGATCCACTTCCGCCCGAATTCTACTCTTATCCGCTTCCCCTTCTGACAAGTACTGTTGAGCAATTTTTTCGCGGTCGGTAATCATTTGATTAAAGACTGCTTCTTCATTCGCTTCCGGCAGATCAGAACGCTTAATCCGCACGTCATCTACAACGATACCGTAATTATCTCTTTGCAGATATTCGTTAACTTTGGCCGTGATTTCTTCATTCAATACTCCTCTGGAGCTCTCTTCTTCATTAATGATCTCAGAGAAATTCATCTTTCCTAACTCCGAACGCACAATAGAGAAAATAAACTCTCCCATTCGCGCTTCTGCATTCATTTCAGTACGGGCGTTAGCTATCATGTTTTCTGGGTCAGTGATGCTCCATATCGCATAATTATCGATAATCATCCGCTTTTTATCTAATGTGGTGATCTCTTTTTCATCTACATCGTAGACCATTTTCTTTTTAGAGAGTGTGGTAACTTCTTGTACTAATGGAATTTTGAATTTAAGTCCGGGTTTTTCGTGAATTTTAACAACATCTCCAAATTGACGAACCACCTTATACTCGCCTTCTTTAGCAATGACGATTGAATTTATACCTACAAGAAGAATTCCGATAATGACAAGTAATGTGATCCCGGCTTTTACATACTTTTTAAGGTCTTTCTTTTGTTTTTCATTTTCATTGAATATTTCTTCATTCATGATTCCTCACTCTCCTCGTCCTCCGTCGAACCAGGTACTACATTTTGAACCGTTCCTTGGTTTAAAGGCAGGTATTTCATCGTGTTTCCATCATCATTCATAATGTACACATTAGCCTCTGGAAGCACTTCCTCAAGTGTCTCCATGACCAGACGCTCACGTGTAATCGCTTCGTTGCCCTGGTATTCTTCAAGCAATGCATTGAAACTCGCAACAGCTCCGGTAGCCTGTTGGATTCTCTCTACTTTCGCACCTTCTGATCGTTGTATGATCGCATCCTTTTCCCCGAGGGCTTCCTCGCGTTTCTGGTTAGCATATTTTTCAGCTTCATTCACTTTACTTTGCTTTTGTTCTCTGGCATCTGTCACCTTTGTAAACGCAGATCGCACATCCTTATTAGGAAGATCGACCTCCTGAAGGCGCACATCTATAATAGAAACACCAATTTCATAGCCTTCAACCAGACTGACCAGACCTTCCCGTACCTCATTTTCGATTTCTGCTTTACCGGAAGTTAGAGCCTCATCAATCTCACTACTTCCTATAACACCTCTAAGTGAAGAAGATGTGGCATTGAACAACACTTGTTCTGGATTCTCAGAGGCAAACAAGTAGGCTGCTGGGTCCGTGATTTTCCACTGAACCACGAGATCGGCCTGTAAAATCATATCATCCCCTGTAATCATCGTTACCTTATCCGTTTCTTCTCCGCTGTCATCGAAACCAAAATCCAAACTGAAGGTTTCTTTCGACATTTTTTCTACTTCTTGAATCGGCCACGGCATTTTGAAGTGCAACCCCGGTTCTGTTATGCCATCTTCAGCCTTTCCGAACGTAAGGACCACAGCCTGCTCTGATTCATCCACGGTGTACCATGTCGTGATAAGCGCAATAATCAACAACACAGCCACTACCACCAGGCCCGTCCATTTATAAATTTGTTTAAGACTCATATCGACTTCCCCTTTACCTTTTCTGGATAATATAATTACGATTATGTAACAAAAAGGTTTCAAAAAAGTAAACTACGCTTCATTCTTCACCTAAAGCTCCCTTTAGTGGAAGACTCAGTTTCGAGACAATTGTGTGGTTCTAGGGGCTCCGGGAAACGATTCGCTTTCCATGGGGCGGGCGGTAAGCCTCCTCAGGCTCCGCCTTCCGGGGTCTCACCTGTCCCACACGTCCCATAGGAGTCTCACCGTTTCCCTCCGCCCCTTGACCTTATAAGTGTCTCGAAACCACTTCTGAAAGGGTCAGTTTGAATGGTTGAGGGAAGTGGATAATTCGAACACCTTTATTCATAAATAAGGTTCCAATTCTTCCCCCCTAGGCAGGCGTATAGTGTGTTGTATCAAGCATTTGCGTTTGCTAAACGTCAATGGGATAGAGTTTACATCATTCACTTCTCATAACCACACAAGCTGATTTTTCCAGTAGTGGTTTCGAG
>NZ_JAYLVQ010000027.1:0-12776 GCF_035818575.1 Halobacillus sp. HZG1
GAGTCTCGCCATTCCCCTACGCCCCCTAACCAAGGAAGGTTCTCGAAACTACTACTTAAAAATCACTTGTATGGTTATGAGAAGTGAATGATATAAACTCTAGCCCAATTGACGTTTAGCATAGGCAAATGCTTGATACAAGGCACTTTATGCCAGCCTAGGGGAGATGAATTGGAACCTTCCTTATGAATACAGGTGTTCTAATCATCCACTTCCCTCAACCATTTAAACTGCCCCTGTTAGAAGTGGTTTCGAGACACTTATAAGGTAAAGGGGCGGAGGGAAACGGTGAGACTCCTATGGGACGTGTGGGACAGGTGAGACCCCGGAAGGCATAGCCTGAGGAGGCTCACCGCCCGCCCCATGGAAAGTGTTCAAATGCGGAATCGTCCTGGTAGACACGACTGGCATAAGCAGAACAGCAACGGAATGTGCTTTTCATTCCTTTGCTGTTCTGCTTATGACGCGAGTGTCTGGACGATGGAGCAAGACGAACCTTTTCCCGCAGCCCCTAGAACCACACACTAGTCTCGAAACTGAGTTTTCCACTAAAGGGAGCGTTTTTTGAATTCCGTTTTATTGAGCATAAAAAGATGGAATAGGGGATTTTGCTTTTTAAGATGAGGGGATTCCCCGATATTTTATTTCCCATCCGATCGATACAATAGAACTAGATCAAATGAAGGGAAGAGGGGGCGGAATGGTTATGAAAAAACAGGAGGATCAAACAGATTTGAGGGGGACCCTTGTGAGCGTTCTGGCCGTTGGGGCCATCATTATAGTCATGTGGGTGAGCATCTACTTTTTATATATTCAGAGGTTATAGGAGGGGAAGGTCATGCATTTACACAAATATGAAAAAATCTGGCTTATTTTCGGGATTACGGCACTCATTATCTTTTTATCTGTCGTTGGCGTAAGCGCCTTCCATCAGGGACATACACCTTCGGGAGGTCATATGAAAATCGATCCCGATAAGGTTTCTGAAACAGCTCCCTTCGATCAGCCGGGGGTGCACGAGAAAGAAGATGGTACCTATGAAGTGGTAATGGTGGGGAAAGCTTTCGGGTACGACCCTGGAAAAATTCAAGTACCTGCAGGGAAAGAGGTCATGTTTACCGTTACAAGTTCAGATGTCGTTCACAGCTTTTCCGTCGTCGGAACAAATGTGAACATGATGGTGGTTCCGGGGGAGATCAACCATAAAAAGCATACGTTCCAAGAGCCTGGTACGTATCTGGTTATTTGTAATGAGTATTGTGGATCCGGCCACCATTTTATGAGCACAGAAATCGAGGTGGTTGAACAATGATAATGGGACAAATAGCAAAGGGAGAACGGAAACTGGCTCTTGCGAACTTAGGTTTTGCTTATGCGGCTTTCTTAATTGGGACACTTTGTGGTCTTCTTCAGGTGTTTATAAGAAATGACGCTCTAACGTTGCCTGGGTGGCTGGATTATTACCAAGTGTTAACGGCTCATGGACTATTGCTTGCTATCGTCTTCACGACATTCTTCATTTTTGCCTTTTTTCAGGCCGGGATGAGCCGGTCAATTGGGTCATTCGGTCCTAAAGTCCTTTTGTGGAATTGGATTGGCTTTGTTGTAACGTCATTAGGAACCCTTTTAGTTGTCATCATGGTGATCGGAGGCCAGGCTTCAGTCCTCTATACCTTTTATGCCCCTTTACAGGCTCACGGGCTGTTTTATGTAGGCCTTGCCTTATTTGTCATCGGTACGTGGGTACAGGGGTTTGCTTTAATTGGTCACTACCAGGTATGGAGAAAACAAAATAAAGGAGAACTCAGTCCGTTATTTGCGTTTATGACGGTGGCTACGATTATTCTGTGGGTCATCGCCTGTCTTGGGGTTGTAGCATCTGTTCTCTTTCAGTTTATCCCATGGGCCTTCGGGATGGTGGACGGAATCAACGTCGAATTGAGCCGTTCTTTGTTCTGGTATTTCGGTCATCCA
This sequence comes from Halobacillus sp. HZG1, assembly GCF_035818575.1. Lineage (NCBI taxonomy): Bacteria > Bacillati > Bacillota > Bacilli > Caryophanales > Bacillaceae > Halobacillus > Halobacillus sp. HZG1. The sequence goes on from NZ_JAYLVQ010000027.1 coordinate 1,975, forward strand.
CTCGTTTACTTCTGGTTACTTCCTGCGTATATGGCATGGTATGTAATTGTACCGAAAATTCTCGGAACGAAGGTTTTCAGTGATTCGCTTGTACGGTTATCGTTCGTTCTGTTTATTCTTTTCTCCATTCCTGTCGGTTTTCACCATCAGTTGACAGAGCCAGGGATCGCAAGTTTTTGGAAGTTTCTACAAACAGTATTGACGTTTATGGTCATCATTCCTTCTTTGATGACAGCCTTCTCTATGTTTGCCACGTTTGAGTTACGGGGCAGGGAGCTTGGAGGAAAAGGTTTGTTTGGATGGTTCCGGAAGCTGCCATGGAAGGATGTTCGGTTCACCTCTATCTTTATCGCCATGGCTTTCTTTATTCCTGGTGGAGCAGGCGGAATCATTAATGCAAGTTTCCAGATGAATGAAGTGATCCACAACACACTATGGGTCGTGGGCCACTTTCATATTACGGTCGGGACACCTGTGGCCATGACATTCTTTGGTCTGACGTTTTGGCTGATCCCGTACTTGACTGGAAGACGTTTTACGAAAGCTCTTCAAAAGCTCGCTTTTATTCAAATCATTTCATGGTCAGTGGGGATGCTTCTCATGAGTACAGCCCAGCATGTATTGGGGTTGATGGGCGCTCCGAGACGTACCGCCTATACAGGCTATGCTCATGATGATGCACTTGCGTGGTTTGATGGTATTTTATCCAATCATGTGACGATGGCTGTCGGCGGATCTATTCTCTTCTTGTCGGCCTCGCTGCTAATATTCATTGTCATTCAATTGTGGTGGGTGGCACCTAAGGCTGACGCTCATCAAGCAGAATCGTTTCCTTTAGCACCCAGCGATGCTACGGCTACACCAAGATTTTTGGAAAACTGGAAGCTTTGGATCGGAATCGCTTTTGTACTCATCGCTGTTGCTTACACGATTCCTTTAGCGGATCTCATCCAACATGCACCACCGGGTTCAGGAAGATTCCAAACCTGGTAGGAGAGGGGGGAATACCATGTCATTCGCATTTGCATTTACAGTCGCGTGCATCCCGTTGTTCATTATTGTTAGTACGATTCTTGTAGATTTACAAACGGAGGAATAAAAAGAGAACGTCGTGACTACTCACGGCGTTCTCTTCATTTCCCAGGAAATATGAAATTACGAAGCTACTGGCTGCCGGTCTTCTTTAATGTATCTTGCCTGAATCAGTCGTTTTCTGACGATGATGCCAATCCAGCTGGCAAGAAAAGCTTTAATGAGTCCGACAGCGATAAAAGGATAGACGCCAGCGGCAAGAGCCTGGTTCCAGTTCATATCAAGAACAAACTTTAACTGGATCGTTCCACATATTAACGTAATGATCATACCTGTCACATTCGCAACGATGGCCATAGGTAAGTTAAAGGACGTTTTCTCTAAAATATAACCGGTGAAGAATGCTGTGACAATAAAGCCGAATATGTAACCACCAGTCGGCCCAGCAAGAACTTGAGCACCGCCACTGAATCCTGCGAAAACAGGAAGTCCGACAGCCCCTAGAGCTGCATACCCAACCATCGCAACTGCTCCCTGCCTGCTTCCTAGAATGGTAGCTGTGAGCCCGACAGCTAATGTTTGTCCACTGATGGGTACAACCGGAAGGGGGATTTCGATTTGAGCCATAATGGCTGTCAGTGCCGCAAACAATGCTCCGTTTACAATGAATCTCAATTTTTTACTTTCTGGTGACATATTTTACACTCCTTTGTTAACCTTTTATACATATAAGTTAACATAAAACAGGTGAGTATATTAGAAAATTCCAAACATTTTTCCTTATAATAGGAAAAATGGCGGAAGCATAGGTATTGAGCTTCATTTTCACTTAACTATTCCTTGATATAAACGGTCCAAATGTGTCAGAGTTTTTAAACTATCTCTAAGGTGGTACAAAAAAGATTTGAGATGAGGTAGAATAGGGTAATGTAAAATTAACGGAGGTTTTACAATGTTTACAAACAATAAATATATTAATAAAAAAACTGGTTTAAAACTACTAGTCTACTTATTTGTAATCGGTCTTTTTTGGTTGAAAATGAATTATATACAAACAAGCATCTTTTCACTGAATGTGGAGAATTCTAATGAAGCAAACATTCTGGCATTCAATCCACTGAGCAGTATCTTTCTCATCTTTGGACTGGGGATTTTGCTTGCCGGACGTCGGGGTATGTTCTTTTCCTATATCTTAGGCTCCATTCTTTTATACGTAAATGTTCTCTTTTATAGAGAATACAATGATTTCATTACGATCCCGATGTTAAACCAGGTAGCAAACCTCGCGGACCTCGGAGGCAGTATCACGACGATTATGAGTCCGGTCGATGCCTTGCTGTTTGTCGATGTTCTCATTGCAGCTTTTCTATTATTCTACTTGAAACCCTCACGCTTCCAGGTATTCAAGCCAAAGCGCTGGGAAGGTATCGTTCTAGCTATTGTTGCCATTCCTTTGTTCATGATTAACCTGCAATGGGCAGAGCAGGAACGAACAGATCTCTTAGAGCGTACGTTCGATCGTAATATGCTCGTTAAGTATATTGGTGTCATCAATTACCATGTCTATGATGTGGTGTTGCAGGGGAAAACCGAGATGAAAAAGACGCTGGCGGACAGTAACGAACTTGTACCGGTCATCAACTATTTGAACGAAAATAAATCGGAAGACAGCGATCGTTTAGAAGGTGTCGCAGAAGGTAAAAACGTCATAGTACTTTCTCTGGAAAGTACACAGACCTTTGTTGTCGACAATACGTTGCACGGAGAAGAATTGACTCCTTACTTCAATGACCTGAAAGAAGAAGGAATCTACTTTGATAACTTCTATCACCAAGTGAAGCAGGGACGTACGTCAGACTCCGAGTTTTTACTTGCGAACTCTATGTATCCATTAAACCGTGGTGCGGTTTTCTTCACTCATTCATCAAATGAATATGAAGGGCTTCCAAGTTTACTTGGCGAGAATGGCTATTTTACCAGCTCCATGCACGCGAATGATAAAACGTTCTGGAACCGTAATGTGATGTATGATTCGCTAGGCTATGATGAATATTTCTCCAAGGAAGATTACGCTGTCACTCCGGAAAAATCACACGGCTGGGGTTATTTGGATGAATATTTCTTCGAGGATTCTTTGAATATGATGAAAGAAATGGATAAACCTTTCTACTCGAAGATGATTACGTTGACGAACCATTATCCATTCACACTTCCTGAAGAGCAAAAGTTCATCGAAGAAGGGGAGACAGGGAGTGGTACGTTGAACCGTTACTTCCAAACCATACGTTATCAGGATGAAGCTTTGAAGAAGTTCGTTGAAGAATTCAAGAATTCAGAGCTTTATGATGATACCATCCTCGTCATGTATGGGGACCACTTCGGAATTTCTGAAAACCACCAAAAAGCGATGGGTGAGTACCTGGATAAAGAGATTAACGACTACGAACAATTCCAGTTGCAGCGTGTTCCGATGTTGATTTACGGAAAAGGAATTGACGCTGAGAAAAACCATACGGTTGGGGGTCAAGTTGATCTGCGCCCAACATTGACCAATTTGCTGGGTATCCAAGATGATAACCCTATACAATTCGGACACGACCTTCTTGATAAGGATCGCCGTCAATTGATGATTACTCGTGATGGTAACTTTGCAAGCGAAGAATATGTAGGTATTCAAGGAACGTGTTATAATCGCGAGACAGGGGAAGAGCTGGAAGCTGACCTTTGTAATGAAGGGTTCGAGAAGGCCCAGGAGGAATTGGAGATGTCTGATTCAATCATCTATGGTGACTTGCTGCGTTACCTGGATGAAACAGAGATGGTCCAAAGCGAGAGTACTGAACCAAATCAAAATAAACAAGAAAAATAAGCAAAAACCTCTCTCCTGATAAAAGGAGAGAGGTTTTTTGATGGGATGATACATAGATATTTCTATGAGGGATAACCCCCCATGACCAAACGGATCCAGTCCATTTCACTTTTCGTGAAGATGACCACGTTGAATTTGTCAGTTCTGAAGCCCTTAACTCTTTGGTCGGTCCCCTGCCCCCTATAAACAAATCCAGTTCATGGGAAGTAATTAGAAGTGTGGATCGACAGAAAAGCAGGAGGATAGTCAGGCAACCTAAATAGGGGATTATACAGGCATGTACCTAAAGAAAGAGCAGCGACCCTCTAAGGTCCTGCTCTTTCTGTGTACTCAGTATTAGAAGATATCCATCCATACTTTGATTGTTGTTCCTAAAATCAATAGCGCGAGTACAGTCTGTAGAATCTTTGTATTTACTTTTTTACCAGCCATCGCTCCAAGTGGTGCAGCAATCAAACTTGCCACAACCATAATCGCTGCAGGGAAGTATTCGACCTGCCCTGTCGTCACTTTTCCGACTGTTGCTCCGATGGATGAAATCAACGTAATTGCAAGAGAAGAGGCAATGGTCATTCTTGTCGGTATCTTAAGCACGACAAGCATGATGGGTACCAACAAGAAAGCTCCTGCCGCACCGACAATTCCTGCTCCTACTCCTACGATAAGAGCTAGAATAGCAGCTAGAGATTTGTTAAAGGTGACCTCATCCAACGGCTTGTCATCAATACCTTTTTTCGGTACGAACATCATAACGGTCGCAATTAAAGCAAGAACACCGTAAACAATATTAATGCCGTCTTCAGCCATGAACCTTGATCCATAACCACCTATGAAGCTACCGATCAAAATACTGACACCCATATATAAAATGAGCTCTTTGTTCAGGAAACCGCCTTTACGGTAGGCCCAAACACCACCGATGGTCGCGAAAAAGACCTGCACGGCACTGATGCCGGATACTTCATGGGCGGTGAAGGCTGTAAAACCAACAAGCGGCGGTATATAAAGCAGCATTGGATATTTGATGATGGAACCCCCGATGCCGAGCATTCCGGATATATAAGATCCTATGAAGCCGATAAGAAAGATCGTGATGATTAATCCGAATTCCATAGTCTGTTTACCTCCTATAAAAAAGGGAACCGTCCTAGGTTCCCTTTATTCCATAATGTTCTTCAGGTGATTCCTGATTATTCGCCCTTTTTAATCCAGAACTTGAATACACCGTTATCTTCTTCTGTTTGTAGAAGTTCGTGACCTCCGGACTTCGCCCATGCAGTCAAATCTGCCTTTGCACCTTGATCTGTTGCGTGGATTTCAAGTACTTCTCCAGCTTCGATGTCCTTCATTGCTTTCTTTGTTTTCACAATTGGCATTGGGCAAGCTAGTCCTGTTGCATCAAGTGTTTTTGTTACGTTCATAATTAAATACCTCCAAATGTTTATTAATTGATTGTAGGGGAGCCTGGATTCGCAGGCTCATGAGTTTTTATCTTACAGCACAACGGTTCGGGCCGATTTCCATTTCACGCTGTTCTTCATTGTCCGGGCTGATTTTACCCATGTTTGTTTCACGGATCTCTTGATAAGCATTCGGTTGAGGTGGCAGGTTTTCTGTCACCATTTTTCTAAACTCATCTTGATCATCGATGTTCAATCCGTGGTTCTTTTCAAATAGAGTTCCCAGTTTTTCTGCAACAGTACCGTCTTCGTTCAACTCATCCATGATCATGAAGTGAGCTGGAAGGACGATCAGTTCGTCAGAAAGCTCTTTATAACGTGTATAAAGGGTTTCTCTCAGGTCCATGACCCAGTCATCGGCTTTCCCGGCAAGATCTGGACGTCCGATAGAGTCGATGAACAGGATGTCACCTGTCATCAAGTATTGATCATCCACGACGAAAGAAGTAGATCCTTTCGTGTGGCCAGGAGAATACAACGCATGAATATCAATGTTTGTATTTCCTACAGTGACATGGTCTCCATCACGAAGGGGTTGGTAATCGAATGTCACTTCACCAGCATCTTCTGGAGGGAGCCAGTACGTGGCACCTGTTTGTTCTGCAATCTTGCGTCCACCAGAAATGTGGTCGGCATGCAAGTGCGTATCAAAAACGTTTGTGATTTTTACACCTATTTCTTTAGCGAAATCAACATACACATCTGTCATTCTTGTAGAGTCAATGATTGCTGCTTCCCCGTTAGATACAACCATGTAGGAAAGGCAGCCTTTACCGATACGTACGAACTGATAAAGCTCGCCGCCATCTTTCAGGTCATTGACTTTGATCGGCTCCAAGTGCTCACTCCAGGCTTTCATTCCGCCTTCTACGGAGTAAACATTTTCGAATCCTTCTTCTACAAGCATTTCAGCAACCATTTGAGAAGAACCGCCTTTGGCACAAACGACAGCAATTTCTTTATCTTTTGGCAGCTGATCTGCGATCTCTTCGACACCATCAAGGAGATCGAAATAAGGAACGTTCAAGTAAGAAAAGTTTTCACCTTCGATTTTCCAGTCTTGGTACGCATCTTCTGTTCGGACATCAAGAAGGAATAGCTCTTCATTGTTCAACACTTTATTAGTAATTTCTTTTACCGTCATGTTTTTAACAGTCATCTTATTACCTCCCAGGGTATTAATTTTAGTAAAAAAATATAGAATTAAAGCTTCGTCGTTTCGCCATTCCAGCCACTCATGCCTGGAACAACATTGTAAACATTCTCAAAACCTTTTTCTGTCAGTTTCTGTGCAGCAAGATCACTTCTGCTTCCTGTACGGCAGACGATATAAATGTTTTTCGTACGATCCAGTTCATCTGCACGTTCTTCAAGTTCACCAAGAGGGATAGACGTGGCTTCAGGGATATGCTCAAACGCATATTCCGCAGATTCGCGCACATCCAGGATAAGGACGTTCTCGTTTTTGCGAAGACTATTCAAATCTTCGTTGTTTGCAACATTCAGATGTTTCTTCTCCTGTTCTTCTTCACCGCTTGATTTGCGGACATAGTGCTTGAGTACATCTCCCTCTTCAATCGTACCCAAGTACTGATGACCTGCACTTTTCGTCCATGCTTCAAGGTCTGCTTTAGATCCTTTATCAGTGGCTTGAATTTCAAGGACCTGCCCAGCTTCAATGTCCTTCATTGTTTTCTTTGTCTTCACAATTGGCATAGGACATGCTAATCCTTTGGCATCTAACGTAAGATCTGTTTTCAGTTCCATTCTTACATTCCTCCTCTACCCTTATAGGGGGATTTATTTCGTTGGACCTTCCCAGCTCATCATGCCGCCTTCCATGTTCGTCACATCGAAACCTTTATCTTCAAGAATTTGTGATGCACGGCCACTGCGGCCACCGGAACGACAAACCATGATATAAGATTTATCCTTATCCAATTCATCTGCGCGCTCTTCGACAGTCCCTAGAGCGATGTGTTTCGCACCAGGAATCATTCCTTCAGCGACTTCCTCGTCTTCACGGACATCGATAATGTTTAGTTCTTTACCTTCAGATAGTCTTTCTTCTACTTCTTTAGCTGTCATTGTTTTCATAAATGATACCTCCTAATTAGATAAACAGGTTAACATTGCCGTCTTCCGCATCTGCAAGGTAGGCAGCAACGCCTGCGTATTGAATGTCATCAAGCAATTCTTCTTTTTGCAATCCTAGTAGGTCCATCGTCATTGTACATGCGACCAAGTTGATTTCCTGCTCTTGAGCCATATCAATAAGATCAGGCAACGGCATCGCATTGTGTTTTTTCATGACGTCTTTGATCATCTTAGGACCAAATCCTGCAAAGTTCATTTTTGATATGCCCATCTTATCTGCTCCACGCGGCATCATTTTACCAAACATTTTCTCCATGAAGCCTTTCTTTACTTGAATGCTTTCATCCTTACGTAGAGCATTCAGCCCCCAGAACGTGTGGAAAATCGTAACTTCGTGATCGTAGGCGGCTGCTCCGTTTGCAATGATATAGGCAGCCATTGCTTTATCATAATCCCCGCTGAATAAAATAATATTCGTCTTTTTTGTTTCAGACATGTTTCATCCTCCTAATAGTATATAGTTATACGCGTATGGGTATATTATATTGTAAAAAAATTTATCTGCTTTTGACAAGCAACTGAACAGCTTCGTTAATCGAAGCTTCTTTGTTTTCTTGATCGTCGGCATCCTGGATGCACTCCACAAGGTTGGAGCTTACCACGAGCCCGATCGCACGGTCAATCGCGCTTCTGGAAGCGGAAAGCTGCGTAATGACATCTTTGCAGTCTTTATTTTCTTCCATCATTTTTAAAACGCCTCGCAACTGACCTTCTAGACGTTTCACTCTGTTCTTCATTGCGTCATTGTATTCCATCGAATTGACCTCCCTTGTGAAGTTTTTTTCTGTCGCTGTTGAACAGTACATGACTAATAATATACCCCATTAGGTATAATGTCAACACCCCGGCACGTATTTTTTTGGATAAGGGGCTCTATCCCGTGTAAAGCTAAGTGGGAGGTGAAGAATATGGAGATGTGGATGGATACACTCAGAGTGATGGGAAGGATATTGACCATCTTGCCCTTACTATTAGGGGTTGGCCTGTTCATGGGGAAAAGATCGATTGGAGAATTGCCTGTCTTCGATTTTTTAGTTGTGCTTGTTTTAGGTTCTGTTGTCGGGGCAGATATTGCCGATCCAAAGATTAATCATATACATACGGTTACAGCAATTATTGCCATTGCGCTTTTACAAAAGTTCATTGTATGGCTGAAGCTTTGGAACAGACAAATAGGAAAGATGCTGACGTTTGAGCCGACAATTGTAATTTTTGAAGGGGAAATGGTGGAAGAGAACATCTCTCGTATCCATTATTCTCTTGATAACATAACTCATATGCTCAGAGAACAGAAAGTATTTGCTCTTAGTAGTGTCGAGCTTGGAATCATCGAACCGAATGGACAGCTATCCGTTAAACTAAAAAACGCTAATGAAGCCGTAACTCGTGCAGATATGGGTTTACCATATAGGGGCGGGGGTTATGATATCCCTTTAATTTTGGATGGTCAACTGCAACCAGACCTTTTAACTCGAACAGGTCGGGACATGGAGTGGTTACATACGAACCTGGGTACCCATAATGTATCGGATGTCTTTTATGGCGCGCTTACGAGCCAGGGGGAATTCCATTTCACATTAAAGGGTAAACAGACAGAGCCTTTACCTCCCATAGAACATTGATAGACTTTGGGTATGAAGGTTAAACGGAATCCTTGTTAATTAAAATTAAGAAAGAGCTGCTATAATGAGCAGCTCTTTGAGATGGTTACACGCTTTGATCCATGCATTTTTTCAAACGGTCTTCGATGTCACTTGCCATCTCCTGGATATGATCATCCTCAACCATTTGAGTAAGAGAGGTAGGTTTAGGCATACCGATTTTCGTTTTGCTTCCATCTTGATAGACTACCATCTTACACGGGAGGAAATAGCCAGCCATAATGTTTTCATTTAACACGCGCTGCGCCTCTTTAGGGTTACAGACTTCCAAGACTTTAAATTCTTTTTCAAATTCCAGTCCTTTTTCATGAAGCTTATCTTTGATGTCAAAGTTCCATAACACGCCAAACTTTGCCTCTTTCAAATTAGCCTCAAGGCTTTCGATCGCTTCATCCATACCTTTGTCCGTTTCTACCGTGTAGTGAAACATGAAATACCTCCTTGAAAATAAGTTCTTCTTATCCATACCCATTAAGGTATGAAAATAATCATCGGATCGCAGTGCTCTTTTCCTTTATGAGGAAGAGGGGAAAAACAGGTTTTTGAATGTAAAACTACTCGAGCCTCCACAGGTAGTCTTTTGAATTGTGTATGGAAGTTCCTTATATTAAAATGGGTACATTAGAGAGAGGACGTGAATCACATGACAAAAGACATCAAATTGATTGCTCTGGACTTAGATGGAACCACTGTCAATCATGAAGGCGAAGTATCCGAGGCAAATAAAGAAGCTATAAAAAAAGCGAAGGAAAAAGGCATCCACGTTGTATTGAGTACAGGAAGATCTTTATCCCGATGCCGTAAAATCGCTGAAGACCTCGGCCGTTCTTCCTATATCGTTACGATCAATGGCGGAGAGATTTATGATCACGAGTTTAACCTCGTGGAGCAAAATAAGCTCGAACATAAACATGTGGAACGTCTATGGGAATTGAAGAAAGAGCATGGCCTCTATTTTTGGTCCTCAACCGTTCAAGGCTTGTACAACAGCCAAAATCCATTCGACCAAGAGGTTGTAGATTACGATTGGTTGAAGTTCGGCTTTGATATACAAGATGATGAAGTAAGACAAGTCATTCTCGAGGAAGTCAATGCGAATGAAAACCTGGAAGTCACCAACTCCAGTCCAACTAACATAGAAATCAATCCTGTAGGTGTAAATAAAGCAGCGGCTCTCATGAAAGTCTGCCAGTGGCTTGATTTAGATATGGATCAGGTGATGGCTGTAGGCGACAGCATGAACGATATCGCAATGATTCGCGAAGCAGGTTTCGGCGTCGCGATGGGGAATGCCCAGGAGCCAGTAAAAAAAGAAGCAGACTTTGTAACAGCGTCTAATAAAGAAGACGGCGTCGCTTTTGCCATTGAAAAAGTCATAGACTAATTTTAAAAAGAACCAGTCCGAACCGGGCTGGTTCTTTTTATCTACTGTTCCATTAAAGCTCCCTTTAGTTGAAGTCTCAGTTTCGAGACTTCTGTTGGGTGGATGGGGGCTGCGGGGAATAGCTCGCTTTCCGCGGGAGCGCGGTGAGCCTCCTCGGACTGCGTCCTGTGGGGTCTCACCCTGCACTTTTTTCCTCTTAGATATCCGGTTCCGGCGCCTAGCGGCTAGTGAGACTTCCC
>NZ_JAYLVQ010000028.1:0-1818 GCF_035818575.1 Halobacillus sp. HZG1
AGTCTTCAACTCCCTCGGTTAGATCCGCTTTTCTTTCAAATACTCACTTATTCGCAGGATTTCAATCCGCTTGTCAGAACATATTGGATAAATGAAGTGGTTTATGACCGTATCGACTGGTTTCAGGCATACTTAAATAAAAGAGGTGCTATCTCACTCCAATTATTTCCATAATTATGGCACGTATTCTCCACGCTGCCCTCGGAGGCTGTCCCTCCCATGGCTCAACGGGTCTAAGCCCTTTCATTCCTTCGTCACGCCTATCCAAGGGGTGGAGCCTGGTTTTGCTAACGGAACGGGTCACAATGCCCTTTTGTTGAAGTACATCCAGTTCTCCGTGCTTTTTTGAGATCCTACGAATAAGTCAATACTCGAGGTTTATAAATTTAAAATCCTAACGGATTTGGTATATCTTACGAAACAAGTAAAAGGTTCTTAGGCTGCTTTTTGTGTTAAGTCGCTTACTTTTTCAGGGCAATAGGCTTCATTACGTCGAGCGATCCCCACTAGTATTCTTGCGAGCTTTCCAATGAGTTTCATAATGGATTTCATTTTCTTCATCTTCTTCACGTTGACATTATAGGCGTGCAGTTCCTTGAATTCAGAGTTGTTCATGATCATACTCATTGTCGTTATGTATAAGAAACGCCGTAACCGAGATCTTCCTCGTTTTGAGATGACAATTTGTCCTTTCCATTTGCCTGAACTAGCCTCTGATAGATGTAACCCTGCATGACGTAATAGTGAATTTCCATGTGAGAAGCCGCTTAAGTTACCTGATTCCCCCAAAATGCCAGCTAGCGAAACCTCACTAATACCTTCAATTTCTAGTAGTTTATTGGCGTAAGTAATGTCTTTAAGTACATCAGTCACTTCTTGATCAACTCTTTCGAGTTGGGCTGTTGCGAGGTCAAATTCCTCAAGTAATTGTTCAAGGTGTAGTTTATAAGCATCAGGTGCTTGTTGGTTACCAATAGATCGTTTCGCTAATTCAATGAGTGATTGAGCTTTTTTTGTCCCTGGCTGGCGTTTCATTATGGTTTTCCAACCTTTAATGACATCTTGAGGTTCCATCGAACAGAGTTCCATTGGAGTAGGGAATAGGCGTAGAGTAGCGATAGAACCTTTTCCTTTGATGTCTTTAAAAACTTGTCTAAGTTCAGGAAACACAACATCGACCCAACGGTTAATTTGGTTGACGGCACTAACGAACCTTTTAACGATGACATCACGGTTAGCCATTAAGACGCGAAGCTTTTCAAACGCCTCCGTAGTTGGACGAATAAAGGCATAGTAGCCATTTTTCACCATGTCTGCGATAACCAGTGCATCTTTTTTGTCACTTTTAGACTGTGTATTATCACGGTTTTCTTTATTCTTTTTAACGAGGTGAGGATTAACTGTTACTATATCTATGCTTTGATTGTGCAGCCATTTGGACAGGTTTAACCAGTAATGGCCGGTAGGCTCCATGCCGATTATTTCCGTATTAAAACCATTTGAAGCTTTTAACTGCTCAATCCATTTTAGTAATCTCGTAAAGCCATCTTCGTTATTTTCAAAAGATATGGGATGACCAACTGCGATACCTCGGAAATTAACAGCTCGAGCGACGTGAACATGCTGAGCAATGTCCACACCAATGACGAGATGTTGGTCTGAAATCCTTTCTATAAGTTGATTTTGATGATCTTGCATTTTATACTTCATATTAGAGTTCCTCCTAAGAATTGGTTTATCTGACTATAATCATCTTAGCGAGGGGCTCTTTTTTTATCAAACTTGAAATTTAACGCTCTACAGGAATGCTAACGGGGG
>NZ_JAYLVQ010000029.1:0-38884 GCF_035818575.1 Halobacillus sp. HZG1
GGAATGGCGAGACTCCTGCGGGAAAAAAGTGCTTGGTGAGACCCCACAGGACGCAGTCCGAGGAGGCTCACCGCGCTCCCGCGGAAAGCGAGCTATTCCCCGCAGCCCCCATCCACTCAACAAACGTCTCGAAACTGAGTCTTCAACTAAAGGGAGCTTTTGTGTAGTAGATATATTTTAAACAAAAAAAGGAACTTCCGATGTCTCGGAAGTTCCTTTTTAGAAGAGATTACAGGAACGTACGTTTTACACGGTCCCAGTACGTATTATTTTTAAGTTTGACGGTCTTAATAACGTTCTCGCTGAGGTTGATGGTAACGTCTTGGATGTTACGAACGGAGAAAGCCTCATTATCCATACCAATAATAGGATAGTCATTTCCATCTTGCCGGACTTTGAGCTTTAATGACCGTTCTCCGCTTAAAATAAAGGAAGAGCCGAGTGTGCGGTAGCGATTATTGTTGAGAGAAGCAAGCTCGCTGATTTGGAAACAAGGAAGCTTCGGATCCACCACCGCACCGTTGATGGATTTATTATAAGCGGTGCTTCCAGTAGGAGTGGCAATAATTAAACCGTCTCCACGGAACGTTTCAAAATGGAGATCATCGATGTGGACATCAATGACGATGGATTTGATCAATGTCGAGCGCACGCTGCATTCATTCAAACACATGAAGGTAGACTCATTATTAATCGTTGTTTCAATGACGGGAAAACGGCGGACTTCAACTTCAGAATTCTTCATCGCATCAATCATTTCATCGTGATCATCGATGTCAAAGTCACAGTAAAGACCTGCTTCATGCCCGGTCCGGATCCCAACATACAGGCAGTCTTGACGGAAGCCCGTTTTGCGGACAGCTTGCAAGAAGGTGCCATCGCCGCCTACAGCGATGATGATGTTAGCATCTGTGGAATCTTCGACGATATGAAAATCATTGTCGCGTGCCAGTTGGAATAATGCTTCCAATTTATCATTTAATTCTTCGGTTTGTTGATAAAAAAAGTATAAATTTCTTCGTTGGTCGTTCATCTAGCATCCTCCTTTTATGTATAGCTTGATGTCATTTTATCATTTCATTCTTGAAACCGCACACAATTTTCAAACAAATCGGGAAAGTTTAACATTGTTGAATTGAAGGGTGTAATTCGATATGGTGGATATAGATGAAAACGTAAACGAAGATTGGCGCATCATGTTTGAGTTAAACAGACAGCTGCGTCAATTTCTTTTGATTTGGTACGAGGAAGTTTACCAGGTATGAAAGCGTAATTATATTTTAAGGAGAATGATTATGAAGCAGGAACAAGTGGAAAAACTATTTCAATGGATCGATGATACGTCAACGGTCATATCTGAAGACTTGAATATCACTTATTTAGAAGCAATTGCAGAAACAATGGATGTTCTGTTCAATGGACAGCCCTTTGACGACATGGGAGATGCTTTGCAGACCTTTCTCACGAATGAACTGCTGAAAGTGAAAAAAGAAGAGTTCGAAAAAGAAGAAATAAGAAAAGCGGTTCAGCTTGCCATTCTAAAAGGAATGAAAGGAGCTACTCAGCAGCAACACCTCATCACACCAGACTCTGTTGCCATGTTTATGGGGTATTTGGCTTCCAAATTATTTGAAGGAAGAGAAAGCTTGAAACTTTTCGATCCAGCGTCGGGAAGCGGAAATCTAATGACATCCGTTATGAACCAGCTGGATATGTCGCTGCAAGCGTATGCCAGTGAAGTTGACCCAACGCTTATCCAGCTTGCTGTTGCGAATGCCAACCTGCAAAAAAATGAAATTGAATTCTTCCATCAGGACAGCCTGGCCCCTTTCTTAATGGAGCCTGTCGATTTTGTTTTGGCTGACCTTCCTGTAGGCTATTATCCTGATGACGCTCAAGCGGCAAGGTATAAACTGAAAGCGGATGAAGGCTTATCCTATGCCCATCATCTGTTTATAGAACAGGGATTGAATTATACAAAAGAAGGCGGCTTCCTTATGTTCATTGTCCCGAACTTCCTTTTTGAGAGTGAGCAGTCTAAGGCTTTGAATGCTTTTTTACGTGAGCATGCTCATATTGTGGGAATGCTGCAGCTTTCCGATAGCTTATTCAAAGATGAAAAGCATGGAAAGAGCATTTTGATTTTACAGAAGAAAGGACAGGGAACGAAGGCTCCGAAACAAGCATTGTTGGCCAAACTCCCTTCTTTTAAGAACCCGAATGGGATGGCGGATATCCTGACACAGATGAACCAATGGTTCGACGAATATAAAAGCACACAATTGTGAGAAAATAACGAATATAACAAGTAAACGTTATCATAGCTCAGTGACCTTGAAATCGATGATAACGGGTGATTAAATAGTAGTGGTAGAAAATTACGAACCTATATTTTAAGGGGATGAGCAACGTTGAGTAATAAAATTCTTGCTATAAATGCAGGTAGTTCATCACTGAAATTCCAACTGATTGAAATGCCTGAAGAAACTGTAATTACCAAAGGTCTAGTCGAGCGTATCGGCTTGAATGATGCGGTATTTACTATTGAAGTAAATGATGAAAAAGATGAAACTGTAACAGATATCCCTGATCACGGAGAAGCTGTAAAAATGCTTCTTGATAAATTGACAGCGAATGGAATCATTGATTCTCTAGATGAGATCAATGGTGTCGGTCACCGTGTCGTTCACGGAGGCGAGCGTTTCAGCGAATCTGTACTCATCACGGATGAAGTCATCCAAGAAATTGAGGAAGTATCAGACTTGGCGCCATTGCATAACCCTGCAAACTTGACTGGAATCAATGCTTTCCGTGAAGTGCTTCCGAATGTACCTCACGTAGCAGTATTTGATACTGCCTTCCACCAGTCCATGCCTGAGCAGTCTTACCTGTACAGCCTGCCGTATGAGTATTATGAAGACTATGGCATCCGAAAGTATGGTTTCCATGGTACTTCTCACAAGTATGTTTCAGAGCGTGCTGCTGAGATGTTGGGACGCCCAGTGGAAGAACTTCGTCTTCTATCATGCCACCTGGGTAATGGTGCCAGTATTGCAGCTATTGAAGGCGGCAAGTCTATTGATACATCTATGGGCTTCACACCACTTGCTGGGGTTACAATGGGGACGCGTTCAGGTAACATCGACCCTGCATTGATTCCATTCATCATGGAGAAGACAGGTAAAACAGCGAATGAAGTCATGAATGTATTGAACAAAGAAAGTGGTATGCTTGCGCTTTCTGGTTTCTCCAGTGACTTGAGAGATATTGAGAAGCGTGCAGAAAATGGGGACGAGCGTGCCGAGCTTGCTCTAGAAGTGTTTGCTGCACGTATTCATAAATATATCGGTTCTTATGCAGCTCGTATGCACGGCATTGATGGAATTATCTTTACAGCTGGTGTAGGTGAAAACAGTGTTACGATGCGTGAACGTGTGTTAAAAGGGCTTGAATTCATGGGCGTGTACTGGGACCCTGCCCTTAACAAAGTTCGTGGAAAAGAAGCATTTGTAAACTACCCTCACTCCCCTGTGAAGGTCATGATTATTCCTACAAACGAAGAAGTCATGATTGCTCGTGACACCGTCGAAAAAGGACTATAATAGGAAAAGCAATTGTGCCCTAGGTGCAATTGCTTTTTTTTGAGCTTTCAGTCTACAATATATGGTAAGGAACAAAGACGAGGAGGGAGCGCTTTGTCACACCACCACCGCATACGTACGGAATTAAAAACATGGTTAGAGCAATACCAACAGTATCAGCCGAATGATTTTGAAATGGTTTATGATCATTGGGTTCAACAAAGTCTGATGAATGTGGATCCTCAAGTGAAAAAAGCATTTTTCTCAAAATTAGATGCCTGGTTTTTTCATACCCATGCTTTTTTACAAGGTACCTCTTATCAATATGAGGCGAGAGAACGGATTCTAACGGTGGGACGGATTTTTTCGAATCAGATTGAAAAAATTGAAGATATGGAGACAGAGCTGACCGTTGAACAGTTGACCTACATAGCCGAGCAGCAGATGGCTCGGGGGCGCCTGTACTCATTTGCACAGGGCGGCTTGACAGGGGCTGGTGGATGGCTTTTCTTAGGGATGGATTATCCTTTGATGATGTTAATGAATTTAAGAGCCATTCAGCTGATTGGGTTAACCTTTGGTCATGAGATGAACCACCCTTACGAAATGATGATTTCTCTCAAGGTTTTTCATGCCGCTACCTTGCCGAAAAGACTAAAAGCGGGTGCGTGGAATGAGTTGATCGAAGAAGTGAAAAAGAAAGAGCATCCTTTTATCTTTGCAGGGGAGGATCAATTGACCGATGAAGGTTGGATGGAACAACCGGTGAAACAGTGCTTTAAATCCTTATTCATCCTCATGTTCAGGAAAAAACTTGTTCAAGGTCTTCCATTCATCAGTATTGCGATCGGTGCTTATTCGAATTATCATTTAACAAAACAAGTGACAGAGTTCGCTATGAAGTTTTATCAATACCGTCACCTTATGAACAAGGAAGGAGCATCTTAATTGGCCGTAAAGGAACATAAAGAAAGCGCAGCAAATTCAATTTCCTGCCTTGTGCTCACAGTGAGCGACACACGTACAGAAAAAACGGACAAAAGTGGTAAGCTGATGATCGATACGCTGACGAAAGAAGGTCACTCGGTGGGTGAATACCATATTGTAAAAGATGAACAAAGTCAAATTCATGACTATGTGAAGCGAGGCGTGGATGATCCCAAAATCGATGCCGTTTTAATAAACGGCGGTACAGGGGTTGCCAAACGAGATGTAACGATTGAAGTGATAGAAAAAATACTGGATAAAGAGATGCCAGGTTTCGGAGAAATCTTCAGAATGCTTAGCTACAAAGAGGATATTGGATCTGCGGCAATCTTATCGCGGGCGATCGCTGGATTATCCGGACGAACGGCTATTTTCTCTACTCCAGGTTCTTCTGGTGCTGTAAAACTCGCGATGAATCGATTAATTCTTCCTGAACTTCCACACATAATTGGTGAACTGAATAAAGACAAATAAAAGAGCCCGCATCCGGGCTCTTTTATTTGTCTTGGGTTTCTTCTGTTTCATCAGGGCGAACAACAAGTACATCGCAGGTAGCGTATCTTGTTATGTGTTCGGATACACTGCCGATAAAGAAACGTTCCATCGCATTCAAGCCGGTTGCGCCACAGATAATCAGATCGGCATTATATTTCGGAGCGACATCTTTAGCAATTTTTACTTTTGGAGAACCGTATTCAATGTCAACCACTACATTTTTTACACCGGCTTTTTCTGCTTTTTCCTGGTAGTCATTTAATAATTCGGTCGCATATTGTTCCGCCCGGATGGCTAGGGAACGGTCATAGGCTTCTACGGTCGCAAAGGCACGGGTGTCCACCACGTGAGCTAAAACCAGCTTCGCCTCGTTACGGTTCGCAATGTCAATAGCCTTATTAAATGCAACTTCTGCCGTTACAGAACCATCGACCGCCACAACAATATCTTTGTATTCAAAAGTCATGCTGGATGCCTCCTCTCATTTCTATATTTTTATTATATCACGACTGTTTATTGGTTAGACGGACGAATCGAGCATAATTATAACAATTTTGCGAAAAGTAAACAGGGAGGTGGTCACATGAAGAAACCTAAAAATCCAATTGAAAGAGAAAAAGAAATGGAACAAGAACAGGATCAGCAACTCATGCAGTCCATGAATGAGAGTTACCAATCTGGAAGTAAGAAAAAAGATAAACGCTAACAAAAAGCCCCAACAGCTTTATGCTGTTGGGGTCCTTGATTTAACTTTCTTTTTTAAAAATGGGTAAAGCGTGAAGATCACCAGGAAAGTTAAGAATCCCGGAGACCACGATTCAGGAAGAAGGAAATAAAGAAGGCTCCCTCCCATAATCACTCCCATAGCCAAGATGTTCACATACCGTGGCTTCGTTAATAGGATCAGATCTTCTTCGTCCAAATGTATTCTTTTTACAATTAGGTAATCACTGCAAATAACAGCTGAGATTGGAATGATTAACCCGCCAAGTAAGGAGATGAAGGATTCGGCTTCATTTACAAGGGTGGGAAAACCACTAAGGAGCACACCTACTGAGCCGAAAACAACGGCCGCTTGAACTCTTGAGAGTTTTGGAAAGGTATTTAAAAGGCTGAATCCACCTGTATAAGCATTACTGACATTAATACTGATCATAGAAACGATGGCTGTCGCTGTAATGATCGTTATAAAAATCGGGGAATCCGTCAAGTCCGTCGATGATACATATGGGTTGATATCCTGAAAAAGATAGGCGGATGCACATCCGATGACGGCTGTAATAAAAAATCCAATTCCATTTCCTATGAGTAGCCCGTAAAATCCATGGGAAGGGGACTTTGCGTACCTCGTCATGTCAGCAGATGCACTGACGCCTGATACATATTGAACAAAGGCAAGGCTTGCAAAAAATAACATAGAGGGAAAGGAGCCTCCCAAGCCTCCACTTTGAAGCATCATCAGTGAACCAGGTGTTACATTTGTAGTAAAGTAAACATACAAGATTGTTGCCTCTCCAATGAGCAATAAAGGTAAAAAATAGCTCATCGCTTTTTTTACCGCATTAAAACCAACAATCGCAAGTGTAACCATGAGAATGGACAACGGAATGGAATAGACCCAGAACGGGAGATTTATACCAGTTAAACGTAAAATCAGTTGTTGGATGACATATGTACCGCCGATGGTTTGTACACTGAACCAATATAGGGAAGTGAGACTTCGAATCGGTGCGGATAAAAAGCGGGTTCCATTTACTCCAAGGATTGTACGTAATGCATATTGGGCCGGGATGCCGAGTCTTGCGCCTGGTAAAGATAAAAAGGATACAAGTAAAAAGCCGAGGATGGCCCCGATACTAGTGGAGATGACACCTGTCCAGAAGGAAAGTCCACCTTCCAAGACAGCCAATGCGGGAACGAGGAAATTACCTGCATTGGCAGCGATGGCAATCTGAATGAAAGCAAAGCGGTACCAGGGTGTATCCCGTTTATCGGCGGGGACAGCTTCTAATCCATATTGTTCGATTACACGTTTCCGTGGAGCATAAGCTTTCAAAACATTCACGTCCTTTCTGACCCAATCATTGTACAGAAAGGTGACACAAGTGTAAATGAAAATAGAATCTTAAGGAGGTTTGGAAAATGAGACATGCTCTGATTACAGCAGGCACCAAGGGGCTGGGCAGGAAAGTAGCTGAGCACATGCTGAACCAGAATCATTCCATTACCGTTACATATAAAAACGACGAAGCTAAAGCCCTCTCTTTACTGGATGATTTCCCAATGGATCATGACAGAATACAAATTATACAGGCTGACGTGACAGTCAAAGAGGATATTCATCATCTTACCGAAAATACAATAAAGCGCTTTGGAAGAGTAGATTATCTGATTAACAATGCTGGACCATATATTTTTGAACGCAAAAAACTGATGGACTATACAGAAGAGGAATGGAATTCGATGATTCGAGGAAATCTTGACGCTGTGTTTTATCTGATGAAAGCTATTGTTCCTCATATGAGAAAGCAAAATTTCGGAAGGATCATTAATTATGGATTTCAGGGTGCGCAATCTGCTTCCGGGTGGATCTATCGTTCTGCTTTCGCAGCAGCAAAAGTTGGTCTTGTATCCCTGACTAAAACCATTGCTTATGAAGAAGCAGAATATGGCATCACATCAAATATGATATGTCCGGGAAACATAACAGGAGAGTGGAAGGAAGCCTGTATAGAGGTGAGCAGAAAAAGCAAGGATGAAGAAACCCCGATCGGGAGGCCGGGAACAGGGGAAGATGTAGCACGGACCATCGACTTTTTATGTCATGAAGATTCGGATATGATTACGGGTACGATCTATGAAGTCACCGGTGGATTGGACGTTATTCACAGGCATCGGTAAAGACAAAGGGTGGGCTGAATGTCAGAGTATCTTCATCACGAGTGAAAGATTTGGTACAATGAAAGGGCTTTCTTAGATTTTCGGTTAACCTGTATGATAAGCACAAAAAGAGGAAGTATTAATCATATGTGGAACAAGGAGGCTGGGTTGCGGTGAAAATAGGAGTACCAAAAGAGGTCAAAAATAATGAGAATCGTATAGCTATGACTCCTGCAGGTGTGGTCAGCTTAACCAACGGAGGACATGAAGTGTTTGTAGAAACCCATGCAGGATTAGGTTCAGGGTTCACCGATGATCAGTACAGGGAAGCGGGGGCTACAATCGTTGAGTCCGCTCAGAAAGCATGGAGTCAGGAAATGGTTATGAAAGTGAAGGAACCGGTTCCGGAAGAGTATGACTATTTTTATGAAGGTTTAATCCTATTTACTTATTTACACTTAGCGCCGGAATCTGAATTGACGAAGGCTCTCGTGAATAAGAAAGTGGTTTCAATTGCTTATGAGACCGTCCAATTACCGAACGGCTCTTTACCACTTTTGACACCGATGAGTGAAGTAGCTGGAAGAATGGCATCCCAAATCGGTGCACAATATCTTGAGAAATCCAAAGGTGGAAAAGGGATCCTGTTAGGAGGCATCCCTGGTGTAAGGCGCGGGAGAGTCACTGTTATCGGTGGTGGAGTTGTAGGAACAAATGCTGCAAAAATCGCTATGGGACTAGGAGCGGATGTCACCATCATTGACCTCAACCCTGAACGCCTGCGTCAGCTTGATGATATTTTTGGTTCTGATATCAACACCTTGATGTCAAATCCGCTTAATATTCAAGAGGCCTTGGAAGAGTCTGATCTTGTTATTGGAGCTGTCCTTATTCCTGGAGCTAAAGCGCCAAGCCTTGTTACAGAAGATATGGTCAAATCTATGAAAGAAGGCTCCGTCATTGTAGATGTAGCCATTGATCAGGGGGGCATTTTTGAAACCACTGGTCGAATTACCACTCATGATGATCCCACTTATGAAAAGCATGGCGTGCTTCACTATGCAGTAGCGAACATGCCGGGAGCTGTTCCCAGGACGTCCACAATCGGGTTAACGAATGTAACGATTCCTTACGCTCTTCAGTTAGCGAATAAGGGCTATGTGAGGGCTTGTCAGGAAAACGATGCGCTTTATAAGGGCCTGAACACGCTGGATGGTCATGTGACCTACAAAGCGGTGGCAGAAGCGCAAGGTCTTGAGTTCACAGAGGCCAAGCAACTTTTTTAATCAGTTATCTTTCAAAAAGCGCGGACTTTATGTCCACGCTTTTTTATATTCCTCACCCCTTCTTCCTACGCAATATAGCAGGAATGTGGAAGACTCAGTATCGAGATGTTTTTTGAGTGGACGGGGGCTGCGGGGAATAACTCGCTTTCCGCGGGAGCCCCTAGAAACACACAAACATCTCGAAACTGAGTCTTCAAGTATAGGGAGTTTTAGTTGCATCGTTGCTTCCTCAGGTATTTCTTTAAGCCGATTTAATATGATTCTGGTTAGTATCTTCTGTGTCAGCCCCTTTTTGTTTTCTAAAGATGGTTGCAATGATAGGTCCTGAAATGTTGTGCCAAACACTGAAAATGGCACTGGGTACGGCAGCGAGCGGGTTAAAATGAACAGCCGCGAGAGATGCCCCAAGACCGGAGTTTTGCATACCAACCTCAATGGAAATGGCTCGTTGTTTTGCAGGCTCCATGTTGAACAACCTCCCTAAACCATAGCCAGTCAGGTAACCGAGCAGGTTATGGACGACAACGATTGCGAAGATGACGGCTCCTGTCTCTGCGATCTGAGATTGATTGACACTTACGACTGCAGCAACGATGGCTACGATACTAATTACCGATACAAGTGGCACGACCTTGACGGTTGCCTGCACTCTTTTCTTGAAGATGGATTGAACGATCAGACCTAAAACAATCGGTACAAGAACGACTTTAACGATAGAGACAAAAAGGTCTCCTGCGGAAACCGCGAGCCACTGGCTTGCAAACACCCACACCAGGAACGGGGTGAAAAGAGGAGCAAGCAGAGTGGATACGGCTGTAACAGAAACGGACAGAGCTGTGTCGCCCTTTGAAAGGTAAGTCATAACATTGGAAGAAGTCCCACCCGGACAACATCCTACAAGAATGACACCGACCGCTACTTCTGGTGAAACGGGAAGGATCGTCACTAATAGGAAAGCGAGAAGAGGCATAAGTGTAAACTGGGCTCCTACACCGACCGCCACATCTTTTGGCCGTTTGAAAACCTCCTGAAAGTCTTGTTTAGATAGAGTCAAGCCCATCCCGAACATGATAATTCCTAATAGGGGAACAATATAAGGGGCGATCCACGTAAATCCTCCTGGGATAAAAAAAGATAAGGCCGCGAAAACGAGGACCCAGACCGCGAAAGTGCTGCCTGCAAATTGACTTACTTTTTCTAATGTTTTCATATGATTCAACTCCTTATGTAAAAATATATTTTCTGATTATACGCTCTTTTCAGAAAAAACAAAGGATGATAGACCAGAAAAAAATGAAAAAAAGCAAGAAATGGCCCAAGGTTTGAGATTCTTGTAGATCCTGCGTAAAATAAAAAGAAAAAGTGAAACCTTTTAAGAGCATCACACGTACATACAGGTACACAGGGTCATAGTTGAAGGAGAGGTGAAGATTTGGGTTTCTTTTCTAGATTGTTTTCAAAAAATGAGAAGCAGACACCAGAAGTGAAAGAGCGAACCCCTTTGAATATCCAAGTCGGGGACATTGTCACATACGATCTTGTGGATTACGAAGTAGTCGGTAAGATTACTTATCGTGACGGTGGTTATGAATGGTTTTCTTATCAGCTATTGGAAGGGAATCAAACAAAGTGGCTGGCAGCAGAAATGGATGATGAGCTGGAACTAGGCGTGTATGAGACAGTCAAACTCCCTGTATCCCTGCCCTTCCCTGAAAAACTCGAGTATGAGGGCCAAAACTTCTTTAAAGATGAAGAAGGAGAAGCGCGCGTAACAGGAGAAGGGAGAAGTACAAACATTAATGGACGTACCTCCCGATATGCGGAGTATATTTCGGAAGATGAAGAAACGTATCTCAGCCTCGAATCCTGGGGCAGTGAAGTAGAAGCCAGTGTAGGTTTTGATATTGAAGCATATGAAATTAAAATCCTGGCAGGTTCAAAATAAGGAGGAAGAAAAATGTTTAAATTTTTTAATCGTGTAAAAACAGTCGTAGGTTCAGAGTTGAACGCCATGTTGGATAAAGCAGAAGACCCTGTTAAAATGCTGGATCAATTCATGCGTGATATGGAGAATGATATCCGTGAAGCTGAAAGTGCGGTAGCTAAGCAGATTGCTAATGAAAAAATGTTGAAACGAAAATACGACGACTCTCAGGCTCTTGTAGATAAGCGCATGCAGCAGGCAGAAAAAGCGATTGAGGCAGGGAATGAAGATTTAGCCCGTCGTGCTCTGGAAGATAAGAAGAACCATCAGGATCAAGCGGATCAATTCAAGGCTTCCTGGGAGCGTGCTCAGCAGGATGCGAATAACCTTCGTCAAAAGCTGGATGAAATGAAGAAGGAATATCAGGAAATGAAGTTAAAGAAAGATTCCTTGAAGGCACGTGCCGAGTCTGCGAAAACGCGCACGAAGATGAATCGCACCATGTCAAACATTGGTGGGGATCAGTCACGACAAGGTTTTGAACGTATGGAAGAAAAAGTTATGCACTATGAAGCAGAAGCTGAAACAAGTGAGGATATGTCTTCAGAGAGCCGTTCCTTGGACGATGAATTCGAAGACTTGGATAATAAAGATAGTGTGGATAATGAGTTGGAAGCACTGAAGAAAAAGATGAACAAAGAGTAATCTCTGGTCCAACACTCGTGCCTGGCCAAGTGGTCAGGCACGGCTGTTTTAAGGACTGGAAATATAACATATTTCGAGTGTTGGATGGATTGCCTCAATAGAGACATCGCTTTACGCTCAGTGTGACCTGAGCGATTGTTATGTGAAAGGAGGATGTGTGTTGAAAGATTATGCAGGGATCATAGTCGTAGGAATCATTGCCTTTTTCTTGTTGTTCAATGTATTCGGTGGAAATGACCAAAGAGGAATGTCTGGGTCTTATACAGAAGATACATATGGTGAACTCCCTTCAGAGCCTGACCGTTCAGAGATACTAAATGGATTAGAAAATTCAGGGACCAATGATATCGAATCACTGGTTCAGAATCATTTCCCTTTATTGGATACAGTCCGATCCGAACAGGGCATCTCCAGGATTTATATGACAAAACAATTGACGTTAACCGAGGTCTCAGATTCTTTGACCTCAGCTATTCCTCCAGAAGAAATAAGTGAGAGGCAGGAAAATAAACAGGCGCTCATATATCCTGATCATTTTGTTATCCTTCAGGAAAGTACGGAGGAACCCGGGGTCATTACGATTGAACTTGCATCTGATGATTTTGTAAGAAATCATTACTCTCCCGGCTTTTTTAGTGGTTTATTTTTAGGATCTATTCTTAACCGTTCGTTGGGGTCTAATGACTGGTATGAGCGTCGTAGAGCGAATTGCCAGCAAACCGGGAACTGTTATGGTGGATATGGGATGTACGGGAATTATAACTCAGGTGGAACCACTTCTATGAGAGGGTCATCCAATCGTGGTGGAGGACCAGGTACAGGAAAATAAAGGAGGTTATCATGATGGAACCATTTTTGGCTACGTTAGGCTATTTTGTAATGGCGGTTGTGATTGTTGTAATTGGATTGGTTATTTTCGAATGGTTAACAAGGCAGTATAAGGATTGGGAAGAGGTAAAGCAAGGCAACCAGGCTGTTGCCATGTCGATCGCAGGGAAAATTATCGGCATCTGTATTGTCCTCTCCTTTGCAATCTATCATAGTTTCACTGTATGGGATACGTTGATATGGGGGGCGTACGGAGTTGTCCTTCAAATGATTGCCTACCTATTATTTGAATTATTCACACGTAAATTTTCTGTAGAAACGAAGTTAAAGGAAAATAATACAGCGGTCGGAATCATTACGATGGGGGTATCAATCGGTTTGGCCTTCGTTATTGGTGCGTCGATTACATAACGCCCTTGAAATAGCTGAGAGAAGCCACTATGAACCATTCTCATAGTGGCTTTTTAACATTCAAGTTTAAGTGGAGTGAACAAAGTGGAAGCGAATATTAGAAAAAGTCATTTTATATACTGGGCCTCAGGCATTGTTTCCATATGTGGTATTATTTTCGAAGTTTTATTTGGTGCGCTCGGTTCTTACATTCTCGGTGATGGTGTGAAGCAGTACACATTGACGATCAGCCTGTTCCTTACCGGAATGGGGATTGGTGCGAGTATAAGTGAGAGAGTAATGAAGCAGCTGATTGTCACCTTCATTTGGATTGAATTCATGGTGGCTTTAATTGGAGGATTCTCAAGTTTCACGATGTTTGGTATGACAGCATTTGCTCCTGCGGGAACGGATGCTCTGTTCTTATATCTAGTGACATTCACCATTGGTGCACTGACCGGTCTTGAGTTGCCTATTCTTATCAGAAAGGCAAATGAAATAGGTGTAGAGCTCAACAGGAGCACGGCGAGAGTATTGTTTTCTGACTATGCAGGTGGATTGATTGGTGGTCTCCTGTTTGCTTTCTATCTCCGGCCTCAAATGGGTATGGTGAAAAGCGCCTTTTTTGTGGCATGTATCAACTTAGCCGTTGCTGTTTTAGTTTTGTATCTATTCCGCTCTGAAATTAAGAAATTCTCTATCCATTTGACAGGTGCCATTATCATCGGCGTCCTTCTTATTGGTGGGTTGTTCTTCGGTGAAGAAATGGCCTTTTCGTTCGAACAGAAGCTGTATAAAGATCCGATTATTCATATGGAAGAGAGTGCTTACCAACGGATCGTACTTACAAAGGAGCAGGGAGACACACGTCTTTTTTTAAACGGATCATTACAGTTCAGTTCAACAGACGAACACCGCTACCATGAAACACTTGTTCACCCTCCTGTCGCTCTTTCTGAAAAACATGAACATGTACTTATCCTCGGAGGGGGGGATGGGATTGCGGCTAATGAGTTGTTGAAGTACCAGGGGATCAAAGGGATTACGCTCGTCGACCTTGACCCTGCTGTTACAAACCTTGCTCGGTCCAATTTCCATCTACTGCAAGTAAATAAGGGTGCGCTAGATGACCCGAGAGTTAACGTATTAAACAAAGACGCTTTCAAGTTTTTGGAGAATGCGGATCAAATGTATGATGTCATTATTATTGACCTCCCAGATCCGAATAACGAAAGCCTGAACAAACTCTATACCCGGGAGTTTTATTCTTTAGTGAGAAACCATCTGTCCCCTGGAGGGGCAGCGATGATTCAGGCGACAAGTCCTCTTTTTGCGACAGAAGTATACTGGACAATTAATGAAACGGTAGCCTCTACAGGGCTTTACACCGAAAATTTCCACGTCGATGTTCCGAGCTTTGGTAATTGGGGATTCATTATGGCCTCAAGAGAACCGTTGGAGGTCGAAGAAGTCCAATTTACTGTGGAAACGGAATTTCTAACAGAGGAAGTTTTTCAATCTATGACAGTGTTTGGAAAAGATGAAGATGGGGAAATCTTGAATGGAGAAGGACAAGTGGTCAAGTTGGAACCCAATACTCTCATCAACCCACACCTTATTCAGAAGTATGAAAAAGCTTGGCGTAATTACTAAATAAGCAATGTTTAAAAGGAGTGTTATGGATGAAAGTTTCTTATCATGGTCATGCCGTTGTGAAGGTTGAAGCCAATGGAAAGACGATTCTTTTTGATCCTTTTATTTCGGACAACGGGAATACAGATCTGGATGCTGACCAAGTAAAAGCAGATGTGATTCTGCTTACTCATGGTCACAACGATCACGTTGGGGATACATTTGAAATTGCAAAAAGAAATGATGCTCAAGTCATCGCTCCGTTCGAGTTAGCAACTTACCTTGGAAATAAAGGACTGAACGCTCACCCTATGTATATCGGTGGAGGTCATGAATTCGACTTTGGACATGTGAAATTCACCCAGGCCTTTCATGGTTCTTCTTATCAAGAAGAAGATGGAACGATCGTGTACACAGGAATGCCAACAGGAATTTTACTAACGATTGATGGAAAGACCATTTACCATGCCGGAGATACCGGATTGTTCTCTGATATGAAAATGATTGGGGAACGGAACGAAATCGATCTTGCTTTCCTCCCTATTGGGGACAATTTCACGATGGGGCCATCTGATGCGCTGGTGGCTGCTGAGTGGATTCAAGCGAAACAGGTTGTGCCTGTTCACTACAACACCTTTGATTTAATTGCCCAGGATGGGGATGCCTTTGCTCATGAAGTGAAACCAGGTAAAGGAAAGGCTTTAAAGCCGGGAGAATCCATCGAGCTATAAGACCAGGATATTCAAAGCCGTTTGTCTACTCTATGACAAACGGCTTTTTCTGAAACTTCAGGAAGAAATTGCGGATGATCTGTATCAACTGTATAATAACAATTATACGAGATTGGATTAGTACAGTTAGAAAGATTGGTGGGCGTATGGCAACAAAACATGAACAGATTCTTGAACATATAGAATCCCTGTCGGTCGGCAGTAAAATATCTGTCAGAAGAATAGCGAAAGCATTGAATGTCAGTGAAGGTACAGCCTACAGGGCTATCAAAGAAGCGGAGAATCAAGACCTTGTCAGCACCATGGAACGGGTCGGTACCATCCGAATTGAAAAGAAGAAAAAAGAAAACATAGAAAAATTAACATTTGCTGAAATTGTGAATGTCGTTGATGGTCAAGTACTTGGTGGACGAGAAGGTCTTTATAAAACTCTAAGTAAATTTGTCATAGGTGCGATGAAGCTTGAAGCGATGATGCGGTACACAGAAGCGGGTTCTCTTCTTATTGTGGGAAACCGGACAAATGCACATGAGCTTGCTGTGAAAGAGGGGGCAGCCGTTTTAATTACGGGTGGTTTCGATACAAGTGAGACGGTCAAAAAGCTGGCTGACGAGAAGAAGCTCCCTGTCATCTCTACCAGTTATGATACTTTTACCGTCGCAACGATGATCAATCGAGCGATTTATGATCAATTAATAAAAAAAGAAATTGTGCTTGTCGATGATATCTATACTTCCTATGAAGATTCAAAGTTTCTGCAAGCATCAGATTCCGTTGCCAGATGGCATGAATTTAACGCAGCCACAGGCCATAGCCGCTATCCGGTTGTAGATCAGCAGAATCGTGTAGTCGGTATCGTTACGTCAAGAGATGTAATTGGAAAAGATAAGGAGGCAAGGATTGAAAAAGTCATGACTCGAAACCCGATGACTGTTCATGCCAAAACCTCCCTTGCGAATGCTGCCCATGTCATGGTTTGGGAAGGGATTGAGCTGATGCCCGTTGTCGATCCTTCACAAAAACTGCAAGGGATCATTTCTCGTCAGGATGTGTTAAAAGCCTTGCAGCATATCCAGAGGCAGCCTCAGGTAGGCGAAACGATAGATGATCTGGCCACAAATCGCATGGAGGTTATTACAGAAGACGACTCAAACCCTGTGTGGCAGACGAAAGTAACTCCCCAAATGACGAACCCACTTGGAACAATGTCTTATGGTGTTTTTATTTCGTTAATCACAGAAGCCTCAAGTAGGTTATTAAGAAAGTATAAAAAGGGCGATCTTGTTGTAGAAAACATTTCTGTCTATTTTATTAAACCTGTTCAAATCGAAAGTGATATCGAAGTGCGTCCGCAAATTTTGGAGGTCGGTAGGAAATTTGCCAAAGTCGATATCGAGGTTCACCATGGGAAATCAATTGTTGGGAAAGCCCTTCTTATGGCTCAGCTCATCGACCGATAAAAAAAGTCGCTGAACAACAGCGACTTTTCTTAGAATTCATGATTGAGGGCTTGTCCGGTGTTTTTGAAACTCTGCCTGGTAGTGTTTGCTTGCTTTCCATCCCAAACGAGCTTGGAAAATACCAAGAGCAATGAATACAAGGCCTACAAAGAGTGAAAGTTTCGTTTGATAGAATACATACTGGTTAATTCCAAAGAAGAAAATGAAACTTCCAAGGAAAAGCTTGGATTTACTATTTAAGTATTCTTGAGTAAGTGGATCATTAGAACGAATAATCATGACCTTGTAGTAAATGTAGAGCACAAAAGAGACTAATATAAGGATCGGGAAAATAATCATTTGATCGACTCCTGCGTTTAATTTTCCCTTTTATTGTAGCTTGTTTCTACAGAAAAGGCTACCTGTACAGAGAATTCTATGATTCATTGACACGGAATACAAAAGAGGAGGACCTTTTTATGAATAAGAAGGCCATTATAAAAGCGATTAAAGATTATGAAGTGATCATCATCCATCGTCATGTGCGTCCAGATCCGGATGCCTATGGATCTCAGGCTGGTTTAGCAACAATAATTAAAGCCACATTCCCGCAAAAACAAGTGTTTATCACAGGTACATCTGAACCTTCCCTGGAATTTCTGGCAACGATGAATGAAGTACCTGATGAAGCTTTCAAAGGATCTCTTACGATTGTATGCGATACTGCGAATCAGGCTCGTATAGATGATCAGCGCTATGACCAGGGAGATCTTTTAGTGAAAATCGACCACCACCCCGAAGTAGATGCGTATGGGGATATCCAGTGGGTGGATACAGCAGCAAGTTCCACTTCAGAAATGATCTATCAATTGTACGCTGAATTTGTAGGAGAAGGGTTGATTCTTACTGATGAGGCCGCTCGACTTCTCTATGCAGGAATTGTAGGAGATACGGGTCGGTTCCTCTTTCCAAGTACGACGAAACAGACGCTCTCTTATGCAGCTGACCTTGTGAATTTTGAGTTTGATCGACCATCATTATACAACGAAATGTATAAGACGCCTGTTCATGTCGCCAAGTTAAAAGGATATGTTTTGCAGAATTTCACCGTTCATGATGCTGGTTATTCAACCATCCGTCTGGATCGCAAAACGTTGGATCAGTTTAACGTTTCACCGTCAGAAACGAGTCAGCTCGTAGGTTTGCTGGGAGATATAGAAGGGATGCTTGCATGGGCATTTTTCGTGGAGGAAGAAGATACCATCCGTGTCCGGTTACGTTCGAAAGGTCCAGTGATTAATGGAATTGCAGCCAACCATAATGGAGGAGGTCATCCGATGGCTTCAGGTGCTTCTGCTTCTTCATGGGACGAAACCGCTGAAATCGCAAAAGAACTTGAAGCAGTATGTCTGAAGTATAAAAAAGAGCAGGCAAACTAAGCCTGCTCTGCTTTTTATCGTTTCAATTTGATTTCGAGGTGCAAATTCATGGTTTCAGAGACAATTAATCTCGTCACCTTCAACTCATAAGTGAAATCATCGACCACATAGTTTTTGTTTTCAATCGTCGAGATGATGAGATCCACTTGATCAGCAACGATGGAGACATCCTTACCCGATACAGTCACCAGTTGATCTTTGACTAAGGCATTCAGCTGATGTTGGGTCAACAGATCGATCTCCAGTTTTTTTGCATTTGTAAACACCACGCTTATTTCTTTGACACTCATGGGCTTGCCTTCTGACCCTTGATCCTGATTGTTCAGAAGTGTTTCATATTTAGCTTCCCATTCACTTAGGCGGGCTGTCATTTCGATATGTTCTTCTGTGTATTTTTGTTGCAGTTGACCATGAACGTAAATGAAAAAGGAATAACCAATAATTGCTCCTAATACAAGACCTGCAAAGAAACGTCTCCATTCCTTATTTTTATGGTAGGCAGGAAAGTGCACTATATCACCTCATCACCCAATAACCATTCAAAAAGAAGCAGCGCTGTTTTCACCCCACCCATGGCAGCGACAATGATCATCACCTGCTTGAAGATATCAAAAGTGGAACCATCAAAGATTCCTTTTTCGAAGTTGCTTATGGCATCAAATGTTCCGCCGATGGCAGCGACAATGGCCCAAATCCTCAGCCCTTTTGCGATCCGGAACATGGATGTCAAAGCGGCTTCTCCTGTCAAAAAACTTCCTATACTACCGATAATAGTCCCGCCGACAATTACCCCGAACGCGATAAAGAAGCATTGGATCATGGATATGACTAAACGATCTTCCATCTTGTCCCTCTTTTCGCTATCTGAAAATAGTCTCTTACCTAACCATTATTCTTACGACCCTCTCTTTATGCAGAAGGCTTTCATCCTATCTCCAGAGTAGCTATAATTTACATGAAAGAAGGTGTGCGAAATGACGTTTACCCATTTGAATGTGCAATCAGGGTATAGCTTGATGAACAGCACGATTAAAATCAAGGACCTTGTTCGGTCAGCCAAAGAATCAGGGTTTGAAGCTGTTGCCCTTACTGATCAGGATACGATGAGCGGAGCGGTCTCTTTTTATGAGGAATGTAAGAACGAGGGATTAAAGCCAATCATTGGTATGAAAACCTCTGTCGTGGATCAAACATTCTCCTTTCCGATGATTTTGTTGGCGGAAACAACCAGGGGTTACCACAACCTCCTCGAAATAAGTACAATCGTACAAACAGAAAAGGAAAACTTAACGCTTGAGCAGTTGGCCGGGTACAAAGAAGGGTTGATTTTCATCCAAATGACTTCGAGTTCCCCGTGGGCGGAGTCGATCTCTAATCGCATGACTGACAAAATAGAGACGTCTAGAGAACGTTGGTTGGATCTTTTAGGACAACATCGTTTCTATCTAAGTATCCAGGATCGTGATCTTCATTCGGAACGCCAATTACATACACCATTAAGAGAATGGGTGAGTAAAAACGGAATGAAAGTCGTGGCCATAGGTGATGTGCGTTATTTGAACCGCGAGGATGCAGATGCTTTCCAATGTTTACGTGCGATTGATGAAGGGGCACGTTATAGCCCTGAAAACAATGACCATCACCACTATCTTAAGTCTCAAGAAGAAATGGAAGGTTTTTTCGGAGAATGGTGGCCGGAATCTCTAATAGCAACGGAAGATATTGTGGATGCATGCCAGGTTGATTTGGAATTGAACAGACAACTGCTTCCATCCTATCCTTCCCCGGAAAATAAAAGCTCGGATGAATACTTGCGGCAGCTTTGTGAATCAACTTTGTCTCTAAAATACGACACGAAGAATCGTCAACAAGCGGTGGAGAGACTGAATCATGAATTGTCTATCATATCTTCAATGGGTTTCAGCGATTATTTTTTAATTGTATGGGATTTCATTAGTTATGCGAGAGAAAATGGTATTCACGCCGGCCCAGGGCGTGGATCTGCCGCTGGCTCTATTGTTTCATACTTGCTTGGGATTACTCAGGTCGATCCTTTAGCGTATCAATTGTTATTCGAACGATTTCTCAATCCCGAAAGAATCACGATGCCGGATATAGATATTGATTTTCCTGATCACCGTAGGGACGAGGTAATCTCCTATGTTGCTGAGAAATATGGGAGCGACCACGTGGCTCAGATTTGTACATTTGGTACGTTTGCCGCAAGGAGTGTCTTGAGAGAGTTGTTCAAGGTATTGAAAGTAGATGAGAGTGATGCATCCTTCATTCTTCATCAAATCCCTAAAACCACCGCTTCGTCACTTGTGGAAGTCGTGAAGAAATCGGAGGAGTTAAAAGAATACATTAGAAACTCCGATCGTTTAAAGTTGTTGTTCCGAGTGGCTACGAAGCTGGAAGGACTTCCAAGGCATGTATCAACCCATGCAGCGGGTGTTGTTTTAAGTGAAGAGCCACTTGTGAAATATACAGCGCTTTTGAAGAGTCAAGGTCCTGTATCCTTAACCCAATATGCAATGGGTGACCTTGAGAAAGTAGGACTTCTTAAGATTGATTTTCTCGGTCTCCGTAACCTCTCTTTCCTGGAAAGGATGGAACAGAAAGTTAAAAGATATCGTCAAAAGGACTTTTCAATCAGTCGTATACCGCTTGATGATCATCTGACGTTTGATCTATTGAAACAAGGTAGAACCAATGGGGTTTTTCAATTGGAGTCTCAAGGAATGAAGAATGTACTGCAACGTTTAAAACCAAGTCATTTTGAAGATGTTGTCGCGGTTAACGCTCTTTATAGACCAGGACCGATGGAATACATCCCTTTATATATTGAAAGGAAGCATGGCCAGAAGAATATTGAGTATCCACATCCTGACTTAAAACCTATTCTTGCCCATACTTTCGGCGTGTTGGTTTATCAAGAACAAATAATGGAAGTCGCTCGTCGAGTTGCTGGATATTCCTTAGGGGAAGCCGATCTATTAAGGCGTGCGGTGAGTAAAAAGCAAGCCGATGTTTTAGAGGAAGAACGGATGAGGTTTATTCAGGGGTGTAAGTCGAAAGGCTATGTGGATTCAATTGCACACCAGTTATTTGACTGGATTGTAAAGTTCTCCAATTATGGCTTTAACAGAAGCCATGCGGTTGCCTACAGCTTGATTTCCTACAGATTAGCTTATATGAAGGTTCATTACCCTTCTTACTTTATGGCAGAATTGATGAATGCTCATCTAGGAGATCATGAAAAGATGACGATGTATATTCGTGAAGCCAGAGATATGAAAGTGAAGGTGAAAGCTCCATCTGTGAATAGAAGTCAAGCCCTGAACACTGATGACTCTGGAGAAATAAGAGTTGGAATGACTGCTGTTAAAGGGGTGGGCTACCAGGCAGCTCAAGCGATTATTGAAGA
Organism: Halobacillus sp. HZG1; assembly: GCF_035818575.1. NCBI lineage: Bacteria > Bacillati > Bacillota > Bacilli > Caryophanales > Bacillaceae > Halobacillus > Halobacillus sp. HZG1. The sequence goes on from NZ_JAYLVQ010000029.1 coordinate 21,745, forward strand.
GAGAGCAAAGGGGCCTTTTCGTAACCTTAACGATTTTTGTTTGCGTGTCGATGGAAAGCTTGTTCCCAGGAAGGTCATTGAATCCCTTGTTCTTGCGGGCGCCTTCGACGATCTACACCAAAATAGAGCGACTGTTCTTGCAAGCATCGATCAAGCTTTAGAACAGGGAGAGCTCTTTAAGGAGTTTCAAGATCAACCTGGCTTCTTTGGTAATGAATTGGATATGGAAATGGTGGAAGTGGAACCTTTCCCTCCTTTGAAACGTTTGTCGATGGAAAAAGAGGTGTTGGGCACATACATGTCTCAACACCCCTTGGGTCACCAAAGGAAAGACCTTGATAAGAAGGGTGTTCTTCCACTGCGAGAGGCTCAACGTTTGACGAAGAGACAGGTGGAGGTTGCCGTGGTAATTGATGGTCTACGTGAAATACGTACGAAACGGGGCGACCCTATGGCATTCTTAACGATCAGCGATGAAACGGCTGAGATGGATGCGGTCCTTTTCCCGGAAGCTTATCGAAATATAAAAGTATGGGTGAAAGAACAGATGCTGGTGCACGTGAAGGGGAAAATTGATGAAAGAAAAGGACAGAAACAATTGATCATTAATCATGCGAACCCTTTAGGTATGAATGATGTACCAGGTGAAAAAAAGCAACGGCTTTTTATAAAGGTGACGGAAGACCATGAACACTATTCCATAGAAAAATTGAAAAAGCTTGCTGAATATTTCCCGGGGAATACACCAATCTTCATTTTTCGATCCGAAGATCGCGTGACTTATAAACTGGATGATACCTATTGTCTTGAACTCAATGATGTCTCGATGGGGAAATTGAATGAATTTTTCGGGGAGTCATCTGTAGCTGTCAGGCCTGTGAAAGATGGGGCAGAACAATAAAAGCTCAGTCCGGATTTTTGTATTTCTTTACACTCTATATTCATCTGTTATAATTAAGAGGTTAATGGTGGTCAGACCACCAGGGTCGGTTCACTATAAGTCTAAAAGGAGAGTGTCGTCGTGTCGAATTTAAGAGATGAAGCTTTGCACATACATCGTGTAAATAAAGGGAAACTTGAAACCCATTCAAAAGTTCCAGTCAGGAATGCTAGAGACTTGAGTCTTGCTTATTCCCCTGGAGTGGCAGAACCCTGTAAGGAAATTTATGATCATAAAGATACGGTGTACGATTATACGATGAAGGGCAACATGGTAGCCGTCGTCAGTGATGGATCGGCTGTTCTTGGTCTTGGGAATATTGGTCCTGAAGCTGCTCTTCCAGTTATGGAAGGTAAAGCTGCTTTATTTAAGAGTTTTGCAGGAGTAGATGCATTCCCTATTTGTTTGAACACGCGTGATATTGACCAGATTGTGCAGACAGTAAAGTTGATGGAACCTACTTTCGGCGGTGTGAACCTGGAAGATATCGCCGCACCCAACTGCTTCATCATCGAAGATCGACTGAAGAAAGAAACGAATATCCCTATCTTCCATGACGACCAACATGGTACGGCAATCGTTACAGTTGCAGGGTTAATGAATGCATTAAAAATAACTGGGAAAACCTTCTCTGAAATTAAAGTGGTGGCGAATGGTGCTGGAGCTGCTGGAATAGCTATTATTAAATTACTCTATCATTTCGGTGTGCGTGATATTATTATGTGTGATTCCAAAGGTGCTATTTTTGAAGGCCGTGATTATGGAATGAACGATGTGAAAGATGAAATTGCTAAAATCACGAATAAAGACCGCACAGAGGGGAATCTTGAAGAGGTCATGGAAGGCGCGGATGTGTTTATTGGTGTATCCGTCGGTGGACTGCTCTCTAAAGAGACTGTATCTAAAATGAATGATGATTCTATCATCTTTGCCATGGCAAATCCAGAACCTGAAATTATGCCGGAAGATGCAAAGGAAGCCGGAGCGCGCGTCATTGGGACAGGCCGCTCAGACTTTCCTAACCAGGTAAATAATGTGCTGGCATTCCCGGGAATTTTCCGTGGTGCGTTGGATGTAAGAGCGACTAGGATCAATGAAAAGATGAAGATTGCAGCTGCTGAAGCCATTGCCTCCTTAGTAAGCGAGGATGAATTGAGTGAGGACTACGTCATTCCTGCACCATTTGATCCACGGGTGGCCCCAGCTGTTGCTGCAAGCGTAGCGAAAGCGGCGATGGAGTCCGGGGTAGCCCGCCATCATGTAGACCCGGAGGAAGTTGCAGAAAAAACGAGACAACTGACATTAATTGATGAAGATTGATATGAGAAGGGGAAGCTTTTCGGTTTCTCCTTCTACATAATAGGATTGTGGTTAGAGATGAAAAGAGGTGTCCGTGTAACGTGGCCCAGGAGCAGCGAGGAAAAGTGTATGAAGGTGTTCTTCAACAGTTGAAATCATACATTGAAGAGCACCGGTTAAAGCCTGGAGATAAGCTGCCTTCAGAACGAGAGTTAAGTGAACAGCTGAATGTAGGCAGATCCTCAATCCGGGAAGCCTTTCGGGCGATGGAGCTTCTAGGATTGATTGAAACAAGAAGAGGCGAGGGCACCTATATGAGAGCATATCGTCCTTACCATATGGTCGAGCTGCTATCCAACTTCTTACTTAACGAATCCAGGACCAAGAGCGAATTGATGACTGCTAAACAAATGATAGAAAAAGAGGTACTGCTTTTGTTGAACGGGAGGTTAGCCAGCCAGGATATGAGCGCATTAAAAACAATAATATCCGGCCATTCCTACACTCAGAGGCACCAAAAGGTATTTGAATATTTGTTCAGCCTTTGTGATCAACCTCTCCTTCTGTCGATGTGGCAATTCATCTCAGGATTTACCCATACTTTCCATGAGGTAAGCTATTCTGATGATTGGTATGAAGAAATGGTAACCGCCATGGAAGAAGAAAGTACAATGAATATTATACGTCTATTTCAATGATCGCATCGTGTCGAATCTATTTCGACAGAATAAGTCATATTATGAAATGGAATTTATGTATATTGATAAGAAAGGAAGCTTTGTCCCAAAGGAGGAATCACCTTGCTAAGAGACTTTTTCAGCAAGAAAAAAAGATACGCATCCATTCCCAGCCAAGAAGCAAAGCAGGATGTACCTGAAGGTTTGATGCAGAAATGCCCAAACTGCCAGAAAATCTTTTATAGAAAAGAATTGAATCGAAATATGAATGTCTGCCCTCATTGTGATCATCATCATCGGCTTAGTGCGTATGAACGCATCCAACACTTATTTGATGAGGAATCCTTTGTAGAGTGGGACAAGCACATGATTTCAAATAATCCGTTGCATTTCCCGGAATATGAAGAAAAACTCGAAAAAGACCGTCAAAAATCAGACTTGAATGAAGCGGTTGTCACAGGAAAAGCGAAAATGAATGGCATGGAAACAGCGGTGGCCGTTATGGATGCCCGCTTCCGGATGGGGAGCATGGGGTCGGTAGTAGGGGAAAAAATCACGAACGCTATCGAGAATGCTAGGAAAGAGAACCTTCCATTTATCATCTTCACCGCATCCGGCGGTGCGAGGATGCAGGAAGGTGTTCTCAGTCTTATGCAAATGGGGAAAACATCAGTCGCTCTCCAACGTCATCATGCCGATGGTGGTCTTTTCATTTCAGTCATGACTCATCCGACAACAGGTGGCGTTTCAGCGAGTTTTGCCTCACTTGGAGATTATAATTTTGCAGAGCCTGGCGCTTTGATTGGATTTGCAGGTCGGAGGATCATCGAACAAACGATCCGCGAAAAACTTCCAGAGGATTTCCAAACAGCTGAATTTCTTCTGGAACACGGTCAACTGGACAAAGTCATTCATCGTCACGACATGAAAAAGACACTGACGACGGTTCTTGATCTTCATAATGTGGGAGGTGACCAATCGTGAAACATGTACTCGAATTCGAGAAACCTGTCATAGAATTGAGAGAGAAAATTTCTGATTTGAAACGCCTGACTGAGAACAGTGAAATGGATCTTAGCGACGAAATCGTAACATTAGAGAATCGTTTGGAAAGGCTTGAAACAGATGTGTATGATCGAATGGCTCCTTGGGATCGTGTACAAATGGCACGACACCCTGAAAGACCGACCACACTGGATTATATCGAATATCTATTTACAGATTTCCTTGAGATGCACGGAGATCGTACCTTTGGAGACGATGCAGCGATTGTATCTGGAATTGCTAAATTCAAAGGTCAACCCGTAACTGTGATCGGTCACCAGAGAGGTAAAGATACAAAAGAAAATATTCGTCGTAATTTCGGCATGCCTCACCCTGAAGGTTACAGAAAAGCACTCCGCTTAATGAAGCAGGCAGATAAATTCAAACGACCGATTATTACTTTTATTGATACAAAGGGAGCTTATCCTGGAAAAGCAGCAGAAGAAAGAGGCCAAAGTGAAGCGATTGCCAGGAACCTGATGGAAATGGCCGGTCTTACGGTTCCGGTGATATGCATAGTGATTGGTGAAGGCGGTAGTGGTGGAGCGCTCGGTCTTGGTATTGGAGATCGTATTTTTATGCTTGAGAACTCCACTTATTCCGTGATTTCTCCTGAAGGGGCTTCCTCTATTTTATGGAAGGATGCAGGCCTTGCACAAGAAGCAGCAGAATCAATGAAAATTACTTCCTATGATTTGAAGAAATTAAATGTAATTGATGCTGTGATTCCAGAGGTAAGAGGTGGAGCTCACAGAGATATCGAGGCTCAAGCCCGTGAAATTGAGAAAACCATTTCTGATTCTTTAGAAACGTTGAGCACTCTTGGGGTTGAAGAATTATTAGAAAAACGTTTCTTAAAGTACAAAAATATTGGCGATTACACGTATCTTGATTTATAATAGGATGGTTCAAAATAATAAGTCCGTAAAGAAAGGTCGCACTTGGGTGCGGCTTTTCGCATCTTAACAGGATGGTAACGCTATCATTGATGAATGGAATGTTGAAGTTTTATTAATTGTATAGACTAGAGGATAGGCTATCCTTATGAAAATAGACGGAGGTTTCGATTCATCTTTGGTTGGGGACAACATAAATAGAAAACTTTTGAGGTGATGAGAATGAAGAAAATCGGAGTACTTACTAGTGGGGGCGACGCTCCTGGAATGAATGCAGCGATTCGTTCAGTCGTTCGTAAAGCGATCTACCATGGTATTGAAGTCTATGGGATCAAATATGGCTACCAGGGATTGATTGATGGGGACATTGAAAAGATGGAGCTTGGTTCAGTCGGGGACATCATTCAGCGAGGAGGTACCAAGCTTTATTCTGCTCGTTGTGAAGAATTCAAAACTGAAGAAGGTCAGCTTAAAGGGATTGAACAAATGAAAAAACATGGCATCGAGGGCTTGATAGCCATCGGTGGTGATGGTACCTTTATGGGGGCAAAAAAAATTACGGAAAAAGGATATCCATGCATCGGTGTTCCAGGAACGATTGATAATGACATCCCTGGAACTGATTTCACAATCGGGTTCGACACAGCCCTGAATACAATCATTGATGCTATTGATAAAATCCGTGATACGGCTACATCTCATGAACGTACATTTATTATCGAAGTTATGGGGCGTGATGCCGGTGATCTTGCACTTTGGGCAGGACTTGCGGACGGAGCTGAGAGTATCATCATTCCAGAATTTGACGATGATTTTGAAGACATCATCGATCGTTTGAAGCGCGGACATGACCGTGGCAAAAAGCACAGCATCATTATTGTAGCGGAAGGTGTCGGAAGTGCTGTAGACCTTGGTCAAAAGATTGATGAGGCCGCTGGATTGGAATCACGCGTGACTGTTCTTGGTCACACACAGCGTGGTGGTTCTCCAAGTGCCGCTGACCGTGTACTGGCAAGTCGTCTCGGTGCTTATGCGGTAGACTTATTATTGAACGGACAAGCCGGTCGTATGGTAGGTATACAGCAGAATAAATTGGTGGATCATGATATTGTAGAAATATTGAATTCGAAGCATGAGATCGACTTTGATATGTATCGTCTCTCCAAAGAATTATCTATATAATGCAAGAGGCACTTGAGGAGGAAATAAAATGTTTAGAAAAACAAAAATCGTAAGTACAATCGGACCTGCTTCTGAGTCTGTAGAAAAATTGACCCAGCTGATCGAAGCAGGGATGAATGTCGCTCGTTTGAACTTCTCTCACGGAGATTTTGAAGAGCACGGAGCTAGAATAAACAATATTCGTGAAGCTTCGAAAACGACTGGAAAGACTGTAGCTATTTTACTTGATACAAAAGGTCCGGAGATCCGTACAGGTACACTTAAAGATGGAGAAGTCTATTTGGAAAAAGGCTCTACGACTTATGTATCTATGGACGAAATTGAAGGGGATGCCGAACGCTTCTCTGTCACTTACCCTGGATTGATTAATGATGTTCATCCAGGCTCCAAAATCCTGTTGGATGATGGCCTTGTTGAACTTCAAGTAGAAGAAATTGATAAAGAGAATAATGAAATCAAGACGACTGTATTAAACAACGGCCCATTGAAGAATAAAAAAGGTGTCAATGTTCCTAATGTAAGTGTCAACTTGCCTGGAATTACGGATAAAGATGCGAAAGATATCGAGTTCGGAATCGAGCAAGGGGTTGACTTTATTGCTGCATCTTTCGTACGTCGTGCATCAGATGTCCTGGAAATTAAAGAACTTCTTGAGAAGCATAATGCCAGTCACATTCAAATCATTCCAAAAATCGAAAACCAAGAAGGTGTCGATAATATCGACGATATTCTTGAAGTCAGCGATGGGTTGATGGTTGCTCGTGGAGACCTAGGTGTTGAAATTCCAGCTGAAGATGTACCACTTGTACAGAAGCGCTTGATTCGTAAATGTAACGAAGCTGGAAAGCCTGTCATTACAGCTACCCAGATGCTTGACTCTATGCAGCGTAACCCACGTCCGACACGTGCAGAAGCTTCTGACGTTGCCAATGCCATCTTCGATGGTACAGATGCGATCATGCTATCTGGGGAAACAGCAGCAGGAGATTATCCTGTTGAGGCTGTTCAAACGATGCATAATATTGCGAGCAAAACAGAAACCGGCTTAAACCACATGGCGTTATTACAAGAGCGCTCTAAGCATAGCGATATGACAATAACGGATGCAATCAGTCAATCGGTTACTCATACAGCGATTAACTTGAACGCAGCAGCCATTGTTACACCTACAGAAAGTGGTCACACAGCCCGCATGATTTCTAAGTATCGTCCGAAAGCTCCAATTGTAGCGATTACTTCTGATGAAGAAGTAAATCGTAAACTATCTCTCGTTTGGGGTGTTTATGCTGTGATGGGTCCACGTGCTTATTCTACGGATGATATGCTGGATGTTGCGGTTGAACGTAGCCTTGCATCCGGTCTTGCCATTCGCGGAGACCGTGTAGTCATCACTGGTGGTGTACCAGTTGGTGAGAGTGGTACGACGAACTTGATGAAAGTTCACGTTATTGGGGATGTACTTGTCAAAGGACAAGGCGTTGGTCAGAAGAGCGCTTATGGACGTGCTATCGTTACAAAAAATGCACAAGAAGCGATCGACCGCGTCGAAGATGGAGACATCCTGGTCACGCAAGGAACAGATCGGGACATGATGCCAGCGATTGAAAAAGCTGCCGGAATCATTACCATGGAAGGAGGACTTACTTCTCACGCAGCTGTTGTGGGATTAAGCCTTGGAATTCCAGTAATTGTTGGAGTAAATGATGCTCTTGAATTAATTAAGGATGGTTCTGATATCACGATTGATAGTTCACGCGGTGATATTTACGAGGGTCACGCAAGCGTATTATAAAATGGAAACAAAATAAAAGAGGCAGAGGAGTATTTACTTCTCTGCCTTTTCTTTTCATTGTATCTGTAAAAAAGGTATAATAGAGGAAATGGAAAGAAGGGAAGATTCTATGTTTCGTTGGTTATTGCTTTTTATTTTAGTAGTACCCGCCTTAGAAATTGGTGTACTCATATGGACAGGAAACTTAATCGGACCCATCTGGGTCATTCTTTTAATTATACTGACAGGCGTTTTAGGTGCATGGCTGGCCCAAAAGCAGGGGCTAGAAACAATCAGGAACTTCCAGCAATCCGTTCAATACGGACAAATGCCTCAAGATACACTTTTAGATGGTGCCTGCATACTTGTTGGTGGAGCTGTATTGCTCACCCCTGGTTTCATTACGGATGCTATTGGATTTCTATTGTTGTTTCCGGCAACGAGGTTGCCGATCAAACGGGTCATACGAAATGCGATTCAAAAAGCTATGCAAAAAGGGACAATTACAATATACAGAAAATAAATGCAAACTCAGAGAAGCCTTTCTCTGAGTTTTTTTGTTTTGTTATAGACATGATCTCTTTTAGATGGGCTCCTGAATGTGGGAGATTTATTTATCTAAGTGTATCTGGGTTCTTTATCCATGGTAAGCTCCAGGGATGGCTGTAAATGACCAGCAACTTTTCAAATTCTCCTCTCCATGGCTATGGTCTCCCAATGATGTAACTCCAAATTTCCTTCGTTACTCCTGTTTTCACTAATGTCTGTACCGTCATGAGGGCGATGGGACTGATCAACATTCCCAATCCACCAAACAATTGAAAACCGAGAAAAAGGCTAATGAGGAGGATGATAGGTGGGACCCCGAAATGATCGGCGAGCAATTTTGGTTCCAGTGTTTGTCTTGTAAGTATCACAACCATATAAAGAATGGATAAACCGAGGGTCATCATGAATTCTCCTGTGAGAAATTGATAAATGATCCACGGAATAAAAATGATCCCTGTACCGACATAAGGAATGAAATCGACAAGTGCAGCAAGAAATGTTATGGTCAAAGGGTGTGGTGCTCCAATGATTAATAACCCGGTAGCGATGATAGAAGTTGAAATCATAACGAGCATGCACTGCGCCCGGATCAGTCCTTTAATTGTTTGAATAAATTCGTCCTGGAAGATATACATACGTGCCGACAGTGTTTCAGGAAAAACTTTTTTTAAAAACTTCACAATAATATTCCAGTCTTTACATATGAAAAAAGTAGCAAGCAGAGTAATGAAGACAAAAGCGAAAGAGGATGGAAGCTCTGCAAGAAAAATGCCTGTAGCTTCAAGTGCGCTGTTTAACAAGGAGAGGCTTGTCTCACTGAATTTGTCCTGAGCCACCTTCAGATATTCTTCCAATGTTTGCTGCTGATTTACACTTAATTTGTCGGTGAATGCTTGGCCTTTTGATAATAAGGGGCTTAAGGTATTCATAACTTTTTGAGACAGGTAATTCGTTAGTAAAGAGAAGTGTCCAGGAACTCCGGCCGCCAAATACTGAATGCCACGAATAATTTCAGCCACCAATAAAGCCAACAGCCCTCCCGCAAGCCCACCGAAAATAAACAGAACTAGCAATATAGACATGCCTCTTGGGATCCTGAGGTGTGTGTTAAATAATTGAATAAAGGGTTGAAAGAAGACAGATAACAGAATAGCAAAGATAAATGGCTGCAAGTATATCCAGGAAAAATAAGTGAATAAAAGAAGGCTGATTGTACTAAGGATGACTAGAATCGAACGTTGTATCATTTTTAATATTTGGTTATCCATATTATCTACCTCCCCTTTATGAAAATGAGTATGTTTTTTTAATTGCAGTGAAAAAGATAGGAACGGATGTATAAATTCTAATAATTATGTAGGAATATTCGATAAAATCCTGCAAAATTAAACGGTTTCAATTCACATTCTCTTCAGAATACTTTATAATTGTCTGTGGGGTAGTTTTCCTATAAGGGTAAATAAGCAAATAGTAAAGCGTTTTCTTATTTGAGAGTATTAAGGAAAAAGGAATTTTTGAAAGGGAGAGATTGTATGTCATCATCAACTAAAGGTCTTGAAGGAATTACAGCAACTGAATCATCCATAAGTTCAATCATCGACGATAAACTGACATATGTCGGATATGATATCGATGACCTGGCAAATAACTCCAGTTTTGAAGAAGTTGTCTACCTTCTCTGGAACCAGAAGCTACCAAACAAAAAAGAATTGGCTGCTTTTAAGGAAGAACTTATTTCAAATATGGACATTCCGACTGAAGTTGTCGATCATCTGAAGTCTTATGATCTATCGACAGTACACCCTATGGCTGCTTTACGTACAGCTGTTTCCATGCTTGGGCTCTATGATCCTGAATCTGATGTCATGGAAGAGGAAGCGAACAAGCGGAAAGCGCTGCGTTTACAAGCGAAAATCCCTACAGTTGTCACTGCTTTTGCCCGTATCCGTAAAGGTGAAGAGCCGGTTGCACCTAAAAAAGATTTAAGTTTTGCAGGAAATTTCCTTTATATGCTCAACGGAAAAGACCCGGAAGATTTGGAAGTGGAAGCTTTTAACAAAGCACTAGTTCTTCACGCTGATCATGAACTGAATGCGTCTACTTTTACAGCTCGTGTCTGTGTAGCTACGCTTTCTGATGTCTACTCCGGCGTAACAGCTGCTATTGGAGCTTTGAAAGGGCCATTGCACGGCGGTGCGAATGAACGCGTCATGAAGATGCTGACGGAAATTGGTAGCGTCGAGAACGCGATTCCGGCCATTGAGAAAAAGCTCGAAAATAAAGAAAAAATCATGGGTATGGGCCACCGTGTCTATCGTTCTGGTGATCCACGTGCAAAACACCTGAGAGAAATGTCCCGTGAATTAACAGGACTTACAGGTCATTCTAAATACTATGAAATGTCTATTAAAATTGAGGACTATATCAAAGAAAATAAAGGTCTTCCTGCAAACGTGGACTTTTATTCAGCTTCTGTCTATCATAGTCTTGGAATCGATCACGATATTTTCACACCAATCTTTGCTGTTTCCCGAGTGTCCGGCTGGTTGGCACATATTCTCGAGCAGTACTCCAACAACCGTCTGATTCGTCCTCGTGCGGAATACGTAGGACCGAAAGGACAAAGTTATACACCAATTGAGGATCGATAAGAGCGCTGCCGCAATACCGGCAAGCCTCCCTTTTTATTCAACCTATTTTAACGTATGATAGAAAAGGATGATCCATCCATATTTCTTACAAAATATTAGGAGGGTTTATTGTGACACAAGCACAAAAAATTACAGTAGAACAAAACGGATCACTAAATGTACCAGAGCGTCCGGTTATTCCTTACATCGAAGGTGATGGAATCGGTCCTGATATTTGGGCAGCCGCAAGCCGCGTCATCGAAGCTGCCGTGGATAAAGCATACAATAGTGAGAAATCCATCGAGTGGAAAGAAGTACTTGCTGGTCAAAAAGCATATGATGAAACGGGTGAGTGGCTTCCAGAAGCGACACTAGATACAATCAGAGATTACAAGATTGCAATTAAGGGTCCTTTGACAACTCCAATTGGTGGAGGAATCCGTTCATTGAACGTAGCCCTTCGTCAAGAATTGGATTTGTTTACCTGCCTTCGTCCTGTACGCTACTTCGAAGGAGTACCTTCTCCAGTTAAGCGTCCAGAAGATACGGACATGGCAATCTTCCGTGAAAACACTGAAGATATTTATGCAGGTATTGAGTGGCAAAAAGGAACACCAGAAGTGAAGAAGGTCATCGACTTCCTTCAAAATGAAATGGGTGTACATAACATTCGTTTCCCTGAAACTTCCGGAATCGGAATTAAGCCGGTATCCGAAGAAGGTACAAAGCGTCTAGTTCGTGCAGCAATTGATTATGCATTAAACGAGGGACGTAAAAACGTCACGCTTGTACACAAAGGAAACATTATGAAGTTCACAGAAGGCTCCTTCAAAGCATGGGGTTATGAAGTTGCTGAAGAGGAGTATGCGGATAAAGTATTCACTTGGGCAGAATATGACCGTATCGTAGAAAAAGAAGGAAAAGAAGCAGCAAACAAAGCTCAGGATGCAGCAGAAGCTGAAGGCAAGATCATCGTAAAAGATGCCATTGCAGATATCTTCCTTCAACAGATTCTTACTCGTCCAAAAGAGTTCGATGTTGTTGCAACGATGAACCTGAACGGAGATTACATCTCTGATGCACTCGCTGCACAAGTCGGTGGAATCGGGATTGCTCCAGGGGCAAACATCAACTTTGAAACAGGCCATGCGATCTTTGAAGCGACACATGGTACAGCTCCTAAATATGCGGGTCTTGATAAAGTGAATCCGTCTTCTGTTATCCTTTCCGGTGTGCTTATGCTTGAACACCTTGGTTGGAGAGAAGCGGCTGACTTGATCACGAAATCTATGGACAAAACGATCGGAAGTAAAGTAGTCACATATGATTTCGCTCGTATGATGGAAGGCGCAAGAGAAGTGAAATGCTCTGAGTTCGGTGATGAACTGATTAAAAATATGGATTAATCAATAAGGGAGAGTGGATCATGATGGCTATTCGTAGAAACAAAGTATCCGTAATCGGTGCTGGTTTCACTGGTGCCACGACAGCGCTTATGCTCGCACAAAAAGAGCTGGGAGATGTTGTTCTCGTTGACGTTCCTGATATGGAGGATCCGACGAAAGGGAAAGCTCTGGATATGCTGGAAGCGAGTCCTGTACAGGGGTTTGATGCCAAGGTTACTGGAACTTCTGATTATAAGGATACGAAAGATTCAGACCTTGTCATCATCACTGCAGGAATAGCTCGTAAGCCTGGTATGAGTCGTGATGATCTGGTCAATACAAATTCAAAAATCATGAAGAGTGTGACGAAAGAAATTGTCAAAAACTCTCCAGATTGTTTTATCGTTGTATTGACGAACCCTGTTGATGCCATGACCTATTCTGTATTCCAAGAGGCTGGTTTACCTAAGAATCGTGTCATCGGACAGTCCGGCGTCCTTGATACAGCACGATTCCGCACGTTTGTTGCTGAAGAACTTAATGTATCTATCAAAGACGTCACAGGTTTTGTCCTTGGTGGTCACGGTGATGATATGGTTCCTCTTACACGTTATTCTTTCGCGGGTGGAATTCCTTTGGAGAAGTTAATTTCAAAAGAGCGCCTGGATGCAATTGTAGAAAGAACGCGTAAAGGTGGAGGAGAAATCGTCGGTCTTCTTGGAAATGGAAGTGCCTATTATGCACCTGCTGCTTCATTAGTTCAAATGGCAGAAGCGATCTTGAAAGATCAACGTCGTATTCTTCCTTCTATTGCTTATTTAGAAGGGGAGTATGGATATGACGGGATCTATCTGGGCGTTCCTACTATCCTTGGTGGCAATGGAATTGAAGAGGTCATTGAGCTGGAACTGACAGAAGAAGAAAAACAGCAGTTGGATAAATCGGCGGATTCTGTTAAAAACGTGTTGAATGTATTAAAATAAAAGGGAAGGGATTCGAGGAAAACCCTCGGATCCCTTTTTTGACCAGTTAGGAAAACGCTTACAAGAGGTGAGGATATGTTAGGCAAAAAGAGAAAGCTTGGTAAGAAAATCAATGACATAAGATCCGGAGAGAAATTTGAAACTTCCTTTACAGTCGAAGATCGTGATTTACTTATGTATCTAGGCTTGACGAATGATGCAAATCCTTTGTATATCCAACATGATTATGCTTCACAAACCCCCTTTAAACGCCCAGTGGTCCCAACAGTAATGGTCTTTGGTATGGTGTCTTCTATTGTATCCATGCATTTGCCTGGTCCGGGTAGTCATATCATCCACCAGAATCTAGAATACCCTAAACCCGTGTATCATTATGGAGAAGTTCGTTTTCTAGCGGAAGTAACAGCCATTCATAAAGAAGAGCATGAAGTGGAACTTCATGTTACAGGGTATGATGAAGAAGGTGATGAAGTAGTCAAAGGGACGCTAATCGTCCGCCCTCCGTACGAACCTGATTCCATGAATGCCATCTCCCTTGAAAACTTTTATTAAACAAGAGAATGTAGATTAGGTATCACCTATAATGGCAAGCCGCTTGTACTCGAGAGAGACTGGCGGCTTGTCCTTTTTTTTTACATCTTTGGTCCATCCGGACGTTTCATCACTCTGCGTAAGAATGAAATAATTGAGTGTATTCAAGGGATGAAGAGAAACTTAATGTCTATATTAAGATTAAGTAAAAATAGTAAAGTTCCGTATTCAAATTGTAAACTTCGTTGTATGATGAAAGTAACTTGTAGTAGAGGTGATGGCATTGGAACAGAAAATTTTAATTGTAGATGATGAAGAATCTATTGTGACTTTATTAAAATATAATATCGATCAAGCTGGATTTGAGACAGACGTGGCCTATAATGGTACAGATGCGCTTGAAAAAGCATCGAAGAATCATTTTGACTTAATTGTTCTTGACGTTATGCTCCCGGGAATGGATGGAATGGAAGTATGTAAGAAATTAAGGCAAATGCAAGTGAATACACCTGTACTCATGTTGACCGCTAAGGACGATGAATTTGATAAGGTTCTGGGTCTTGAGCTTGGGGCTGATGATTATTTGACCAAACCATTTAGTCCTAGAGAGGTCGTAGCTAGAATCAAAGCAATCTTAAGAAGAATGGTTCGTGAAAATGTTGTAAACGATCAAAAGGTTATTCAGATTGCCGATCTATCTATTTACCCTGAACAATACGAGGCAACCATTAAAGATGAACCTTTAACATTTACGCCGAAAGAATTTGAGCTTCTTCTTTACCTTGCACAAAACCTGGGGCGTGTTCTTTCCAGAGACCAACTGTTAAGTGCTGTATGGAATTATGATTTCGCCGGCGACACTCGTATTGTTGATGTCCATGTGAGCCATTTACGTGAGAAAATTGAACCCGAGACGAAAAAGCCAGTGTATATAAAAACCATACGCGGGCTTGGATATAAAATGGAGGAGCCTAAGTAAATGGGTTCTAATACTAGGCCACTGATGACCTATGCGGTTTTAGTGGTCATTGTCATGCTTGGGCTGGGAATTATCCTTGCGCAGCTGACTCGTGGCTATTTTATTAATATATTTGAACAACGTGTAGAGTTGGAAAGTCAATATTTCATCACGTACTTGGATCAATTTACCGAAGACCGTGAAGTAAGTCAGGATGAGTTGTATAACTTCAGCGAACAGCTGAATACAGGTATGGTTTTTATATCGGATTCAGGAGAAACAATGATTGATACAGTTGGGGCTGTGCCAGTCATTAGTGAAGACGAAAAGCAGGAAGTCATGGCAAGGGTAGAAGGTGGTACTTCGCAGGTGAATGAAGGGCAAATGCTCGATGATATTTTCTATTACCCTGTGAATAACAGTGTAGATGATATAAATGGCACCCTTATCCTTCTCTCACCCGTGGAAGCTTTGACCAATATTACAAAGAATATTTGGCTTTTAATCGGTTTTACGTTACTTCTTGGTCTTTTAGTCATTTTTGTTATTGGGTTTAACGTATTCTCTAAATATATTCGCCCTATTCGTTCAGCCGCTAATGTAGCCACACAACTTGCAAAAGGAAATTATAAAGCAAGAACTTATGAGGGGCACTTTGGCGAAGCAGGTCAATTAAGCCAGTCAATTAATATTCTTGCCAGAAATCTGCAGGAAATGACGAGTACAAAGGGGATGCAGGAGAATCAGTTAGAAGCAGTTATTAATAATATGGGCAATGGGTTAGTACTCATTGATGAAAAGGGATATATTCTCCTTACGAATCGTGCGTTCTTAGAAACGTTTAAAGGTGTACAAAACGATTTTATTGGTCATTTGTATCACGATGCTATCCCTTATACAACGATTCACGAAACCGTCCAAAAAATTTATATGTTCGAAGAAACGATAAGCGAAACATTTGTGTTGCCTGTTAATATCGACAGGAAACACTTGGAGGTAACCGGAGCACCCATCTTTAGCGAAGACCGAAAATGGAGAGGGGTTGTCTTAGTATTTCATGACATATCAGAGCTGAAGCAGCTGGAGCAAATGAGAAAAGATTTCGTAGCTAATGTATCTCATGAATTAAAGACACCTATTACTTCCATTCGTGGCTTTTCAGAAACCTTGCTTGATGGGGCTATGAAAGATGAAAAGATGCTCGAGCAGTTTTTACAAATCATTTTAAAAGAAAGTGGTCGTCTGCAGTCCTTGATTCAAGACCTTTTGGAATTGTCCAAACTTGAAAGAGATGACTTCCTTTTAAATGTTGAACAGATTGAAGTTCAACGGTTATTAAATGATTTACTGCCGATTGTGGAACAACACGCTGACCAAAAACAAGTGAAACTTCATGCTTCCGTGCAAGGAAATACGAAAATACAGGGTGATTCCAGCCGCTTGAAGCAAGTGTTTATGAACTTGCTTACAAATGCCATTAATTATTCAGGTGATGAAGGAGAAGTTACATTAGAATTTCAAGAATCAGAAAACCATGTAACGATTAAAATTACTGATAATGGCGTAGGAATACCAAAAGAAGAAATATCCCGGATCTTTGAAAGATTCTATCGTGTGGATAAAGCGAGAAGCAGGAACTCCGGAGGGACCGGACTCGGTCTTGCCATTGTTAAACATATCGTGGAAGCGCACGAAGGGACCATCCATGTGGAAAGTGAAGTGGATGTCGGGACGGCGTTTTATGTTGAGATTCCTAAGAAGTTTACGGAAAATTAATATTTCATTAAATTAAGGTTAACAATACTTCGATAGAATACCAATGAAACCCTTTCATCCAAGGTGTTTTCTCTTTTTGGCAGAAGCTTCCCTCGCTTCTGCTTTTTTTTGTCTTCATTTAGTTAACTTCTTGTAAAAATACACCTCAGTTTTCCTTCCTATCCAAGGCGTAATTCGTAATTAACATTCCACTATATGGCAGGATTGTGGAAGTCTCAGTTTCGAGACGTTTGTTGAGTGGATGGGGGCTGCGGGGAATGACTCGCTTTCCGCGGGAGTGCGGTGAGCCTCCTCGGACTGCGTCCTGTGGGGTCTAACCAAGCACTTTCTTCCCGCAGGAGTCTCGCCATTACCCTCCGCCCTTTGCTATATCAGAGTCTCGAAACCACTACTGGAAAAATCAGCTTGTGTGGTTATGAGAAGTGAATGATGTAAACTCTATCCCATTGACGTTTAGCAAACGCAAATGCTTGATACAACACACTATACGCCTGCCTAGGGGGGAAGAATTGGAACCTT
>NZ_JAYLVQ010000030.1:0-12615 GCF_035818575.1 Halobacillus sp. HZG1
GGCGTATAGTGTGTTGTATCAAGCATTTGCGTTTGCTAAACGTCAATGGGATAGAGTTTACATCATTCACTTCTCATAACCACACAAGCTGATTTTTCCAGTAGTGGTTTCGAGACTCTGATATAGCAAAGGGCGGAGGGGAATGGCGAGACTCCTGCGGGAAGAAAGTGCTTGGTGAGACCCCACAGGACGCAGTCCGAGGAGGCTCACCGCGCTCCCGCGGAAAGCGAGCTATTCCCCGCAGCCCCCATACACTCAGCATAAGTCTCGAAACGGAGTCTTCAACAATCCTGCCAGTTACTTTAGTAACTCTCATAAGAATCGACAATTGTTGTGTAAATTTTCTTACAATTTATGAGTGAGTGGAGTAAACTAAGGGTAAAGGATTTGTAGTAAGAGGAAATGGAGGAGAGGTCGTGCTAACTAATTATCAAACGGGAGTTTATTTTGATGAAATGATGAAACAGGATGGTGCTCCGAAAAGGCACTACCAATGGTTTTATCAGCTGGTCAATCAATTTACAGAACGTGATTTGATGAATAAGCATGAAACAGCTCAACTGAATTTTCTTAGGCAAGGGATTACATTTACTGTGTACAACCACACAGGAGGCACAGAAAGAACGATGCCATTTGACTTCGTTCCGATCATTATCCCAAGACAGGATTGGGATGAGATTGAAAAAGGGATGAAGCAGCGAATGACTGCACTCAATCATTTTTTAGAGGATATTTATCATGACCAGGAAATTGTAGAAGCGGGAATCATCCCAAGAGAGTTGATTGAAAATAATCCTTATTACTACAACAAGCAGGTCAGTGGGATAGACATCCCTCTAAGGAATCATATTTTCCTCGCAGGAGTCGATTTAATTAGAGATGAAAAAGGTCAGTATCGTGTTCTGGAAGATAATTTGCGTAATCCATCAGGGATGTCCTATGTTTTTCAGAATCGTTATGTCATGAGACAAGTGTACCCGGAATTGTTCTTCCAACACTCCATTGAGACATTGGAGCACCAGTTGTCAGAACTTCACCAGGCAGTCACCAGCCACTTGCCGGACAACGCAGACCCTCATAAGTCGCCGACGGCCGTTTTATTAACGCCGGGGATTTATAATTCTGCATATTATGATCATGTCTTTCTTGCTCAACAAATGGGGATTGAACTGGTAGAAGGAAGAGATTTAATTGTTAAAGATGATGTTGTCTACATGAAAACCATCAAAGGGTTGAAACGGGTAGATATCATTTATAGAAGAATCGACGATGATTTCCTTGATCCGGAAGCGTTCCGCCCTGACTCTGCTCTCGGAGTTTCGGGTTTGCTAAGGGCTTATCGAAAAGGAAATGTATCAATACTTAACGGGATAGGCAATGGTGTGGCGGATGATAAAGCGATGTATGTGTATGTTCCAGACATGATTCGCTTCTACCTTGACGAAGATCCGATCATTCCGAACGTTGAAACTTACTTCCTCAGTGATCCTGAAAGGCTGGATTATGTGCTGGAGCACATCCATGAACTGGTTGTGAAAAATGTTGGTGCTTCAGGTGGATATGATATGCTGATTGGTCCACAATCGGACGAAAGTGAACGGGAGGCATTCAAAAAGAAAATCATAGAGAACCCTCATCAATATATCGCTCAACCGACCATTAAACTATCAAGGGCTCCTGCTTATCAGGAAGGTAGATTTTATCCATGCCATGTGGATTTACGTGTGTTTGTAATGAATGGAGAAAAGACGAATGTCCTTCCTGGAGGATTATCCCGAGTAGCCCTCAAAGAAGGCTCTCTTGTAGTGAACTCCTCTCAAGGAGGAGGAGGGAAAGATACGTGGATTTTGACAGAAAGTGGTGATCAACATGCTTAGTCGTGTAGCCGATTCTCTTTACTGGATGTCGAGAAACATAGAAAGAGCCGAAAACAACGCCAGGGTACTTCGTGTTCAGCTCATCCATATGCTGGAGGCTCAAAACCAGGAGTCCGCAGATCGTGATTGGGAAGAGATTGTGGAAGTGTGTGCTTCTGCAAAAGATTACTACAATCTGTATGATCGTATGGACAGGGAGACCTTGATTCAGTACTTGACCATTAGTCCATTTAACGTGAATTCTCTGATGAATTGCATGAACTTTGCCCGTGAAAATGCCCGTTCGACAAGAGATATTCTTCCTGAAGAACTTTGGGAAGTGTTAAATGCTTTTCATTTGGATCAAAAAGAATGGCAGGAGCTTCCGAATACGAGGCAGCATACGCAGGACTACCTGGATCGTGTGATCAAAACTTCGATGACATCCCAAGGAGTCATTGAGTCCAGTATGAGCCGTGGCACTCCCTACACGTTCATTAAAGTGGGGAAATGGCTGGAGCGAGCTGAAAAAACGGCCAGAATATTGAATGTGACGTGTGAGAAAAACAGAAAAGAGGCGGATGTTCCAACAGATCACTATTATTATTGGCTGACAGCTCTACAGTTTTTAAACGGTTATGATGCCTATATTAAGGAACACCCGCCTACGATGGAATCCAAGCACGTCCTAAGCTTTTTGATTAAAGAAGGGACGTTCCCAAGGTCCATTCGTTATTGCATGAACCATGTACTTGAAGCGGTCAACAAACTGGAAAGTGGGAAAATATCCCATTATTCTGAAGATCTTTTTCAAATGCTTGAGCTCATCCAAGATGAAATTACGAGCACGAATATAGAGGAAATGGATATGAATGAGCTGATGTCATTTCTCGATCATTTCCAGGATCGGTGCATGACGCTCAGCCGCATGTTCTCCCAAACGTACTATTTGATTGAACCTGTTCACGTCAAGTAAAGGCTATCCAGGAGGAATAAGCAGTGAAATTTCAAATTGAGCACACGAATACGTTTTATTATGAAAACTTTGTCGATCAGAGCATGAATCATATTCGTCTGAAACCAAGGACGGATGAATGTCAGAGGCTCCTGGCTTACCGGACTGAAATTACTCCAGGGTCGATGACGAAGGAACATATTGATCTCTGGGGGAACCATGTGGAAACCTTCTTTATACCGGAGAAGCATGAACATTTAACATTAAAAACAATATCGACGGTCAGTATACAAAAAAGTCCATTTATTCGTATGATTGAATGTTCGGAGGAAATGCAGACAATCTTTCATTCGGAGCTTTTTCGTCATCACTATCTGGCTTACTTAAACGAAACCCCGTACACTTTCCTGTATAAAGAACAACATGAGGAGATTATCAATGAAGTCGGAGACGCAAAGGACCCTATCCGCTTTTCTTTAAGATTGATGGAGTATATCAATCAATTGATCCGCTATGATACAACCACGACCCAGGTCAATACTAAGGCCTACGAATCATGGCCATTAAGGTCTGGGGTGTGCCAGGACTTTGCCCATATTATGATTGGGGTCTTAAGGTCGCAGGGAGTACCTGCACGTTATGTGAGTGGTTATCTTTATGTTGGGGAAGATTCAGCTCTTGTTGGAGATGCGGCCACGCACGCGTGGGTGGAAGTGATGGTGCCCGGAATCGGATGGATTGGTTTGGACCCTACCAACAATGTCGAAGCATTAGAACAGCATATTAGAATTGGTACTGGAAGAGATTATGCTGATGTCAGTCCACTTCAAGGAGTCTATCGAGGCGGTGGCCAGAACCTTGATGTGAAAGTCAGTGTGACGCTTCTGGACCATTAAAAAAATCCCTCTCCACCTTGGAGAGGGATTTTCATACGTTAACCGTTCTGAAAGCTTTCTTTATGACGAGGCTGTCCTTTAAAATAATCAAAAAGAAGTCCAATGACTCCTCCGATAAAGGCAGGGAGGACCCAGCTTAAATTCAATTCGAATAAAGGAAGTTGACTAATCAATGGTTCGATGGCAGAAACATCGGCTCCAAAAGCAACGAGTCCGTCATATACCCCTATGACCGCAGTCAACAAAATAGCTCCTCTATACACATAAGGCGAGTGGTTAAAGAGTGGGCTCATGAAAGTAAGGGCAACGAGAACAATCGTGATTGGATAAACGAACACAAGCACTGGGACGGAATAAGCAATGATTTGATTCAATCCGATATTGGATATAGCGAAACTGATCAGCGTAACTATAATGGTGACGTGCTTATAAGTAAGCCCTGGTACACGTTTTGAAAAGAACTGCCCACAGGCGACAGTCAAACCGATACAGGTCGTCAAACAGGCAAGTCCTACAATTAAACCAAGTAAGAGCGTACCTATATCTCCATACATGATTTGTGCAGCGCCGGCAAGGATGGCACTTCCATTATCATAAGACCCTTCTGTTGCCATTCTAGCACCGATCCAACCAATCGCTACATAGACAGTGGTCAGGCCGATAGCTGTCACTAACCCTGCTTTTAATGTGCGGGCGGTTAACGTTTTAGGATCCGTAACTCCGCGATCACGGAAGGATGAAACAACGATAATACCGAAAGCAAGAGAAGCAATGGCGTCCATGGTCAAGTAACCTTCAATAAATCCCGTAAAGAAAGGTTGTGCCTGATACTTTTCTCCTGCTGGTTGGATGGGACCATCAAGCAGAAAGAAGCTTCCAATGACAAGACCAAGGATAGCCAGGAACAAAGTAGGGGTCAAAATTTGTCCTACGCGATCCACGAGTTTAGATGGATTGCGGCTGAGCCAATAAACGAGTATAAAAAATAAGACCGTAAAAATGAATAATGTCAACGATTTGCCGTTCGTAAATGGAACGATGCCTGTTTCAAAGGCAACGTTTGCTGCCCTTGGGATGGCAAAGAAAGGTCCAATGACAAGGTAGACCATCGATGTAAATAATATTCCGAACATCGGGTGTACACGTCCAGCTAATTGTACAGCACCGTTACGTACAAGTGATATAGCAGCTACTGTTACAATAGGTAACCCTACACCAGTAATGACAAAACCGAAAATAGCAGGAAAGTAGGATGTTCCTGATTCAATACCGAGGGAAACAGGATAGATCAAGTTTCCAGCACCGAAAAACAAAGCGAACAACGTGAATCCAATAAAGATGGTGTCTCTTGCTTTCATACTGGCTCCTCCTCATAGATGTCTGTATATTTTGCGTAAAAAAAGCGCTCTTATCCAAAAGGTGAGCGGCAATAATCTAGGGTTTTGCATGATTTTCATTGTTAAAAAGTGAATGAGATTAACGCACCGCCGTAATACTATCAATGTCACACCTTTCTGTCAATTATTTTTTTAGAAAATTTAAAAGGTTATGATTACCATCCCATTTTTTGTGTGATTCCCTTACAAAATAAGGATTTATTCAACACTATGGCGGGGTTATTGACGGTCCGGTTTCGAGACTTTTGTTATGTGGATGGGTGGTTCAGGGAATAATTCGCTTTCCGCGGGGACCACAGGAAGTGAGGTCGTTCGATGTTGGCACAGGACGTGCCGAACTTAATCGTACTTCCTCTATTCTTTTGAGCCTCCTCGGCTTCCGTCCCTTTGCTATGGAAGATTATCGAAACCATACTTCTCCAGAGTACGTAAAAGCTTGATGCAGCGTTTTTAGCTCTAATACTTGAATGGTGGAAAAATCCACTTTAGTATAGGCGTTCGTTTCTCACGATATCGAATGGGGTGATAGGTAAGCGAGTAACTTCCCGGCCCCCCTGCGCTCACCCGGGTGACGAAAACCAGATATCTTGAAACAGACACTTCCACAATCGGGAGCAAATGGGTAGAAGGTTTAATGTAAGGGTAATATTTTACAGACAATTTAGTTTACAGATGAGGGAGAGGCATATAGAATATGTCTATATTACTCGAGGGTCGTACATACACCTTACAGAAGGAGACTGTTTAATGATAGATTCGTTACTATTACAACTGATGTTAGTGGGGTTTCTCGGCGTAGGTTCTCAATGGGTCGCCTGGCGCTTTCGACTGCCTGCGATTGTAGTCATGTCCATCGCCGGTCTCTTAGCGGGACCGGTACTGGGCCTCATGAACCCTGAGCAGGACTTCGGGGAACTTTATAAACCAATAATATCACTAGCTGTTGCCGTCATCCTTTTTGAAGGAAGTTTGAATCTGGATATGAAGGAAGTGAAAGGCTTAGGTCGGCCAGTGTTCAGGATTGTCACATTCGGTGCATTTTTAAGCTGGATATTAGGTTCGTTGGCCGCTCATTATGTGGCGGGTTTGTCCTGGGCTGTGGCTTTTACAATCGGGGGATTATTCATTGTTACCGGTCCGACAGTGATTTTGCCTTTATTACGTCAGGCAAAGTTAAAACCGCGCCCAGCTAAAATCCTGAAATGGGAAGGGATTATTGTCGATCCGATTGGCGCCTTACTGGCGGTTTTTGCATTCGAGATTATCCTGTTCCTGACCAACAATGATCCTTCTGCTTTATTGATGTTCTTTGCCGCTTCTGCCTTTGCTGTATTCCTGGGGTGGGTTTGCGGAAAAGGCGTCGGCTGGATGTTCGAAACAGGGTACATCCCTGAGTTCCTTAAATCACCAGCCGTCTTTGCTGTGGTTATTGCTTGTTTTACGATTGCTGATGAAATTATGCATGAAACAGGTCTGTTATCTGTAACAGCGATGGGGATGACGCTTGCGAATATGCATATCTCGTCCATTGCAGATATGCGACACTTTAAAGAGAATATATCCTTATTATTGATCTCTACCATTTTTGTCATGTTGACCGCTTCCCTGACAGTCGAGACCTTGGTAGAAATTTTCAACATACAAATTATCGGGTTTGTAGCTTTAATGCTGTTTATCGTCCGCCCGTTGTCGATTTTTCTATCCACTATGGGGACGGATTTATCTAAATCAGAGAAGCTCCTCGTTGGATGGATTGCACCAAGAGGGATTGTCGCGCTTACGGTTGCCAGTTATTTCGCGAGTGTGCTTTTGGAGGAAGGGTTCGAGGATGCTTCAATTCTCATCTCATTGACCTTCGCGCTTGTATTCACTACCGTTGTGGCTCATGGTTTCTCTATTGGCTGGCTGGCGAAAAAGTTAGGACTATCCATGGAGGGGCCGCCGGGAGTCCTCATCGCAGGCGGAAGTGTGTTCACCACAGGTCTTGCCAAGACTTTGGAGGAGCTTAAAATTCCCGTGCTTCTTACGGACTCCTCCTGGGAAAGACTCTCTCGTGCTCGTTCCCGAGGCATTGAATCCTATCACGGGGAAATCTTATCTGAACAGACCGAGTATTATTTGGATATGACACCTTATGAGTATCTCGTTGCCGCTACAGAATTAGATTCATACAATGCTCTCGTTTGCACGACTTTCGTACCGGAATTCGGGCGAAACAACTCCTTCCAACTTAGTTTAAGTAATAGAGAAGGGGATGATTTGGAGGATCTTGTGCATACGATTGGAGGGAGGGTCCTATTTGAAGAAGGGGCCTCCTGGGAAGAATTGAACGCCAGAGTAGAAAATGGCTACGTATTCCGAAAGACGACGATCACAGAACAGTACACTTTTAAAGACTATATGAAGAATATGGATCAACACGCGATGCTTCTATTTGCGAAAAGAGCCTCAGGAAAAGTGGAGTTTTTCACTCCGGACATGGAGTATAAGGCTGAAAACGGGGATGTCATTGTTTCTTTAATGCCTCCAAGTAAAGAATTTGAAAAAATTCAGGAAAAACTGGAAGGGCAGCGGAAAGATAAAGAAAACAAAGAAAATCAAAAGAAATCTAAATAAGAAAAGACGGAGGAAAGCAGTTTCCTCCGTCTTTTTTATTGCTCTGCCTGAGCTAATTGCTTATTTAGTTCTTTTAACTCTTCTTCCATCCTAGCCAGCTGTTTCTCGGCATTTTGAATATTACCTCCCGCAGCTTCAAGCTTATCTAAATCTCCTTGAATACGAATATAATCAGATTTTAAGAAGGCAATTTGGTCTTGGATTTCTTTTTTAGTCATGGTTCAATCTTCCTTTCTTTATGTTGTTCTCCTTGTCCCAAAGACGTATAATGTTAAGAAAATTTCATCTTATTCAGAATTTTATCAAAAAAAGGTTTTGAAGCAAAAATGAAAAGGGGACTCTTAGATGACTATAATGTATGAACACGACCCAGGCAAGTTCCTTGAACGAGTGGAGCCATTGCTATTGGCAAAGGAGGCGGAAAACAACCTGCCTTTAGGAATTTTAGATCGCCTGAAAAATTCTCAAGGGAAAGAAGCTTGTCACTTAATCAGCTTTCAGGAGAATGGAAAGCCTGCGTTCATGTCCATGAGAACACCGCCGCATTTATGGATTATTCCTTCAATCGACCATTGGGAGCCTGATCATATTGTTAGCTTTGTCCGTTATTTGCTTAAGGAAGGGCATGAGGTCCCTGGAGTACTTGGCGAACGGAAGGCGGTGGAATTTTTCATAAGAGAATGGAAGCGCCTTACTGGGCAGGAAGCGGAATTGCAGATGGAGCAGGGAATATTCAGATTGGATCAGTTGAAGATGATCCGAAAACAAAGGGGTCACTTGATTGAAGCCGATGCCTCTCATCAGTTTCTTGTAGAAAAATGGTTGGAGCAGTATGGAAAGGAAACAGGAGAGGCCCATGTGGGCGGCCGCGCGAAAGAATTGGCTGAGAGTCTGATTGAGGATCAACGTCTTCACTTATGGATCGTTGATGGACAAGCTGTTTCCATGGCAAGCCGGGCACGAACAACGAAAAATGGAGCCACAATCAATGCTGTGTTTACACCGGATCAGTACAAAAGGAATGGATATGCCTCCCATGCTGTTTGGCATCTGACAGATCGACTGTTGAAGAGTGGCTACTCTTTTTGTTCTTTGTACACGGATCTCGCCAATTCTACATCGAATTCGATTTATAAAAAAATTGGATATGAAAGAATCGGGGATTCGATTGTATATAATTTTACAAAATAAGGAAAATGTAATAGTGAAATTGGAGCATTCAGCATCAATAGTGAGCTATATGGAAGATATAAGCATCCTGCTATTGCAACTTCCTTAGAATGTAAAATTTACATAAAATAGACGAAAAATTCTGTGTAAACTGATTTGAGTGAAAGGGGTCGATTTCGGTATTATGTTTAGTAATTGACCCAAAAACTACTACATCAATCATTTAGGAGGATTACATAGTTGAATGTATTAAAGGTAGTAGACAAAATCATTCTGAAAATCGAAGAATTCATATTAAGTTATGCGGTCATCATCATTGCTTTAATGGTCGTAGGGAAAGCGTTGAGCAGGGCGCTGTTCAGCTATTCACCCCCTTTCGCAGACGAAGTAAGTCAAATAGCGATTGTAGTAGCAACATTCATGGGGATCAGTTACGCAGCAAGGAAAGGACGCCATATAAGCATGTCCGCTTTCTATGATCTGGCCCCTTTCAAAGTGAGAAAGGTATTAGCTGTGTTTATTCCTTTAGGGACCGCAGCGGTACTATTTGTACTTGCCTATTATTCAGGGTTGTACGTCATCGATGTCTATGAATCTGGCAGAGTGACATCGGCATTGGAAATGCCTGCTTATTATTTGTATCTTTTCATCCCCATCGGATTTTTACTTGGGGGCATTCAGTTTCTGAGAAATGCATGGATCAATATTAAGCACCGGGATGAAGTGTATTTAGGAACGGATGCAAAGGATTATAACGATGAAAAAACAAATGAACTAGAAGGAACGCACTTGTAATAAAAATTATGATGAAGAAAGGGTAACGATATGATAGCGACAATGCTCATAATTATGGTGATCCTTCTTTTATTGAACTTTCCAATGATGATTCCATTGATGGTGGCACCATTGGTCATAATGTTCATATACTTTCCGAATTTGGATCCTATGATTTTAATGCAACAGTTTTCTACAGGTATAGAACCTTATGTACTTCTTGCAGTACCGTTGTTCATTTTTGCAGCGGATATTATGACGACAGGAAAAACCTCCAATCGATTGTTGGATTTTATCGGATCTTTTATTGGCCATATACGAGGGGGTTATGCAGTTACAACGGCAGCTGCATGTACCCTGTTCGGTGCGATATCCGGATCTACACAGGCGACTGTGGTAGCCATCGGTAAACCGATGAGAGAGCGCCTGCTGAAAATCGGCTACAAAGACCCGACAGCGATGGCGTTGATCATCAATTCCAGTGATGTCGCTTTACTAGTCCCCCCGAGTATCGGGATGATTATATACGGATTGGTATCCGGAACATCCGTGGGGGATTTGTTTATCGCAGGAATTATCCCGGGCGTAATCGTCTTCTTGTGTTTTTCCATCTACAGTGTCATCTATGCAAAGATGGCGGATATTCCATTGGCTAACAAAGCCTCATGGAGCGAGAGGCTGCAAATGACTAAAAAAGCCCTGCTTCCATTGGGGTTCCCTGTTTTAATTATCGGTGGAATCTATACGGGCTTATTTAGCCCGACAGAGGCAGCGGGTATGTCTGTCCTTTATGCCTTTGTTCTGGAAGTGCTGGTTTACCGTTCTGTACATATAAAAGAACTGCCCAAAATTGCACGTTCTACTGGTTTAGTAACATCTGCCGTCTTTGTACTTGTAGCCGGTGGACAAGCTTTTACGTGGGTCATATCATTCGCGCGAATTCCGCAAATGATTACAGAAACAGTACTTGGCTCAGATCCTAGTGCTGTTTACGTTCTCCTGATGGTAACGATCTTTTTCTTCATTGGATGTATGTTTGTGGATCCTATCGTGGTTATTTTGATATTGACTCCGATTTTCTACCCTGCAGCTATGAGCGCCGGAGTAGACCCTATCCATTTGGGGGTTGTGATTACATTCCAAGCAGCCTTAGGCTCAGCTACGCCTCCATTCGGTGTGGATATCTTTACAGCCAGTGCGGTATTCAATAAACCGTATTTAGAGGTCATCAAAGGCACACCGCCATATATTCTAATGATGTTTGCCATTTCAGTGTTATTAATATTCTTTGAGGAACTTTCACTCATACTTCTTTAAAGTGAGAGTGGAAGCAGATATACAAAAATAGGGGAGGTCATTGTTATCTTTAGAAAAAATAGTTTACTAACAATCCTATCGCTAATCATGCTCAGTCTGATTCTTGCTGCCTGTGGTGGAAGTGATGACGGCAGTGCCGATGGTGATGGTGGAGAAAACTACAATTGGAAGTTCGTAACAGAAGAAGTGGATGGACAGGTTCAATATGAATACGCCGAAGAATTCGCTAAACGTATGAACGAAAAATCTGATGGTGCCGTAAACATTGATGTTTATGAATTTGGTGGACTTGGGAGTGAGACTGACCAAGTAGAGCAGCTTCAAAACGGAACCGTACAGATGGCGATTATGTCTCCTGGCTTTACAGGGAACATGGTAAAAGAGGGGCAAATCTTTGCTTTGCATTTCCTTTTCCCTGATAGTGTAGAAAAGACACAACAAATCTTAAATGATAGTGAAGCCCTAAATACAGATCTACGCGAATTGTATGAAGAACATAGCATTTCGCCATTAGCTTACTGGACCGAGGGTGCGATGCAGTGGACATCCAGCAAGCCGATTGAAAAACCTGCAGACTTTGAAAACTTTAAAATGCGTACACAAACGTCTCCTTTGATCCTTAAATCCTATGAGGCGTACGGAGCAGATCCTACTCCAATGAGTTGGTCAGAGCTTTATACGGCATTGGATAGAGGTACAGTGGAAGGGCAGGAAAACCCGATCTTCTTCATTGGGGATGCATCTTTCAATGAGGTACAGGATTACATGACACTGTCTAAACACAACAATTATGTAGCCATGACGACAGTCAACACAGACTGGTATGCTGAGCTCGACGAAGAAATGAAAACAATGGTGGATGAGACCGTTAAAGAAATGCAGGACTGGGTATTCGACGAACAGAAGAAACAAAATGAAGAGTACCTGGAAACGATCAAGAATGATACCGAAACCCCAACAGAAATTATCGAATTGACTGACGAACAGCGCGAAGCGTTCAAAGAAAAAGCGCTCCCTGTCCGCGACTTCTACCGTAGTGATGTATCTACAGTAGACGGACAAGTCCTTGATAAGCTTCTTGAAGAAATCGAAGCTTCAGGAGAATAATCAACATAAAAATGTCCAGAGCCTAGCGCTCTGGACATTTTTATGATCTTAATCACTTTACTCCAACTTAAGCTCCCTTTTCTTGAAATCTCAGTTTCGAGACGTTTGTGTAGTGGGTTGGGGCTGCGGGGGATGACTCGCTTTCCGCGGGAGCGCGGTGAGCCTCCTCGGACTGCGTCCTGTGGGGTCTCACCCTGCACTTTTTTCCCGCAGGAGTCTCGCCAACCCCCTCCGCCCCTTTGCCATATAAGTATTTCGAAACCACTTCCAGGAAAGGGAATCTTTTACTCCTAAGGAAAGTGAAGCAACATGAATTATCCAACCGCATTTGGAATTATAAAGCCTGTTATAGAGCGCTTTACCACAATAGATTCTGGATTTATGAAAGGCACTCATACTGGGCAAAGGGGTTCGTTTCTCACCCTTTTTCGTATGGGGTGGTTGGGAAGCTGCGAGACTCCCGTGGGAGAAAGGAGATCGGCGAGATCCCGCAGGGCGTAGCCCGAGGAAGCTCGCCACTCCCCCAC
>NZ_JAYLVQ010000031.1:0-36030 GCF_035818575.1 Halobacillus sp. HZG1
TTCTCGAAACCACTACGATAAGGACAGCTCGTATGATTATTAGAAATGGATGAAAGAACGCCTCCCCTAGCACAGAAAAGCCTAATCCAGAGCGCTTTTCCCCCTAACAGTTGGATAGTAGAAGACCATCAAACTTGGTAAAGGGGTTCGTTACACTCATACATCGATTGGGGTGGTTGGGAAGCTGCGAGACTCCCGCGGGAATGGATTGGCTGGCAAGACCCCACAGTGCGAAGCACGAGGAGGCTTGCCGTCATCCCCGCAGGAAAGCGAGTAGCTTCCCAGCCACCCCTGACGCTCAATCCGGGCAACGAACCCCGTAAAGTCTCGAAACTGAGTCTTAAAGAAACCTGCCATTTAGTTAAATATCCAATTTTCGCACTGTGATGGATGGTTATAGTCATGGACGATGTCGAAATCCTTCTAAATACATAAAAATGTAAGCGTTTTCTGTTTGTGGCAGGAAAGGGAGGAATAAAGAGAGAATTACATCCAATAGAGCGAAGAATGTTCAGGGAGGAAGATAATGAAGGCATCTTACATAACAGAAGAACATGAAATACTCCGTCAGTCTTTAAGGAAGTTTTTAGAAAAAGAAGCGTACCCCTATTATGATGACTGGGAAAAGGCAGGAGAAGTTCCCCGGGATTTCTGGAGAAAGCTTGGAGAACAGGGGTATCTATGTCCTTGGCTCGACGAGGAATATGGCGGTTTTGGAGCAGACTTCGGCTATTCCGTTGTCATCAACGAAGAAATGGAAAAAGTAGGGACGGGATTGATTGGGGTTGGTTTACACAACGATATAGTCGTTCCTTATTTGGAAGCTTATGGAACAGAAGAACAAAAGAAAAAATGGCTGCCAAAATGTACAACAGGAGAATGTATTACCGCAATCGCGATGACAGAACCAGGAGCAGGATCGGATCTTGCTTCAATAAAGACGACAGCAATAGAATCTGACCAAGGATTTACAATGAATGGGGAAAAAACGTTCATTACCAATGGAATTCATGCGGATTTGGTAGTGGTGGTGTGTAAAACGGATCCCCATGCGTCTCCAGCGTATAAGGGAATCAGTCTGATGGTCGTTGAGAGAGACACTTCCGGTTTTTCACGAGGGAGGAAGCTCGAGAAGATCGGCCTGAACAGTCAGGATACTTCAGAATTAATTTTTGAAGATGCAGCCGTTTCCAAGGATAACCTTCTTGGTAAAAAAGGCGAAGGTTTCTATTATTTAATGAACCAGCTGCAACAGGAGCGTTTGATCGTAGGTATTGGTGCCATTGCAGCATGTGAACGGATGCTTGAGTTGACGGTTGCTTATGTAAAGGAGCGCAAAGCTTTTGGGAAGTCTATTGCCTCTTTTCAAAATACTCAATTCAAACTAGCTGAACTACAAACGGAAGTTGAGATTGGAAGGACATTTCTGGACCGTACAATCGAGGCGCATATGAACGGGGAGGACGTTGTCAAAGAGGTGTCGATGTCCAAGTGGTGGACGACCGACCTGGTGAAAAAGGTAGCAATGGAATGTATGCACCTTCACGGTGGATATGGATATATGGAAGAGTATGAAATTGCGAGAAGGTTCCGTGATGCACCAGTCACGGCGATTTATGCGGGATCCAATGAAATTATGAAAACAATCATTGCCAAAAAGATGGGCTTAGTATAGGAGGAAAAGTTATGAATGAAGTGGTCATCGTAGAAGCGGTAAGAACCCCTGTGGGCAAAAGGAATGGAGGTCTCAGCGAAATCAGGCCGGATATCCTTTTGGCAGATGTACTTAAGGAACTGGTAGAACGAGCTTCTCTCGACCCTGTAGAGGTGGAAGATGTTATCGCTGGCTGTGTGAGTCAGGTGGGGGAGCAGGCGGGAGATATCGCCAGAATTGCTGCCTTGACTGCTGGATTCCCAATGGAAGTCCCTGGAGTAACCCTCGATCGACAATGTGGATCAAGTCAACAGGCGATCCATTTCGCTTCACAAGCTATTGCGTGTGGGGACATGGATGTTGTCATTGCAGGCGGCGTGGAAAGCATGTCACGAGTGCCGATGTTCTCAAACATGCAAGGGACATCTTTTAACGAACGGTTGACGTCAAAGTACGAGATGATTAATCAAGGTCATTCAGCAGAAAGAATTGCAGACAAGTGGCAGTTGAGTAAGGAAGAGCTTGATGCTTATGCAGCGGAAAGTCATCGAAGGGCGTTAATGGCCATCGATGAAGGCCGGTTTGAAAAAGAAATCATGCCTGTGACCGCAGGTGATTCCAATGTCATCAAAACAGATGAAGGGCCAAGAGCAGGTACGTCAGTTGAAACACTCGCCACTCTGAAAACCGTTTTTCAGGAAAACGGAAAAATCACCGCAGGAAATGCGAGTCAAATTAGTGATGGAGCTGCAGCTGTGCTCTTAATGTCACGGAAGAAAGCAGAAGAACTTGGATTGAAGCCTCGCTTTCGTATTGTCTCGAGAGCTGTCGTTGGTTCCGACCCGACATTAATGCTGACAGGTCCGGTCCCTGCTACATATAAAGCTTTACAAAAATCCGGGCTGAGTCTTGAAGATATCGATCTTTTTGAAGTGAATGAAGCCTTTGCCCCTGTGCCTATGTTTTGGATGAAAGAGACGGGTGTGTCACATGAAAAGCTGAATGTGAATGGTGGAGCCATTGCGCTTGGTCACCCGTTAGGTGCTACAGGAGCCAAGCTTATGACCACCCTCGTTCATGAATTAGAAAGGACAGCAGGTAAGTACGGCCTGCTTGCCATCTGTGAAGGACACGGAATGGCGAACGGCACGGTCATTGAAAGGCTGGAGGGATAGCGATGGATGCTAAAAATGTGATAGCCATTGTGACAGGCGGGGCATCGGGCCTTGGAGAAGCGACGGTGAGGAAGATTGCAAGAAATGGTGGGAAAGTGGTGGTTGCAGACCAAAACACAGACAAAGGCGAGGTACTTGCAGAAGAATTAGGCTCTTCTGTACTCTTTGCCAAAGTGGATGTTACTTCCGCTGATGAAATTGAACACATGCTCCAAACGGCTGTAGAAACCTTTGGTCAGGTAAACACCGTCATCAACTGTGCTGGCATCGTAACAGGTGAAAAAGTGGTTGGAAGGAATGGCCCGCACCGCCTGGAGTCTTTTTCTAAGATCATTGAAGTGAACCTGATTGGTACATTCAATGTCATCCGTCTGGCTGCTGAAAAAATGCAGCAAAATGAGCCAAATGAATATGGTGAGCGGGGTGTCATCATTAACACAGCATCGATTGCGGCTTATGAAGGTCAAATCGGTCAGGCGGCTTATAGTGCGTCTAAGGGTGGCGTCGCCGCGATGACGATGCCGCTCTCAAGGGAACTTGCCCGTCATGGCATCCGCGTAATGGCTATTGCACCAGGGTTGTTTGAAACTCCAATGTTTGAACAGCTCCCTGAAGAAGCGAGGGATACCCTGGGTAAAGCTACACCGTTCCCCTCTCGATTAGGAAAGCCTTATGAGTATGCGAAATTAGCTTTAAGCATTTTAGATAATCCGATGCTTAATGGGGAGGTGATCCGTCTAGACGGAGCGATTCGGTTACAACCCAAGTAAATGTTACCCAGGCAGGTAAGGTTCCCGTACTTAGAAGGTGAGGAAAGGACGCTTTAATTTTTACACAGAAAAATCTGGATGAAGCACTCCAATAGTTGATCGTTCAGGAAGCTCATGGTGGATCGAGCACGTTGGCAAATAGGATTTTATTAAAAATCAAAAGGAGTCGATGAGGAATGGGACCAACACTTAAGAGTATGTTTGAGCATACGGTGGCGAAGTACGCAGATAAGGAAGGATTGGTGGATCTACGGCTTGGTACACGCTGGACATACGGAGAATGGGACCAGGAAGTCAACCGCACTGCGAATGCGCTGAAGGCCTCGGGGGTGGGAAAAGGGGATAAAGTATCGACGGTCCTTTTTAACACAGCTGAATATGCGACGGTGCTGTTTGCCTGTATGAAGATTGGGGCGGTATTTAATCCGGTGAACTTCCGTCTTATGGAAAAGGAAATCGAGTTCATTTTGAAAGACGCTGATCCGAAGGTGGTTGTGTTTGAAAAAGCGACGGCTGCTCAAATCGCTCCAGTTGCAAAAGAGATGCCGAGTATTGAGTTCTGGTCTATCGATGAAGAAAACCTGCCTTATGCGATGAACTATTATGAACGAATTGATGGAGTGACAACTGAACGACCTGTGTGTGAACTGGATGAGAACGACGCTTATGCCATCATGTACACTTCCGGAACGACGGGGCTTCCGAAAGGGGTCATCCATACGCATAGAAATATGGTCGACCAAGCGCTCATCATGACCGCTTGTTTGAGACTGACAGAAGAAGACCGGGGACTGACGGTCGCCCCGATTTTCCACTGTGCTGAGCTCCATTGCGCGTTCTTTCCGAGAGTAATGATTGGAGCGACAAACGTCCTGATGCACCACTTCGATGCGCCTGAAGTGATTGGAACGGTCAGGGAGGAGCAGATCACCTCGTTCTTTGCAGCTCCGACGATGTGGAACATGATGCTGCAAGAGGAATTCACGAAAGAGGATTTCCAGACGTTGAGGCAAGGTCTTTATGGAGGAGCACCTATGGCCCCTGCTTTGACGTTGAAGTTGCATGAGTCTTTAGGTGTTCAACTTTTACAGGCCTATGGTATGACGGAGATGGGACCGGCAATTACCGCCCTTACGGAAGAAGAACAGGTTACGAAAGCAGGGTCGGCAGGAAGAGCGTTGCTGAACCATGAAGTGCGCGTGGTGAGAACGAATGAGCATGGTCCTGCCGAGCCCGAAGAGATATGTAAACCTCGAGAACTCGGGGAAATTATTGTACGAGGGCCCAGCATGATGAAGGGATATTACAATAGGCCGGAAGCGACAGAAGAAGCTATGTACAAAGGTTGGTATCATACAGGTGACATTGGATCGTTCGATGAAGATGGATACCTCTGGGTCAGTGACCGTGTGAAAGACATGATTATATCAGGCGGTGAAAATATCTACTCAAGAGAAGTCGAAGATGCTTTGTTCGATCATCCTGCAGTCATGGATGCAGCCGTTGTTGGTGAACCAGATGACTTGTGGGGAGAAAGGGTGGTCGCCTACATTGTCAAAAAGGACAGTGGCGTCACCGAGCAAGAACTGGATGAGTTCTGTACTTCAGGAAACAGGCTTGCCCGCTACAAACGGCCGAGACGTTATGAATTTGTAGATGAACTCCCTCGTAACGCGAGTGGGAAATTACAAAAGTTCAAACTGCGTGAGCGAAGTAAAACATTATCCGAATAGAAATATTAAGAAAGGCTGCTGGTGACGACCGGCAGCCTTTCATTTGTAGTTGACTGGCTTTTTAATTTCACCATTTCCCGGGCAATATTCGACAAGCTATCGAAGCAATTGTCTCAATTTTTGAATGGGCTGCTCGTCTCTGGCCTGTTCATACATAGAAAAAGGGCACCCATATTCAGCTATTCGGTCAGGTATTGTTTGAATCGTAAACGATTCTGGTTGCAAACCTTCCCCCACCTCTCTCCAATGAAGCGGGGTAGCGACAGTTGCGGCTTCTGTAGCTCTTGTTGAATACGGGGCAATGATCGTTTTTCCTTCTGCATGTTGAACATAGTCAATATACAAACGATCTCCGCGATTTTTCTTCAACCGTTCTATTGTAAAAAGATCGGGGTTTTCGTTAACAAGAAGTTTCGCCAACGTTTCAGTGATTTTCCTAGTCTCCTCATAGCTTAAATCCCCCTCGCGAATAGGGATATGAATCTGCATCCCTTTATTTCCTGAAGTTTTCACAAAGCTTTTGACTTCAAGCTCGTCTAAGAGATGCTTTAATAATTGAGCAGCCGTAATGGCCTTACTGAAATGACTTCGATCTTTTGGATCCAAATCCAGAACTATTTCATCGGGCTTTTGACCACCAGCCTTTTCAAAGGGGAGATGGTATTCCAGTGCACCCTGGTTGGCAAGCCAAAGAAGAGAGTGGAGGTGGTCGCAAATGATAAACGGCTCTCCGTCCTCCATCCACATTTTCAGAAAATCCGGGGCATAGTCGGGGTAATGTTTTTGGTAAAAGGATTCTTCGTAAATTCCATCAGGGTAACGGATCAATGTTAACTTCTTTTCCTCTAGGAACGGGATCATGTGAGATGCTAATTGACGGATGTAAACGAGAAAATCCTGTTTAGCAATACCCTTCCATAAAGGTTTATCCAGATTGGTCGGCTCAAAATCAGCAGGAAACAAGGATAGATCCCACTGCTTCTTAGCTTCTGTGCAATGTTCAGGAGTAAGATCAAACCGGAATTTGTGGAAGAGGGGTTCACGAAGTTCCCCTTCCTCTGCATTTAGACAATGAACATCTACACACGTGCCGGGATCTAAATGCCATGTGTCTTTTTTCTTTCTTCCATGTTCTTTGAAGAACATACGAAGTGTCTCACTCTCTTCATCTGTCAGGCCATGTTTAAACTTTCCAAGAGGGAGAAGGCTCTCGTCTTTATATAATCCTATATCGTAATACCCATTCTCAGAGTCGTACTGTTGTAAAAAGCCAGAGACTGTCCTCCATTGTTTCCATTTCAACCACTGTCTTACTCGGTCACCAGGCTGATACTTGCTCTTTTTCATTTTTGCAATGATCCCCTCAGCTAAGTGCAGCTCAGCGATGGTTAGGATGTCCTCTATTTCCTCATATACATCAATACATTTAATTTGGGGGTGCCTTAGCTTTCCGATAAGCTTCTTCAAGTTTTCTTTTCTTGTTAATAGAGGAATAGCACCTTTTTCAATTTTGTCAAAAGCTATGAAGGTAGCAGGCCTTCGTTTAGAAGAAGTTTGAATCTTTTCTTTATTACGCATTCTTCCCCTTGTTTGTAAGGCTTCGAAGTTTGCCTGAAAAGGAGTGTTCAAAATCACTAACTCGCCATCAAGAATAAAAGGGAGAAGGTTTTTGGGAATGTCCATCTGAACGATTTCTGGAAATCTTTCGCTCATATCTTTTCCATTCCGGCTCCAAAGCTTGACCCCTTCTACGCTTGCATCGAGAATAGCTCTGAAACCATCATACTTCACTTCATATACCCACTCATCTCCCTCAGGGAGTTCTGCCGTCCCTGTCAAAAGCATCGGCTTCATTTCCATATCTCCTCCTTTCTATTCACTTTTCTTTCACAACCCTGCCATTTAGTTGAATAGGTTAGGTTTTTTATGTAGTTTATCCATAGAGAAGAAACATATTTTTCATGGATCTCGTGAAACCTATAGGAAAAAGGAGTGAGCGGGATGCACACGATGTGGAAAGGGACCATCAGCTTCGGACTTGTGAATATTCCGGTGAAACTGCATGCAGCAACAGAGAATAAGGACATCAAACTGCGCCAGCTGCATGAAGAATGTAAATCACCAGTCGAATATGAGAAACGCTGCCCGGTATGTGATCGGGATATTGAGAGTGAAGAGATTGTCAAAGCTTATGAATATGCGAAGAACAAATTT
Organism: Halobacillus sp. HZG1; assembly: GCF_035818575.1. NCBI lineage: Bacteria > Bacillati > Bacillota > Bacilli > Caryophanales > Bacillaceae > Halobacillus > Halobacillus sp. HZG1. Next base: position 7,547 of record NZ_JAYLVQ010000031.1, read on the forward strand.
GTCGTTTTAGATAAAGAAGACCTGGAACAGTTGAAGAAAGAACAGGAAGATAAAGCGGTCGAAATCATTGATTTTGTTAAATTGGAAGAAATCGATCCGATTTATTTTGAGCGGAGTTATTTTATTTCTCCAAGCGAGGGAGGATCAAAAGCATACAGCCTCCTTCGTCAGGCACTTGGTGATACGGAGAAGATTGGAATTGCTAAAATCATCATCCGCTCCAAGGAACAACTGGCGATTGTCCGTGTGTATGAGAATACGCTTGTCATGGAAACCATTCATTATCCTGATGAGGTCAGGTCTGTCCAGGATGTGCCGAATGTTCCTGAAGAAACAGAGTTGAGTAAAAAAGAGTTGAGTACGGCGGTGACATTGATCGATCAGTTGACGGAAGAATTCGACCCTGAAAAATATAAAGATGAATACCGAACGGCGCTGATGGAATTGATTGAAGCGAAGAAAAACAATGAAGAGGTCACAACGGCCAAAGACAAGCCGAAGCCGGATAACGTAACGAATTTAATGGATGCATTGGAAAAATCGTTGGAGAAAACAAAAGGGTCCAAGAAGAAGAAACCAACGAAGAAAAAGACGACCACATCCGGTAAGAAAAAGACGTCCTGACAGGGTTTTACCGTCTATAAAACCTCCTTCTGTAGTATAATGTAGAGGATAGGATTAAAGTTCGGAGGGATATGATGACCGTACGTTCTGAGGAAGAAGTGGAATTACTTATGCGTCCGGCCCTGGCTTCTCTTGCTGTCGAGGGAGACCGCTTGAGCAAGAATCAGAAACTGCTTGTGAAAAAGTGCCTGACAGGGGAGATCTCTCACGAGGAATTCGTAACCAGGGCGTTGGAACTGGCTCGTCATGCCTAACACTAGGTATGGGAATGAAAAGTCGAAGTATTGTTATCCTGGGTCAAATGTATTAATCAACCATTTTGACATTAAGGACGAGAAACAACTGGCAGCCTTGGAGTCGATGTTTACGGCGCAAAGGCTTGCTGAGCTTCAATCAACCCCGATTACTGGGGAATTCGACTTGCGCCACTTACAGAAGATCCATGCGCGCCTATTTTCAGATCTTTATCCTTTTGCTGGAGAAATTCGAACAGAGAATATTACAAAGGACGGATTTTCTTTTGCTCAAGCCAGGTTCATACTCGATGCGGCAGAGCCTATATTTCAACAGATGATGAGAGAAGATTGGAAAAGTATGAACAGGGTTTTGATTGTAGAGAAATTGGTCTATTACATGTCAGAAATTAATGTGCTCCATCCTTTTAGAGAAGGAAACGGGAGAAGTTTACGAGAGTTTATTCGATGCGTAGCTTTGGAAGCAGGATATCGTTTGGATTGGTCCGTAGTACCACCAGAAGCCATCTTTAAAGCGAGTGTCCAATCTGTCAAAGATGTAAGCGCTCTTGCTCAGGTTATCAGTCAATCCTTAACCAACTACCAGAAACCTTCAGCCTGAAACGAGGCTGAAGGTTTTTTTATGAAGAAAAGGAGTCCACTTGAATAAAAAAAGTACAGCCGGGCTAAAAGTTGGATCTACGATTCGAATAGGAAGTGGTCTTTGAGGGATCGGGGATAGTGGCTTACCCATCTGACTTGTTTAATCTTTTATTGAGGACGCCGCGCGCCAAAGAACGGCGGCCTTTTACCAAAAGAATACGGCTTTGAACCCAACTAGTATTTTATCTCTTTAAATATAAGAGGTTGTTCCACTATAATAAAAATAACTGAAAATTCAAAACTTAGATTCATCTAAATTCTAGAAGGAGGACGTTATGATGACCAGCCTTTCCTTCAGAGAGGTATGGGAAGCGAAGAGTCGCATAGCTTCGTTTGTCCAATCCACTCCTATCCTTTATTCAGAGCCTCTTTCTGAGCGTACCGGCGCACGTGTTCACTTGAAACTTGAACATACCCATCCTACGGGGTCATTCAAGCTCAGAGGAGCAGCTAACAAAATTCTATCTCTTCCCGAGGAGGACTTAAAGAAAGGGGTAACTACCTTTTCAACTGGTAATCATGGGATCTCTGTTGCCTATATAGCAGCACAATTAGGGATTCCTTGTACAGTTTGTATTTCGAATCGTGTTCCGGAGGCTAAGGTTAATCGGTTGAAAAAGCTGCAAGCTGGGGTTGAAATCGTGGGGAAAAGTCAAGATGACGCAGAAGCAAGGTGTACGGAGTTGGAAAGAGACGAAGGGATGACCGTGATCAAGCCTTTTGACGATCGGGAAATTATCGCCGGCCAGGGCACGATTGCGCTTGAGATTATGGAACAGTGTCCGGATGTCGATGAGGTCATCATTCCCTTGTCTGGAGGAGGACTGCTGTCCGGGATTGCTTTTGTTATGAAATCTATTGAACCTTCCATACTCGTAACGGGTGTGACGATGCAGAAGGGGGCGGTCATGCAGGAAAGCCTCGCCAAGGGGAAACCTGTCATCCTCGAGGAGTCTTATACCCTGGCTGACAGCCTGCTTGGAGGAATCGGGACAGAGAATCGTTACACTTTTCCCATGACGAAAGCTTTTATGGATAAAGGAGTGCTTGTGGAAGAGGCGCATATTGAAGAAGGGCTGATCTTCACTCTCGAACACCATAAGATGGTTGTGGAAGGAGCAGCGGCCACAGGGATTGGCCACTTGCTTCATTGTAATGATCTACAAGGTAAAAATGTTGTTGTCGTCATGACAGGAAACAATATCGATCATCAAGCGGTTACAGATCTTTTGGCTAAATCGTAAGTGGGGGAGGAGTGGAGATGGGGGTTGCCGTGGAGGAAGTCTTAAAACTTTCCGTTCTCGAAAAAGCGAAAGTGCAGACAGAGATGTATCATCGCCAGGTAGACTGGATCTCCGTAATTGAAACACCTGTGGAGAACTTTGTAAGAAACAATGAATTTGTGTTAAGTACAGGGGTTGGGTGCGGAGAAGATGTGCTGGCACTAGAAGAATATGTGAGAGATGTCATCCGTTCGGAAGCATCTGTGCTGGCGTTTGCCACAGGACGGCATCTTTATAAAATCCCGGACCGGGTGTTAAAACTTGCGGAGAAACATGAGTTGATTGTAATGGAAATTCCATGGGAGGTCCGTTTCGGAGATATTTTACAGGACGTTTTACGATTGATTAATGAGGAGAGCCGCCAGGAGCAGCAAAGGACGGAAGAAATTCGCCAAGAGTTGATCAACTGTGTTCTGAACGGAAAAGGGCTGCAGGAGATCACATCCATCATCTATCAGAACACAGGTATTCCAACCGCGATCAGTGACCACAACAAACAAATCCGGGCGAATCAGTATTTTGATCGATATTTCATCGATGTCTTGAATGGACACGAACTGTCGCAGGAAGGCATCCTGGTAGAAACCGAAATGGACAGTGAGCACCCACTCCGCCATTACATTGAAACCTATGAAATCGGTGAACAGAAATGCTACCAGCTTACCATTTTATCGAACTATAAAAAACAAGGATATATTCTCTTTAAGCCGAAGGAAGAAAAGGAGTTAACCTGGGTGAACCTTCATATCCTTGAGCATGCGCTTACCGCATGTGCCTTATATTTCGTAAAAGAGAATGCCATTGAAATGACTGAAATCAGGCTTAAGGACAACTTCCTGCTGGATTTAGCTAAGCGGGAGAGGGAGATGGACAGAGCTCTTTTATCAAAAGCACAGCTGCTTGGTTATGACCTGGAGAAGCCTTATATTTGTCTCGTCGGCCACATCCGGTTCGTTCAGCCGGAGGAGGAGCGCACCTCTTTAACGATGCCTCAGGTCAAGTCGTCATCAATCAACAGTCGGAATTATTACATTCAGAAGGAAGTCACACATGCGGGTGATGCCCTGCATAGGAGGACGATGACCACTTTTGATGAAGGGGAGGTCATCGTTTATTTGGAAACAGACCGGCCGGACTACGGAGAAACCGCGAATCAGTTTCTTGACCTGATTGAGCGGAGACTTCATGAGTTGTTGAAGGGGATTACGATCAGCTGGGGGATCTCCTGCCATAAAGGGGGGTATCAGGTTTTTCATAAAAGCTATGAAGAGGCGGAAACCGCACTGAAAATCGGTCAGCAGCATGAAGAAGGGGAGCGGACGTTTTTCAGTGACACGAGAATGAACCGCCTGCTTATGGCGCTGTCCCACGAAGAAGAAATTGGAGCCATTGTGTCGGATACACTGGAGAAGCTGATTGATTATGATCAGAAGCGGCAGACAGAACTGATTCATACGTTTATGGTCTACAATAAATACAACAGCAATGTCAGCCAGACGGCCCGTGCGCTGAATTTGCACCGCCAATCTTTGCTGCACAGATTGAGAAACATTGAACATTTGACCGGGCTGTCACTTCTCAATGCTGATGACCTCTTTTTGCTAGAGCTCAGCGTAAGGTTATGGCTTTTGAAAAAAGTCGATGCATAGAGCGCTACCTCGCGGTAGCGCTCTATTTTTTATCTTTGACGGTCGTTTTCCATTCGCCCTGATTGGTCCCGCGTCGATCCAGCTCGACGGTCCACTGGTCGGATTCCTTGTCAAAAGAAAGCAGAGAAACAATCAGCACATCGGACTTTTCCGGTTCTTTTTCAGATAATGCAGTAGAAAGAGCTTCAGAAGCTTTTAAGTCTGCTCCCTCTACTTCACTCATTTCAAGCTCCTGGACTTTTTCAGCGGTGGCTTGTTCAGGGTACGATTCAGCGATATCCCCGTCTACCCAGACCTCGACCTGTTTGCCGACCCATAAACCTTTAGGAGCTCCAGACACCCACATGGCCCTTCCTTCCTCCCCTGACCCATCATCCATCGGTGTGACAACAAGGATACTGTCCTCATCCTGATCCATGACAAACCCGCTTATGTCCGGGTCGGGTACTTCTGCTTCCACTTCCTTCTGGTCTACTTCCTCCGTTTCTGACAGCCCACATCCACTAAGGCATAAAGAGAAAACCATGAACATACCAAGCATCCATCTCATTTTCATCATTCACACACTCCTTATCTACTTAATGATGACGTTTGAACGGGAGCAAAAGTTTCACATGACAGAAACATCCAATTTTGTTATGATGAAAATCACCAAGCGAATAAGTTTATGAAACTACTAGGGGAGCCTGAATAGGCTGAGAGGAAAGCGAGCGAGCTTTCTGACTCTTACAAACCTGATCTGGTTAATACCAGCGGAGGGAAGTAGTCTGACGATACGTGTATCGGCTTACTGCATACCAGGCCAGGTCCTCTAAGGATCTGGCTTTTTTATTTGCCTCCATTCTACTCCCGTTCAGAAAGGTGGTGAAATATGAAAAACACAAAGTTACTCACAACGATGGCTGTGCTTGTGGCAATCGGGACGCTCGGGGCGCAATTCCTTTGGTTCCCTGCCGGTATTGCAAAAGCTTATCCTGTCCAGCATGCGGTTAATGTGATTGCGGCGGTGGTGCTTGGCCCCGTGCCGGCGGTCATGATTGCTTTTGTTATCGGGCTTTTACGTTTCTTATTAGGGCTCGGCACCTTTCTTGCTTTCCCAGGTGGGATGTTTGGTGCATTATTGGCAGGGCTTTTTTATCGGATGTTTGAAAGAAAAAGTTCTGCGGTGATTGGTGAAGTGCTCGGCACTGGAGTCATCGGAGCTTTGGCATCTGTCCCGATCGCACACGTCTTAATGGGAAGTTCAGCTGGTGTTTTTGCGTTTGTTCCTTCTTTTGTCGTAAGTAGTCTCTCGGGGGCTTTCATTGCTGCCTTCATTTTATCACGAGTGAAAGTTGAAAACATGATCTTACAACCATAATACACGGAAACTGCTAGGGGCGCGAGTATTCGCTGAGATAAGGAAACATTCCTTGGTCCCTCAATACCTGATCCGGGTCATGCCGGCGGAGGGAAGTAGTAAGAATCCCCTTCTGTCCTCTAGTAGCTTCCAAGAATAATAGGAGGCTCTATCATGTCTTTTTCCAAACAATTAAGAAATGAAAATCAGGATATTTATCAAGAAATCTTCACTCATCCCTTTGTCCAGGGGATCGGGAAAGGAGAGGTCCCGAAAGAAGCGTTGATTCATTATATCAAGGCTGATTATGAATATCTGAATGCTTTTATGCATGTGTATGGAATCGCTATTTCCAAGTCCCCTCGTAGAGAAGACATTCAACTGTTTAATAAGCAAATCGATTTTGTGTTGAACAGCGAGATCCATCCTCATAACAATTTTTGTGAACAGATTGGCGTTTCCTATGAAGAGCTTCAAGGGTATCCGCTGCCGCCGACTGCTGATCACTATATAAAGCATATGCTATTTCATGCCCATAATGGGGGGATCGGTGAAATATTAGCGGCCTTGCTTCCATGCCCGTGGACCTATTATGAAATCGGGGTCGAGCTTAAGAACCACTACCAGCCAGGGGTTGACCATCCTTTTCTCCCTTGGATCGATTTTTATGCCGATGCAGAGGTGAACAGTCTGACGGCGGTGTTATGTGAGCGGCTTGATCAGTATGCTGTACAAGCGTCTGAACCAGAAAAACAGCGGATGAGAGAAGCTTTTCGTAAAAGTTGTCAGCTGGAATATGCTTTTTGGGATATGGCTTACACACAAGAACAATGGCCTTGTGAAAAGGAGGTTGTGAGATGAGACAAGTATCATGTGCGCTGACAATTGCAGGGACTGATCCGAGTGGTGGCGCGGGTATACAGGCAGACTTGAAGACGTTCCAGGAATTGAAGAGTTACGGGATGAGTGTTGTAACTTCAGTCGTTTCCCAAAACACGACAGGTGTGAAGGATGTACATCACCTCCCGGAAAATTTCATTAAGAGTCAGCTGGAAGCTATTTCTGTGGATATGCCTGTTCATGCACTGAAAACTGGGATGATTGCCAATAAGGGGATGATGAGAGTCATCAGTGAATGGTTGGATGAAGTGGCTGCTCCTTACATCATGGACCCTGTCATGGTTGCCCAGAGCGGGGACCCCTTGATTGAAAAAGAAGATCAACGGTATTTAAAAGAATACCTTGTGCCCAGGACATCACTCGTCACTCCGAACATCCCTGAAGCTGAAGTCCTTGTCGGAGGAATAATTAAAACAGAAGCAGATATGAAAGAAGCAGCCGAGATGATTGTGAAAGATTTAGGTGCAGGAGCGTCTCTTGTCAAAGGGGGCCATCTACATGGAAGAGCGGTTGATTTTCTATATGATGGTGGACGTGTCTATGAATTTGAATCTGAACGGATTGATTCTCCGAATACGCATGGCACAGGGTGCACGTATTCAGCAGCCATTACGGCTTACCTGAGCCAGGGACACGCTTTGCCAAAAGCCGTCAAAGAAGCCAAATACTTCGTAACAGAAGCGATTCGCCACTCCTTCGACTTAGGAAAAGGAAGCGGACCGACCAATCATTTTGCTTTACGTGAGGAGGTTTTCAACAAATGGCTGTAAGTGTTATCGAAAGAGTAAGAACACAACGCCCACTGATTCATCACATCACGAATTCAGTGGTAATGAATTTTACAGCGAACGGTCTTTTAGCTTTTGGAGGGTCGCCGATCATGGCCAATGCCACACAGGAAGTGGCGGATGTTACCCGATTGTCTCAAGGACTGTTATTGAATATAGGAACGCTTCATGAAGAACAGGTGAAAGCGATGATCCTTGCTGGTAAAGCTGCAAATGAAATCGGCATTCCTATCGTCTTCGATCCTGTCGGCGCTCCTGCTACTCGGTATCGTTCAGATGCATGTCAGAGGATCTTGCAGGAGGTGAATCCGACAGTTATTAAAGGGAATGCCGGAGAACTTGCCCATCTCATCGGTCTAAATGTGGAAACGCAAGGCGTAGACTCCACAGGAGCAGCTGATTCCGAAGCCATCGTCCGCTTAGTAGCGGAGAAATATCAGACTGGAGCCGTCTGTACAGGAGAAGAGGATGTCGGATGTATGGATGGGGATGTTTTTGTTAATGAAACAGGACACCCTCTCCTTGCTCAAATTACGGGTTCCGGCTGTTTGCTTGGTTCTTTGCTTACAGCAAGCTTAGCGGTAGAAGGCAATCCTAAAGAAAAGGTGCTGGCAACATTAAGCCATTATGGAAGGGCGGCGGAACAAGCAGCAGGGCAACCTGATGTCAAAGGACCAGGGACATTCATACCGCGGTTTGTCGATGCTTTAGCAAAGGGTGAAGAGACATGAAAGCTTCTACCCTTCGAAAATACTTCGTCATGGGCAGCCAAAACTGTGCCAAAGATCCTTTGAGTATTTTGGAAGAAGCGATTGGAGCTGGAATCACGTGCTTTCAATATAGAGAAAAAGGAGAAGGCGCTCTAACTGGAGAGGCGATGTACAGTCTCGGTCATAAGCTGCGCCAACGTTGTGCTGAAGCGGGTATTTTATTTATCGTCAACGATGACATCGAACTTTTTGATGTGCTTCAAGCTGATGGAATACACGTGGGGCAGAGTGATCGAAGTGTGAAAGAAATTCGTTCAAAATATCCTAATACAATCATAGGGTTATCGGTATCCGATCGGACAGAATTAGAAGAGAGTCCTGTCCATCTTGTCGACTATTTAGGTGTAGGTCCGATGTTCAGGACAATGACGAAGAAAGACGCTAGCCCTGTAGCAGGGCCTGAATGGGTGAAGATCGTCAAAAAAGCGTTTCCTGACATGCCCGTAGTCGGGATCGGAGGCATTCATCCAGAAAATGCTAGGGAAGTAATGGAAGCGGGAGCGGACGGGGTCGCCGTCATATCAGCCATTACACAAGCAGCTGACATTTCCTCTGCCGTAAAATCCTTATAAAATAGAAAGGAACTCATGCGTGTCATGAGTTCCTTTTTTGTTATCTGATGGTTTTCGTGATTCCTAAACTTTCTCCTGGTTGAAGAACCGGAATTTCGATCTGAACCGTATCCGGATATTTAATGCCAGCACCCGTATTAAGTACGACCACTTCATCCTCTGCGGCAATCCAATTTTCTGCTCTTAACTTTCTGGCAGCAGCAAATGCTGCAGCTCCTTCTGGGCAGACGAAGGCCCCTTCTTTTTGAGCGATTCTTTTCTGTTCCTCTAATAGTTCAGTGTCGCTGACGGCTACCGCACACCCTTCTGTATCATAAAGGGCGTCGAGGACAAGGAAATCTCCAATTGCTTTTGGGACATTGATGCCGAATGCAATCGTTTCAGAATCATCCCAGAAGGATGATTCTTTTTGACCTTGCTGCCATGCTTCCACAATCGGCGCACAGCCTTCGGATTGGACAGCTACCAGTCTCGGCATCCGGTCTTCGGTAATCCACCCAAGCTCCTGCAATTCTCTCAGTGCTTTATGAATGCCGATCAATCCGACGCCCCCACCTGTAGGATAGAGGATAACATCTGGAACGTTCCATCCTAATTGTTCGGCAATTTCAAGCCCCATCGTTTTCTTTCCTTCAATTCTGTATGGTTCCTTTAGTGTGGACACATCATAGAGCCCTGATTTTTCTACAGCTTCCGCCACGATTTTACCTGCATCGCTGATGAGGCCGTCGACGAGAAAAAGGTTGGCGCCGGATAAGGCACATTCGTTCCTGGTAATTTTCGGTGCGTCGACGGGCATGACGATGGTTGATTCCATCGATGCTCTTGAAGCGTATAAAGACCAGGCGGCACCGGCATTGCCATTGGTCGGCATGGCAAGTTCCTTCACTCCCAGTTCTTTCGCTTTTGATACGCCGACCGCAGCTCCTCTTGCTTTGAACGATCCAGTAGGGGTAATCCCTTCATCTTTCATATGAAGTTTACGGATATTCATATCGGCCTGAAGAGTAGGGAGGGGGATCAACGGACTCATGCCTTCCCCCAAAGAAGTTTTGTATGTAGGGTCCTGGAGTGGTAATAGTTCATGGTAACGCCAAAGGTCGGGGGCTCTTTCTTTCAACTGCTCAGGAGACCACGACTCTTTCAATTTGTCTAAATCATAGCTTACGAGTAAAGGAGATCCGCATGTACATAGATGCTGAGGTTCGTCTGCTTTATAGGTTTCCTCACATTTCGGGCAGTACAAATGAGATAAGTAACTGTATGTCATCATTATCCTCCTTCTATCCGGTTATTCGTATCTTAACATAAGAAGTTGGTGGAAAGGTTTGTGACGACATTGTATTAAGGACATCTCCAAAACTTCATACACTTTTTACATTACAAGAAAAAAATTCTTTGAATACAATGAATGTATAGTAATTTAAATATTCAGATAAATAGCGCGGAGGGGATGAAATGGTTCTTCCTTTTGACATTTTAGAGTATCAGCAGCGTTTGCAGAAAACGAAGAAACGGATGGCTGACCAAGGAATTGACGTGCTTTTGATTACAGACCCGGCAAACATGAATTACCTTTCTGGTTATGATGCCTGGTCTTTTTATGTACACCAAATGCTTGTGGTTATCATTGATGAACCACAGCCGCTGTGGATCGGTCGTTACCAGGATGCGAATGGGGCTCGGGTGACGACATGGATCTATGATGAGAATGTCATTGCCTATCCGGATTACTATGTCCATTCAAATGTTTATCACCCGATGGACTTTATAGCAGATATTCTGCTTCAAATCGGTCAAGGAAATAGGAAAATAGGCGTTGAGAAGGATCATTACTATTTTACAGCGAAGGCTTTTGAAAGATTGGAAAGAGGACTGCCGAATGCAAACTTTCAGGATGCGACATTGCTTGTGAACAGCGTCCGTATCGTCAAGTCGGATCAGGAAATCGAGTATATGAGACGGGCAGCGCAAATTGCGGACGTAGCGATGACCAAAGGGGTGGAAAGCATTGATCCAGGCGTCAGGGAATGTGATACGGCAGCCGAGATTTACTATCACCTGGTAAGGGGGACGCCGGATTTTGGTGGTGAATACCCAGCGATTGTTCCACTGCTACCGACCGGGGATCATACGTCCATTCCCCATTTGACCTGGTCAGACCGTCCTTTTGTCAAAGGCAATGCAGTCATCGTCGAACTGGCCGGGTGCTACAAGCGCTACCATGTCCCTCTTGCCCGTACGGTTTCCATAGGAGAACCGAATGAAAAAATGAAACAAGTCGCCCCGGTCGTTTTGGAAGGGATTCAGAATGTCCTCGACTTTGCAAAGCCTGGAGTGACTTGTGGAGAATTGGAAGAAGTGTGGAGGAAGAGCATTAAGAAACATGGGTATGAAAAAGAGGCGCGCTTAGGTTATTCCGTTGGCCTCAATTATCCACCGGATTGGGGAGAGCATACAGCAAGCATTCGTAAAGGAGATTCGACTATCCTGGAACCCAATATGACGTTCCATTTGATTCCGGCGCTATGGTTCGATACGGATGGAATTGAAATCAGTGAAACCTTTAGAGTCACGGAATCTGGCAGTGAACGGTTCACCACCTATCCGCAGGAGTTAATCATTCGTGATCATATGGATTTGAGCGGTCAAATCAGCTGAAGGAGTGATGGGAAATTAGACTCTATGAACGGAAAGACATTGAAAAAGTGATTCGTCTGGATACCGAACTGATAGACAGAATCGAAACAGCCTTCACCTCACTAGTAGAAAAAGAAACAACGATGCCGCCCATCATGCGTGTGGATGTGCCGGACCATAACGGCGAAGTGGATATTAAGTCCGCCTATATTAAAGGTGAAGACAGTTTTGCTGTGAAGCTGTCTTCTGGTTTTTTCAATAACCCTGCCTTAGGACTTCCGAGTGCGAATGGGATGATGATTCTCCTCAATAGTCAAACAGGAGAACCACTGGCGGTATTGGCGGATGAAGGCTGGTTGACAGATTTGCGAACGGCAGCTGCAGGAGCTGTGGCTGCAAAATATGGAAGCAGGAAAGACAGCCGGATTGCAGGGATTCTTGGTACTGGAGCTCAAGCTCGTCTCCAGCTCCAAGCACTTATGCTGGTTCGTCCGATTGAGCATGTGTTCGTTTATGGGAGGAGCCCTGAAAAAACCCTGCAGTATAAACAAGAAATGGAGCAGAAACTGGGAATTAATTTAATCGTTTGTGATTCAGTGGAGCAAGTGGTAGGAAAAAGCGATCTCGTGGTAACAACGACACCGTCCAAAGAACCATTGATCTATGGGGATTGGGTAAGACCGGGACTCCACATCACCGCTATGGGTTCGGATGCAGAACATAAGCGGGAGTTGGAGGCCTCAGTTTTGGAAAGAGCGGATGTCATCGTCTGTGATGTGAAAGCTCAGTCCGCCCGTTTGGGAGAGCTGCGTACATCACCGAATCAACTGGATCGTGCGATAGAGCTTGGGGAAGTCACAAGTGGAAAACGATCGTTCCGCCAAGCAGATGAGGACATTACGATTTGTGATCTGACAGGCACGGGGGTGCAGGATACAGCTATTGCAAGACACGTATACCATCAACTATTAGTTCGGGAGGGCGTTACGGATGAAAGACGCAAAGTTTAGTACCAAATCAATTTGGGCCGGTGAAAAAGAGCAACTCGCTTTTGGAGCGACGCAAGTGCCTGTCGTTCATAGTGTTTCTTTTGGTTATGACGACATGGACGAATGGTATGAAGTAGCAATTGGCAATAAGCCGGGTCATATTTATGGACGAAACACAAATCCGACCGTTCAGGCTTTCGAAGAAAAAATTCGTATTTTAGAAAATGCAGAAGCGGCTACAAGCTTTTCCACTGGGATGGCGGCAATCAGTAATACGCTTGGCACGTTGCTATTCCCTGGTGACCGGGTGGTAACCATTAAGGATACGTACGGAGGAACCAATAAAATCTTTACAGAATTCCTTCCCAAACAGCAAGTGGAAGTCGTATTGTGTGAAACCGGTGATCATGAGGCACTGGAAGCTGAGGTGGCTAAAGGGTGCACAGTGCTTTATTTGGAGAGCCCGACGAATCCAACGGTTAAAATTACGGATATCAAGCGGATGGCTGCTGCCGGCAAAGCAGTTGGGGCAACGGTTGTGGTTGATAATACATTTGCTACGCCTGTGAATCAAAACCCATTGGATCTTGGAGCGGACCTTGTCATCCATAGCGCAACGAAGTTTTTAGGCGGGCATGCCGATGCTTTAGGCGGGGCGTTATGTGGCAGGAAAAGCTTAGTCGACGCGGTGTACCACTACAGGGAAATTAACGGAGCCACTCTCGATCCAATGGCTGCTTATTTGCTTTTGAGAGGCATGAAGACACTGAAGCTTCGTGTGGAACAGCAAAACCAAAATGCTGCAGCGATTGCGGAACATTTACAAACCTTCGACCTGGTGGAAGGAGTTTTTTACCCAGGACTGCCTTCCCACCCGCATCATCAAATCGCAAAACAACAAATGAAAGGGTTTGGAGGGATGCTCAGCTTTGCTGTGAAAGGCGGAGTAACCACTGTACGGGACCTTTTACCGAAGTTGCAGTTCGCCAACCGCGCTGCCAATCTAGGGTCAGTGGAAACTGTTGTTGGACCTTCAAGAACGACAAGTCATGTGGAATGCACCCCGGCAGAGCGTGCAGCTATGGGTATCCCAGAAGGCTTGATTCGTTACTCCGCTGGCATTGAAGATATCGAAGACTTGAAAAATGACCTTACACAGGCTTTCCAATCGTTACACACTTATGTGAAGAAGTGAGGAGGGAAGATGTGAAGACCGAAAAGTCGGATCTCACCTTGCGCTCAGACCAGATTTTTGATGATTTAGTGGGGTGGCGGAGGGACTTCCACCGCTCCCCTGAACTCAGCTTCCAAGAGAAGCGAACAAGTGAAAAGCTAGAAGAAATATTAGAAAGTTTCCAGGCATTTGAAATCGAAAAGAATGTCGGAGGCTACGGGATCATTGCCACCGTCAGCTACGGGAAGGGCCCTGTTGTGGGGATTCGTGCAGATATGGACGCCCTTCCGATTACAGAAACAACCGGCGTTTCCTGGGCTTCGCATAACCCTGGAGTCATGCATGCGTGCGGGCATGATGCACACATGGCCATCGTGCTCGGCATTGCAAAGTTGTTGGCGGAGGATGCAAAAGCAGGACGTTTTCAAGGAACGGTCAAACTGATTTTTCAGCCTGCAGAAGAAAGTTGTGATGAAGCAGGGGAAACGGGAGCGTTAAAAATGTTGGCTTCCGGAAAAATTCAACACATGGACGCTATTTTGTCCCTGCATATGTGCCCCTGGAGGAAATTCGGAGAGATTCAATGGAATGACGGACCAAGCATGGCGAACAATGATGAGTTTCATTTGAAAATTGAGGGAAGCGGCGGCCATGCGGGATATCCGCAGCACGCGAAAGACCCAATATGGATGTCGACTTATGTGTTGCAGGCGTTATACAGCATAAATGGCCGGAAAGTGAACCCCATGGACGTCGGCACCATAAGTGTCGGGCAGGTGCATGCCGGAAAGGCCAGCAATGTTATTCCAGGCAATGTAGAGATTCAAGGAACCCTAAGATCCTATAAAGATGAGGTAAGGGAAATGTTAGGCAATGAAATCCGTCAGGCGGTTAAAATCGTCTCAGCGCTCGGCGGGAAATACTCCCTTCGCATCCATCAGGGTGAACCCTCATTGATCAACGATCCTAGAATAAACCGAATCATACACGAAGCTGCATCCGGGCTCATAATGCATGAAGAGCCCTTTGGTATGGGGAGTGAAGACTTCAGTCATTTCACTAGAAAGATACCAGGGTCGATGTTTTTTCTCGGTTGCGGTCTGGAAAGGGAAAGGAGCCTCCATCAATCAGATTTTGATATCGATGAACGTTCAATGACGGTGGGTGTGCGTGTGCTTTTGGATAGTGCTTACTTAATACTTGAGCGAGGAGGGGTCCATTGAGTATGAAAATAGCCATGATCGGATTTGGAGGCGTAGGTCAGGCGTTTGCGGAAATTGTAGAGGAAAAGCATCAGGAACTTCAGCAGAACTACGGACTTGATGTGGAAATCGTGGCCATTTCGGATGTCATGAAAGGGTCCATTTTTCAACCGGATGGACTGAATATTCCAAAGGTACTGGAGTGTGTGAAACAAACGGGATCTGTAGAAACTTATCCGCCTTCCAATCAGACGGTTAAAGGGTGGAACAGTGTCGAAACAATAGAGAAATCACAGGCGGATGTCATCATTGAAGTTACCTACACCGATGTCAAAACCGGTGAACCTGCGCTTACTCACTGTCATCGTGCTTTTGAAACCGGTAAAAGTGTCATAACGACTAACAAAGGTCCTGTCGCTCTCGCCTATCAGGAATTGACTGAAAAGGCAAACGAGCATGATGTGTTTTTCGGATTCGAAGGAACGGTCATGAGCGGAACACCAGCGCTAAGGCTTCCACTGGAAACTCTGGCTGGAAATGAAATCAAGGAAATCAGAGGGATATTGAATGGCACGACCAACTATATCCTTACCGCTATGGAAAGTGGCATGACATTGAATCAAGCGCTTGAAAAAGCACAAGCACTCGGTTATGCCGAAGCCGATCCGACGAGTGACATTGAAGCCTACGATGTCAGGTATAAAGCGGCTATATTATCGAACCATGTGTATGGAGTCCATCTGGACCCGGATGACATTTTCTGTGCCGGGATTACCGGGTTGACAGTAGAAGATATCAAAGAAGCAGAAAAGGCCGGTGAAAAATGGAAGCTGCTTGCCCGGATATCTCAGGATAACGGATCAGTGAAGGCGATAGTACGGCCAGAGCGTGTGAAAAAGGATGATCTCCTAGCTCGTGTGAATGGTGCAACGAATGCAATTGTTTATGAATGTGATCTTTCCGGTCCCATCATGCTCACAGGAGCAGGAGCAGGGTTGAAGGAAACAGGGTTTTCGTTGTTAATCGATCTGATTCATTGCCACAAGCAGAAGCAGGCAGCCAAAATCGGAGGAGGGAGTCACTCATGACCACGAAGGTTAAAAGCTATAAAATGCTGATCGGGGGAGAATTTCGCGAAGGGTTACGCAGTTTTGAAGTAAGCAACCCGCAGAACAATGAAGTGCTGGCCACGGTCCCCTCTGCCACGAAAGAGGACATGATCGAAGCTATTGAAACCGCTGACCGCACCTTTCGAATGAGAGATCCC
The DNA here is from genome assembly GCF_035818575.1 of Halobacillus sp. HZG1. Taxonomy (NCBI): domain Bacteria; kingdom Bacillati; phylum Bacillota; class Bacilli; order Caryophanales; family Bacillaceae; genus Halobacillus; species Halobacillus sp. HZG1. The sequence continues at coordinate 23,640 of NZ_JAYLVQ010000031.1, forward strand.
ATCCCTACCCATGAACGCATCCGTATACTTAACAGAGTATCTGAGTTTATGGAGAGGGATCACGAAGCGTTTGCAGCAACCATCGCACGTGAAGGCAGTAAAACAATTACCGAAGCACGTTCAGAGGTCTCACGGGCCATTCAAACCATTCGGATCAGTGCCGAGGAAGCGAGACGTTTGAAAGGAGAGACCATCAATTTCGATCAAAATCCAGGCAGTGAAAAAAGAGTCGGGTATTATCAACGTTTTCCTGTAGGTGTTGTAGGAGCCATCACTCCTTTTAATGATCCGCTCAATTTAGTTGCACATAAAATAGGGCCAGCTATTGCTGCAGGGAATGCGATCGTAGTCAAACCAGCCTCAGCTACGCCTTTAAGTGCGTTGAAGTTAGCTGAATCATTCGTAGAGGCTGGATTACCTGAAGGTTATCTATCCGTGGTTACTGGGTCAGGAAAAGAAGTTGGAGATTCACTGGTTACTCACCCGGTCGTCAAAATGGTTTCTTTTACGGGAGGCTCTGATGCCGGAGAAGCTATCACGAGAAAAGCAGGAACGAAGAAAATAAGCATGGAACTAGGATCAAACTCACCAGTCATCGTCCTTAATGATGCAGACCTTTCCAAGGCTGTTCATGCGTGCTGTTCGGGTGCTTTTTCAGCGGCAGGGCAGAATTGCATCGGTGTTCAAAGAATCTTTGTGGGAAGAGAACTTTATGCAAGTTTCCTCGATGGACTTGTGGAAGCCGCTGAAGCACTGAAGGTCGGCGATAAAATGGATGAAAGTACAGATATAGGTCCGATGATTAATGTAAAAGAAGCGGTCCGTGTATCCGAATGGGTCGAAGAAGCATTAGCAAAGGGAGCACAACTAGAAACAGGCGGGGTCCGTGATGGAGCATACTATTCTCCCACGATTCTTAGCCATGTTCCGTCAGAAGCGAAAGTGATGACAGAAGAAATCTTCGGCCCCGTAGTGATTGTAAACCCTGTCGCTGATTTAGAGGAAGCCATTGATCAATCCAATGCTGTTAATTATGGCCTCCATGCAGGAATTTTTACAAACGATATCAATCAGGCTTTTAAAGCCATAAGAAAAATGGATGTAGGTGGAATTATGATCAATGACAGCAGCGATTATCGAATTGATGAAATGCCGTTCGGGGGTACAAAGGGATCAGGTATCGGACGAGAAGGCGTACGTTTCAGCATAGAATCCATGACAGAACAAAAAGTCGTATGCTTCCATCTTGATGATTAGAAAAGCCGCTTGAGACCGTCCATTTGTGTTTGTCATTCATCTGGTAGGGGAATGCCTCCACAAAGGAGGTAATGGAATGGCACAATTTTATGTGAATCAAAACCAGCAGACTGGTGGCGAACATGAGGTGCATGTTGAAGGCTGTGATTTTATGCCTTTTGAGCAGAATTTATTGGAATTAGGCGGCCACGACGATTGCGCAAACGCACTTGAGGTTGCCAGAAATACTTACGATGATGTCAATGGCTGCAAACATTGCTGTCCCGACTGTCACACCAAATAACCTTCTCAAAACCTGAACGGTCCTTAAAGGAACCTTCAGGTTTTTTATTTATTTCACTATATGGCAGGATTGTGGAAGACTCGATTTCGATACTTTTGTGGGAGTTAAGGGGCTCCGGGAAAAGGTTCGCTTTCCGTGGGCGAGTGATGAGCCTCCTCGAGCTAACGCTCTGCGGGGTCTCATCTACCACGCACTTCCCACAGGAGTCTCACCGTTTCCCTCCGCCCCTTTACCATACGAGGTTCTCGAAATCCGTCTACCAGTAACCTGCCGAGCTCTGTAATAAAGCTCTCTGCATGATAAGAGAATGGGGACACGAAGTGTGTGTTTTTCTACGGATTGATTCAGAGTACTGTAAATTGTCGTTTCCCTGGCCCTGGATCCTTGGCCAGAAATTGTCATTCATGATCTCAACTAGATAAGGCTTCCTTAGACGAAGCGCAGTATGTGCTCCTTTTGCTCCCGCGGAAAGCGAGCTACTCCTCGCTGCACCATCCACTTTACAAAAGTCTCGAAACTGAGTCTTCAACTAAAAGGAGCTTATGTGAAATAAAGAGGAATTGGTGTGCTGAACTGGTACTTCTTCTCAGGGATATTGTTTGCTTTGATGCAAATAGTAAACGTGAAGATTAATCCTGAGGAGGATGCATGATGAAGAAAAAGTGGTTTATTCTATTCGCAGCGCTCATGATGATTGCCATGTTAGCTGCTTGTAATACATCGGAAGAACGTGCGCGTGAAAGTCAGCGTAACAACTTGAATCAAGTCAGTTTTGGTCCAGAAGACCAAGGAATGCAAGGGAACGGAAATCAACCGGGAGAAATGGAACCAGGGGCATACGGTCAAAACCGCTTTGATGCCAACATTCCTTTTGAAGGCATGAACCCAAGTGGAACAAACAGATCCATTCAAGGTCCATACTTTTTTGACCATGATGGCCGTTACACTCAAGATCCACAAGGTGGAGACCAGGCGCAACGACAAAACCCTGATCAAGCTGAGCAAAATCGTGATAATACTGCACGAGAGAGCGATGAGGCAACGGGTGATTTTCAACAACAGGTCATTGATTTGACGAACAAAGCTCGTGAGAAAAATGGTCTGAAACCTCTTAAAAATAGCAATGAAGTTGAAGAAGTAGCCCAAACGAAATCTGAAGATATGGCGAAGAACGATTATTTTTCCCATACTTCTCCAACCTACGGAAGTCCTTTTGATATGCTGAGGGAATTTGGAGTGGATTACTCCACAGCAGCTGAGAACATTGCTGCAGGCCAGCAGTCTCCGCAATCAGTTGTCGATGGCTGGTTGAACAGTTCAGGTCACCGTAAGAACATTATGAATAAGAATGTGACGCACATTGGTGTCGGATATGCGAAAGACGGCAACTACTGGGTACAAATGTTTATAGCAAAATAAGTAGATGTGACGCTTGGTGATCATCAGGCGTCATGTTTTACATATAAATCAAGGCAGGGGTAGAGAATGAAGAATATTTGGATCCTGGTCATGGTGTTCGCTGTCCTTCTGGCACCTTCGGACCTAGCAGCATTTAAAGAAAAGAGATTGGTCGCCATCGGAGATTCTATTCCATTTGGTTACAACTTGGATGAAGATAATAGTAATCCTCCAAAAGAGTCGTTTCCATCTTTAATTGGAGTGAAAAAGGATATAGAAGTGACCAATTTGAGCATTCCCGGCCTGACATCTGCTGAATTGTTAACTGCTGTGCAATCCAATGATATCTTCAGAAAGAGTATAAAGAACGCCGATTATGTCATTGTGTATATCGGTGGCAACGATTTATTGAATGTCGTCAAAAAGAATGGGGGGCTGGATGGTTTAAAAATGGAGGAGGCTGCCCCGGTTATTCGAGATCTCATTTATAATGTCTATTCGACCATTCTTGAGATTGACGAATTAACGAGCGGGAAGGTCCTCGTCTACAACATCTACAATCCTTATCCAGCTGCCGGTGATCAGTTGAACACGCCGCTAGCTTATATTAACCAACAGTACGCTTCCTTAATCAAGCTGCTGAAACACTTTGCTTCCGTTACACTTATCGATGCTTATAAAGCCTATCATGGTCACCCTGAGTACATCATCAAGGGGGATGTCCATCCAACGGCAAAAGGTCAGCAGGTACTGGCTAAAATTGCCTTGAAACACATGGATTAAGCCAATGCTGTGGGTGGGTGTTTCTAACTGATTTCATGTATAATGAGGATAGGTTATTTTGGAGGTGTCTTACATGGTTAAGTTTGGAATTATAGGAACCAATACCATTACAGAAAAATTCATAGAAGCAGCGAAACAGCATGACCATTTCACATTACAGGCCGTATATTCTCGTACAGAAGACAAAGCAGCCGCTTTTGCATCCAAACACGGTGTACGTGAGACTTACACAGATATAGAAAAAATGGCCTCAAGTTCGAATGTGGATGCGATTTATATTGCGAGCCCGAATGCCTTTCATGCGGAGCAGGCGAAGACGATCATGAGGAAAGGAACGCACATCTTATGTGAAAAACCGATGGCTTCTAATCAACAGGAAATTGCTTCAATGATTGAAGTAGCCAAAGAAGAAGGCGTTGTGTTAATGGAAGCAGTGAAGTCTACACTCATGCCGGGTTTTTTAAGCATACAGGAACATCTACATAAAATCGGCAAAGTGAGACGTTTTGTAGGAAACTTCAGTAAGTATTCCTCTCGTTATGATGCATACAAAAGAGGTGAGGTTTTAAATGCCTTTAAACCTGAACTGTCGAACGGTTCCTTGATGGATCTTGGTATTTATGGAATTTATCCGATGGTCGCTCTTTTTGGTGCGCCCAATCATGTCCAGGCCAATGCCGTGTTTTTGGATTCTGGTGTTGATGGTCAAGGGAGTGTGATAGCAGCGTATGATGACATGGAGGGAGTGGTGGTGCACTCCAAAATCGTGGATTCTCATGCTCCTTCTGAAATTCAAGGGGAAAAAGGTACGATGCTCATTCCCAATATTTCAGAGCCGAAAGATATAAAAATCATGTATAGAGATGGATCCATAGAAGAGCTTATTTTCGAAGATGAGTTTTCACCTATGTATTATGAAGCGGCTGAATTTATTAGTCTGGTGGAGAAGGAAAAAAGTCGGTCGGAGAATAATTCGTTGGAGCATACGCTGATTACAGCGAAAGTCATGGAGGAAGCCCGGAGGCAAATCGGCCTGGTTTATCCTAATGACCGCTCTTAGGGTCCTGCGGAAAGAGGCACTCACCGGCATATGTGCCTCTTTTTTCTATTGTTCTTTTAATTGATTCGTTACGTCAGGTAGACTTTCATGCTGGTCCGCCCTCCGCTTATGGTGGATGCCCCATTCGTTCATCTTCTCCAGGAAAGAGGCAGTTGTCCGCCCATAAGGTGTCACACGATACTCTACTCTGGGAGGCACGGTTTCATAATCGATACGTTCGACTAAGCCATCATTGATGAGTTTCTTTAACTCTCTGGCAAGAATTCGGGAAGAGATGTTTCCATCAAGGGACCGCCGCAGTGCATTAAAACGCAGATGATTTTCGTGGATGAGTTTCCAAAGAATTAACCCTTTCCACTTTCCGCATACCACTTCAAGAGTAACATCAAGGCCGATCCCATCTTCCTTCATCTGTTTTCACCTCACGTTATTTTTTTGTTGTTTGTCCTTGTTTTTGCATGGCTTTTTCGTAGCCTTCCAATATCCCCTGGGCATAAACTTTGTTCAATACCGTCATGGTCTGAGGGATGACGTTTTCTTCTTCCGATTCCGAGACTTGATTTAACAAGTCCACGAGTTCTAACAATTCTTCAGAAACGGGGAAAATCGGTTTTATGTTGTCCATAAATGGATCACCTTCCTGTTTGTTCGGGAAAATACTATTACTATAATTCTATTTGCTTTTTATACGGGTAACAAGTACTTACATAAATGTGCGTGTACATTGCCTATTATGACTTAAACGATTGTGAATAATCAACATGTAAGTCCGTGTTTTTGGCTCAGTGGCGCACATCAGCAGAAGGGTTAGTATTATACAAATGTTATACTGAAATAGCTGGACTTGTTATTTTTGTATAACGAAATCTTTCCAGAGTCTCAAACCATGCAAGAACATCACATTTTAATCAATGCAAGACATTCCAGATCTGTATAACAGGTCTATAGATTTGATCCACGTTTGGAGGATTTTGTATGCGTACGATTTTTTCTTATACCTTTCCTTATAAAAGGTCTGCATCAATTGCCCTTCTTCTTATGTTCATAGAATTACTGGTTGAACTGGCTCAGCCCATACTCATGGCTAAAATCATTGATGAAGGAATCATAGCCGAAGACTTTAATGCCGTTTTAATATGGGGCTGCATACTTTTAGGTTTATCATTGATCGCCTTTACCGCCGGTGTGACCAACTCTTTCTTTGCTGCCGACCTGAGTCAGGGGGTGGGTTATGATTTGAGAAACGATCTATTTGCTAAAGTCCAGGAGTTTTCAGCCCGTCATTTCCAAAACGTTACGACTCCGAGCCTGGTCACAAGGATCACCAATGATGTGATCCAGATTCAAAATTTACTGTTCATGTTTGTGAGGATTGGACTCAGGGCTCCGCTTTTTATCATTTTTGCTTTAGTAATGGCCTTTACAATTGATGTAGAACTTGCACTCCTTCTACTGAGTAGTGTACCTGTGTTTTTATTGTTTTTATTCTTCCTTCTTACAAAAGGAATCAAGTGGTTTAAGGTAGTTCAGCAGAGGCTCGATGGGCTCAATACGATCATTCGGGAAAATATCGCTGGAATTCGCTTGATTAAAGGCTTCAATAGAAAAGAACAGGAAGAGAAGAGATTTCAACAGGCGAATGAATCGTTGGTTCTTCAAAATAAAAAAGCATTATGGCTGATGGAAGTGGCTATGCCTGTGGTCATGTTCGGAATGAATATCGTCATCCTGGTCCTCCTTTTTGCTGGCTCACAAATACTGAGGAATGCAGGCTTGGAAGCAGGTGAACTGGTCGCCATCATTAACTACGCGACAAGAATACTGTTTACTTTTTCTGTTTTTACATTCTTGATCATGGTCATCTCACGGGGGCAGGCCTCTGCTGAGAGAATCACAGAGGTGCTGCATCAACACACAGATGAGGATACATCAGGCGAAGACAAAGAGTTGGAGGGCGCGGTGCGCTTCCGAAATGTCTCTCTTCAAAGAGGTGGTTACAATGTGCTTAGAGATCTGAACTTCCATGCCATGCCGGGAACCACTGTCGGCATTATCGGAGAAACGGGTGCCGGAAAAACATCCTTGCTTCATTTAATACCCCGATTGTATGAAAAAAATGCAGGCCAACTCTTTTTGGATGGAGTGGATATCGAAAATCTCCATGTGAAAAAGATAAGAAAGCAAATCAGTCTCGTCCCCCAAGAAGTTCATTTGTTTTCAGGGACGGTAAAGGAAAATATTGCCTGGGGAAAAGGGGATGCGACATACGCAGAGGTTGTGAAAGCGGCTAAGCAGGCGCAGATTCATGATTTCATCGCCGCCTTACCAAACGGTTATGAGACACAAATCGGACAAAAAGGGGTCGTCTTCTCTGGGGGCCAGAAGCAGCGTCTCTCGATTGCACGAGCCCTTGTGCGCCAGCCACGGATTTTGATCTTGGACGATAGTACGAGTGCTCTGGATGCTCATACCGAAAAAAGGCTTTTACGCAGTTTGGACGACCAGCCATGTACCGTGTTTCTTGTTGCTCAAAAAGTCAGTTCAATTCAAAAAGCAGACCTCATTCTAATCCTTCACCAAGGGGAAATCATCGCCCAGGGCACGCATGACGAACTGCTTCAGCAAAGTGAATATTACGCTGAAATTCATCAATCCCAACAAGAGGGGGTTACGTCATGAGTAGACATTCGAAACCGAAAATGGGCCATCCTCACGGGCTTGGTTCAAAACCTCCGAAAGTTGAAAACCTCAGGGGGACACTTCGGAGAATCTGGCTTTACATGGCGGAGGAAAGAGTAAGGTTTATCATCGTATTGGCTGCGATCCTGGTCAGTTCCTCTTTGTCTTTACTGGGTCCTTATCTTCTAGGTCTTACGGTTGACATGGTCATAGAAAGTCCTGAATCAGATACCCTTCTTATCCTGCTGGGGAGCTTGTTGATTGTTTACTTGTTTCATTCTCTTTTCCTCTGGCTGCAAAACTATTGGATGATCGGGATTGCTCAAAACGCGGTCCAGTCAATGAGGTCGCAGCTTTTTTCGCATGTTCAGCTGCTCCCTGTTCTTTTCTTTCAAAAAATGCAGCAGGGGGAGTTGATGAGCAGGCTTACGAACGATATTGAAAACGTAAGTCGAACCTTGAATACAGCAATCGTTCAATTCTTCACGAGTTTATTGACGATTACCGGTACATTGATCATCATGCTTTGGTTAAGTCCTATGCTTACACTGCTGACCTTGACCATCATTCCTGTTATGTACTTTGGAATGAAATGGATTACAAACCGAACGGGTCCCTATTTTAAAAAGCAACAAAAGGACCTTGGTGATGTAAATGGCTATGTAGAGGAAATGTTCTCCGGACAGTCCATCATCAAAATGTTTTCCAAAGAAGAAGATGTCATTAGTGAGTTTGGAGAAAAAAATAAAGCATTACGAACTTCTGGATACTACGCACAAGTGTACACCGGTTTTATTCCAAAGCTGATGAACATGTTGAATAATGTAAGTTTTGCGATCATCGTCGGAGCAGGCGGGATTCTTGCTCTCAATGGCTCGATATCAATAGGGATCATCGTCACATTTACCACCTATTCCCGCCAATTCACCCGCCCGTTAAACGATCTTGCCAACCAGTTCAACATGATTTTATCAGCCGTAGCAGGGGCAGACAGAGTATTTCAAGTCCTTGATGAAAAAGAAGAGAGGCTGGACGAAGACAAGGCACAGGACGTTTCAGATATCCAGGGTAATATCCGATTTGAGCATGTCGATTTTTCTTATGAAGGGGATCAGCAGACGCTTTCGGATATCACTTTTGAAGCAGGAGCTGGACAAACAGTAGCACTCGTAGGCCCTACAGGTGCAGGGAAAACGACAATCATTTCTTTGCTGTCACGATTCTACGACCCGGACTCGGGTAAGATCCTGCTGGATGGCGTTGACCTGAAAAGCGTGAAAAGAGACAGTCTGAGGAGCAGGATGGGGGTAGTCCTGCAGGATGCCACTATGTTTCACACGACCATAAGAGAAAACATCCGTTACGGTCGACTGGATGCTACAGATGTGGAGGTTGAACAGGCTGCCAAGTCTGCTATGGCCCATGAATTCATAACTCAGCTGCCAGACGGATACGATACGATCCTTGATTCAGATGGAAAAGGGGTAAGTCATGGACAAAGGCAGTTGCTTTCCATTGCTCGTGCCATGGTTGCAGACCCCTCCTTGTTGATATTAGATGAAGCGACAAGCAGCATCGATACAGTTACAGAAATGAAGATTAATGCCGGACTCACGAATTTAATGAAAGGGCGGACGAGTTTTGTCATTGCTCACCGTCTGCATACCATTCGCTCAGCTGATGTTATTCTCGTACTCAAGAGTGGAAAGATCGTTGAAAAAGGAGATCATCGGACACTTATGGCGCATGGTGGGGAATATGCAGCTCTCATTCGAGCTCAAACATCGGATAAGACTCAAAGAGGGTACGGCTAAGTCTCACACCTTCGCCCATCCTGTCGCATAAGATGAGGAAAAGGGAGGGGTGACCATGTCACTAAATCAGCCGTATCCTTACTGGACCGATCTGCCTTATGCGGGCGAAAGCCGCCCACCATTAACGAACGAAGGGGTGGAGTTTGAAGCCGGGAGATGGAAGACCTATTTTATTGAACACAGCCGCCGGTACGGGTTTAAAACGTTGGATGGGACTCCGATACGGTTAGCCGTCAAAGATCCAGAAACTATCGACTGGCATAGGGAACTGAAGGTCGTTAAAGAAACTTTAGCACATTTGACAGCGGATCAAAGGAAGATAGCTATTTATTGGGGAGAGGGAGCAGCTTCAAAACAATGGGTCCCTATCGTTGACCGTCTGATTGATACTTATGGTGTAGAAGCCCCAAGAGCCGCTCGCATTTTAGGGGCTGGTTTCAGCGGAATGAATGATGCCTTCGTTGTGTGCTGGTCATTGAAATACCGATGGCTGGTACCGCGTCCCAACCAGTTGGATCCTCAATTACGGACTGTTATCTGTACGCCGAAACATCCTTCTTATCCATCCGGCCACGCAACAATTTCCGGGGCTGCAGAAATCATCCTCAGTTATTTCTTTCCTGCAGAAAGAAGAAAACTACGGGAACTTGCTGAAGAAAATGCTCGCTCAAGGCTATACGCCGGCGTACACTACCCTGTGGACAATGACGAGGGGTTGCGCCTGGGCAGGCAAGTCGGTCGTATCGTTATAGAAGAGTTAAAGAAAGATTATGTCGAAGACCAGCCGCTTGACCGTCCGTTTACAGAATATCGAAATGCAGATATCCACCCTTCCGACTATAGGCAGGCTATCCCTTTTAAATTTGACCAAAAATGTGGTTCCTTGCTACTTGACTCAACGAACCCTGAAGAATCTTCGTCTTACACGGAATGGATTGACCCGAAAATATTCTATTGACCAAAAGAACCACGCCACAGGTGTGGTTCTTTTAGTCTGTATAATGGCAGGTTTTTTGAAGACTTAGTTTCGAGACTTTTGTAGGAGTTTAGGGCTCCGGGAAAAGGTTAGCTTTCCGTGGGCGAGTGATGAGCCTCCTCGAGCTAACGCTGTGCGGGGTCTCATCTACCACGCACTTCCCACAGGAGTCTCACCGTTTCCCTTCGCCCTTTACCATACGGAGTTCTCGAAATCCCTCTACCAGTAATCCTCCGATCTCTGTAATAAAGCCTACCCAGAGATCTGCGCGAATAAGGCGTGAGAACAGGGTCTGGGAAACGTCCGCATGAAAAGCAAATGGGGACACGAACGTGTATGTTTTTCTACTGACTGTTTCAAGGCATTGAAAATCGTCGTTTCCCTGACCTCGCATCCATGGCCAGGTTTTGTCATGCATTATTTCAACGAGGTATGGCTTCCTTTGTGGATACGCGGTATGTGCTTCTTCTGATCCCGCGGAAAGCGAGTCATTCCCCGCAGCCCCCAACACTCAACAAAAATCTCGAAACTGAGTTTTCCACAAACGGGAGCTTTTCTTTAAAAAGTAGACAAGTTTTCGTAGTTCCTTTGCATATAAATGAACTAACGAAAGATAGGAGGGGTATGGCATGGATGCGTGGATTTTGTCTGCACGAAAAGTCGGCCTGCTTTTAGGTGCCATTATTATCGCTTTTGCTGCTTACTTTATTGGGAGCTTTTTCTGGAAAGGAGCGATTTCGACATCTACAGAGCCCGTGAATGGAGAACCCAGGGTCATCAACCTGGTGACAGGTGAATTTAAGGCGGAGACGGCTGATGGGAAAGAAATTGAAGCTTACCGTTGGGACCCGGGGACGATCTTTGTGGAAAAAGATGAACCTTTTAAACTGAGTATTTATGGAGTGAATGGAAAAGAACATCCTTTTTACATTGAAGGCACGGATGTCAAAGGCGTGGTTGAGCAAGGCAAAGAGACGGTCGTAGATCTTCAATTCAAAAAAGAAGGCATTTATCGTCTGATCTGCACAACTCATTCCGAAATCGCTTCGGATGGTCCAATGATCGCATATATCGTTGTTGATTAGAATAGCACAGAGGGACGAGCTTATCGTTCCTCTTTTTTGAGCCTCGTTATAAAAAGGGGGGAGGATTTGGTTGGGTTAATTGTAAGCTCTATTCTGCTAGGACTATCCATAGCAGCACCTGTCGGGCCGATCAATATAGAAATCATGAGAAGAGGCCTTACCTTTGGGTTTTGGTCTGCTTTTTGTGTAGGGCTTGGAGGAATGTCTTCCGATTTGTTGCTCATGGCGGCTATGTTTTTTGGAATGGGTATATTTTTGACGTGGACATGGGTGCAGGTTGCTTTGATGCTTGTCGGGTGTATCGTCCTGGTTCATGCAGGTTGGACGAGCCTACGTGCTAGAGAAGAATGGAGGGTGGAGGAAGACTATGAACGTCGCCATAAAGGTCAAGCTCTACTCTCCTATGTTAGAGGAGTAATTATTGCAGGAACGAATCCAATGAATCTATTGTTTTGGATCAGTATCTATGGATCCGTGTTGAGTGGTGCTCTACAGGAAGAAAACATGTTTCGATCGTTCATTATCAGTTCCATGGTTTTTCTTGGAATTGGTTTGTGGAATGCCAATTTAGCATTTTTTGTTCATTTTGGGAGGTACCTCGTAAATTCTTCACTATTGAAATGGGTCCAGGGGATAGCGAGCCTGATTCTTATCTATTACGGGCTCAAATTCGGATGGATTGGAGTCAATGTCCTTTTTAAAAGCTTAGCTATGTAATAGACACAATACCCACCACTAAGTTAATAAACAAAATGGCAGAACTGTGGAAGACTCAGTTTCGAGATGTTTTTTGAGTGGATGGGGGCTGCGGGGAATAACTCGCTTTCCGCGGGAGCGCGATGAGCCTCCTCAGGCTGACGCCTTCCGGGGTCTCACCTAGCACTCTTTTCCCGCAGGAGTCTCGCCATTCCCCTCCGCCCCCTAACCAAGGAAGGTTCTCGAAACTACTACTTAAAAATCACTTGTATGGTTATGAGAAGTGAATGATATAAACTCTAGCCCAATTGACGTTTAGCATAGGCAAATGCTTGATACAAAGCACTTTATGCCAGCCTA
>NZ_JAYLVQ010000032.1:0-36575 GCF_035818575.1 Halobacillus sp. HZG1
AGGCACTCATACTGGGCAAAGGGGTTCGTTTCTCACCCTTTTTCGTATGGGGTGGTTGGGAAGCTGCGAGACTCCCGTGGGAGAAAGGAGATCGGCGAGATCCCGCAGGGCGTAGCCCGAGGAAGCTCGCCACTCCCCCACAGGAAAGCGAGTAGCTTCCCAGCCACCCCTGACGCTCAATCCGGGCAACGGACCCCGGAAAGTCTCGAAACTGAGTCTTCCACAATCCTGCCATTTAGTAAACGTTGGGTAAAACCTTATTCGGGAGCTGACCAGGGTTCGGTTTGTTTTTTGTAGTCCAAAATCGTGAGTAGTAGGACAAGTAGGAAAAGGAAGCTGGACAGCTTGAATAACGTAGCTGTTTCGACGAATTGATAAATAAACCCGAGAATGAATGCGCTTGAACCGATACCAAGATCAATGGATGAATAATACATCCCATTAGCAATCCCGCTTCGCTCTGTCGTTGTTTTAGAGATGACCCATGCTTGAAGAGCCGGCATCATCGACCCGAACCCAATCCCGAATATAGCACCTGCAATGACCAGGTGGACGTTCGAACTGGCTAGAGCAAGCACCCACATCGCGCTAAACGAAAGAACAGAACAAATCATGATCAATTTCCACGGGCCGTGTTTATCAAAGTAGCGGCCCGTGATGGGTCTCGTTATGGTTGCAAATACAGCATTGAAAAAGTAGAAAAGGAAGGTTCCGGAAAGTCCCTGTTCATTACCGAAAATGACGATGTAGGTGACGACAGAACCGTAGCCGAAGGTATTCAAAATCGTAACGAGTGCCGGATACCAGCTTCTTTTTTCAATGAGCGAACCTGTAAAAGAGAAGCGTGGAGGATCTTCTTGGTTCTTATATACCTGATCCGGTGTTACAAAACTTGTTACAGAGAAGAGTACAATGGCAATCATACCTAAGCCAGCAGCAATGCCAACGAGTAGGTCGAAGGAATAATTCTGGTAAAGGTAGATACCGAGGCTCGGGGCCATAATCATCCCGACCGTTACGGAAAGGCCGAAATACCCCATACCTTCGCCAACACGTCTTCTGGGAACGAGATCGACAGCAGCCGTTCCGTTTACCGTTGTTGACCAGCCCCACGCGATCCCGTGAATGAAACGAATGATTAAGAGAATAACAACCACTTGGGTAATCGGGTAAAGGGCGGTCATGACGAGTAAGGAAACGGCTCCGATCAATACAAGGATTTTGCGTGGACGAGTCATCAACAGGTGGCCGATGAAGGGGCGTATGGCGATGGCTGCAAAAGCAAACGTCGTCGTAATCAGTCCTACTTGTAAACCCGACCCTCCAATGGATTCAATATAGGGAGGGAGGTTTGGAAGAAGCATTTGAAAGCTCATGAATGTGAAGAGGTTGGCTAAGATCAAAAATATGAACGGCCATGTCCAAAGTTTTGGTTTTGGCATTTCTTTTCCCCGCTTTCATTTCAAGTATGATTCGTCATATGTCCAAAAAAGGAAACCCACTATAAATAGCGGGTTTCCTCTACTATTATTCTGGATTCGTGGTTTCTCTTCTCTCCAGCCATTCTTCGTAAAAATGACTGATGATGGCTTTCAGTACCGCATAGGTCGGAATCGCGAACAGCAATCCCAGAAATCCGGCGAGACTTCCTGCTGCCAGAATCAAGGTGATGATGGTCAGTGGGTGGATGCTGAGTGCTTTCCCCATGACGTTAGGGGAGACAAAGTTTCCTTCCAGCTGTTGCGCGATAATTGTGATTACGGCTACCCAGACAGCAAGGATCGGGTCCTGGAACAGTCCTACGAGCAGGGCTGGAATCACAGCTAAAAATGGACCGACAAAAGGAATGACATTCATAACCATGGCGAACAAGGCCAGGGTGAGGGCGTACTTCAAGTGTATAATCATGTATCCGATCAAAAGCAGCAGGCCAACAACGATACTTACTGTCATTTGGCCCAAGATAAAAGCGTTCAGCGTGTAGTCGACGGACCGGGCCAGCTTCTCGAAGCTCTTAGCAGCACGGTCACTTAAAAACTGCTTAATGAAGGGCACAAGCTTATCTCCATCTTTCAACATGAAGAAAAGGAAGAAAGGGATAAGCACAAGCGCAAAGACAAATCCGATCAGCTGACTGACGACATTGATAATGACCGTTGGTGCTCCTTGTAAATAGGTTTCTAAGTTATTGACGACATTATCAATGGTGCTGTTGAATTCACTTGGAATAATGTCCTGATTTTGCTGCCAGTACGTGACGGTTTCACTCAGCATATCAGCCATATCAGGGATGTTATCTACAAGTTTTGTGAACTGCTCCTGCGCAATCGGAGCAATGAAACGGGTGATCAGGAATCCAATGAATATGTAGAAAAGAAAGATGATCAGTATTCCCAGTATACGTGGAACCCGGTATTTTTCTAATAGCTGCAGCATCGGACGGGAAATATAAAAAAGAATCCCTCCGCCAATGAGAGGAACAGCGATGGCTGCAATATAGGTCAGAATGGGTTCAAAGAAAAAATGGATTTGGTTTAATAATAAAACCAACAGGGAGAGAAGGATGGCGGTTACAATGACTTGGAACCAACGTTTATGAATCAAAAGCGGACACACCTTTTTGTAAGAGTTTAATCACTATGTTAAGAATACCAAAGTTTGTCGGTGAAGCAATACATTTACTTTTAATCTTAGTAAGAATAAACTGAAAAAAGAAGCATGAATTTGAAGGAGGAACTTGAATGAAGAATGAACTACTGGAACGCTTTACTTCTTATGTAAAAATCGATACGCAATCGGATGAAAACAGCCCGGCCACTCCTTCCACCGAAAAACAATGGGAGCTCGCTGATAAACTGGTGAATGAACTGAAGGAGGTTGGGATGCAGGAGGTCACAGTGGATGATCACGCCTATGTAATGGCAACACTCCCGTCCAATACGGATAAAGAAGTCCCGGTCATCGGTTTTCTTGCGCACATCGATACAGCCACCGACTTTACAGGGGCTGGAGTGAACCCGCAAGTCATCGAGGATTATGACGGTGGGACCATTGTATTGAACAAGGATGTGGTGCTGTCACCAGATGAATTCCCGGAACTACCTACATATAAAGGGCAGACTTTAATTACAACAGACGGTACGACACTTCTTGGAGCAGATAACAAAGCGGGGATTACGGAAATCATGACAGCCCTGAATCATTTGATTAAGAACCCGGATATTAAGCATGGGAAAATCCGGGTAGCTTTTACTCCGGACGAGGAAATTGGAAGAGGCCCACATAAATTTGACGTGGAGCGGTTTGGTGCGGCTTATGCTTATACGGTCGATGGTGGTCCGCTGGGTGAACTTCAATATGAAAGCTTCAATGCGGCAACAGCTAAAGTGGTTTTCCATGGTCATAGCGTTCACCCGGGGACAGCCAAGAATAAAATGGTGAATGCAGCGAAGCTTGCGATGGCTTTTCACCATTTCTTACCCGAACAAGAAGCTCCTGAGCATACGGAAGAATATGAAGGCTTTTTCCACCTTCACTCGATACAGGGAGACGTTGAGAAAGCTGAATTGACCTATTTGATTCGTGACCATGACAAAGATTCGTTTCAACAGAAAAAAGAAAAGATGGAGCAAACAGCAGAAACCATCCGTGAACAACATGGCAGGAAACGAGTGGAACTGACCATCGAAGACCAGTATTACAACATGGGGGATAAAATCAAACCGGTGAAACATATTGTGGATATTGCTCACGCTGCTATGTTGAATAAAGGTGTGGAACCCCTTGTGAAACCGATCAGGGGAGGAACGGATGGCTCTCAACTTTCCTATATGGGACTGCCGACTCCAAACCTATTCACAGGTGGAGAGAATTTTCATGGGAAGTATGAATATATTTCGCTTGAAAGTATGGAAAAAGCGACCGAGGTCATTGTCGAGATTGCCCGGTTATTTGAAGATCAGGCAGATAAGTAAGAGAAGACGCGAATAGCTCAAACGTTCGTTCAATAGTGCATAAGGAAACCTTCCTGTCCTCATACTAGAATTATTCTATACAGTGGGCAGGAAAGTCGTTGACAAAACAAGGTTGCGTGCTATGATTAAGGGTAGATGTAGCATTCCTAAAGGGGAGTAGCTGGGACAATAAAGTCGTCATTTCGGGAAACATTCCCCGGCTTTATTGGCAACGGAAGTTGTTAGCGAGACCTTTACCCACTGTGGTAAAGGTCTATTCTTTTGGTCCTTACCATAGTGGTGGGGACCATTTTTTATGGAAAAGGAGAGAATAGAATTGGATGCTCAATTATTGATTGAATACGGTTGGGTTTTGATTGTGCTTGTCGGATTGGAAGGGATTCTTGCAGCTGACAACGCCCTTGTACTAGCAATCATGGTCAAACACCTGCCGGAAGAAAAAAGGAAAAAGGCTTTATTTTACGGTTTAGCGGGTGCATTTATACTTAGATTCGGATCTCTATTTATCATTTCCTTCCTTGTCGACGTGTGGCAGGTTCAAGCATTGGGAGCTGCTTACTTACTTTTCATTTCAGGAAAACACCTCTTTGACCGGTGGCGGACCAAAGGGGATGATTATGAAGAAGAAATGGAAGAAGATGCAGGGGATCAGCGAGGTAAAGGCTTTTGGGCGACTGTCCTTAAAGTAGAGCTTGCCGACCTCGCTTTTGCCGTGGACTCTATATTGGCTGCCGTCGCTCTTGCTGTCGCTTTGCCTGAAACAGATCTACCGGAAGTCGGAAGCTTGGACGGTGCACAATTCGCCGTCATCCTCACCGGTGGTATGATCGGTATTATCATCATGCGTTTTGCGGCCGGTTACTTTGTGAAACTTCTGAAGTCACGTCCAGGTTTAGAAGTAGCGGCATTTGTTATTGTCGGCTGGGTCGGTGTCAAATTAGTTGTCTCTACGCTTGCTCACCCGAACATACAAATTTTGGATGAGCACTTCGCTCATTCGACCTTATGGAAAATTATTTTCTATTCTATCCTTGTCCTGATCGCAGCATTGGGATGGTTCTTATCAGAGAAAAAAGAAGTGGAAGAAGAATAACTAAAAAGCTGTGGCCTTCGCCGCAGCTTTTCTTATGGGCAAATTCTTTTACTTTCCTTATGAGAAAGTTAAGATAAAGAAAAGGGAGACAAAGGAGGGCTAACTAATGGGCAAAGCAGCTCAGCATCCTTCACAACAGTTTCATTATATAAAGAATAGAATACAAATGCTCAACCAGGTCGTATCCAGTATGGATGCAGAAAATGTGGACATCCAGGATTTCAATCGTGTTTTGGATATGATTGAGCAGCTCCAGGTGAAAATGTCCCGCTTTAAAAAAGATTGGGAGCAGGAATCATGAACATTCATTGGACACCTATCACTCAGCAAGACGCAGAAGAAATTACAGGATGGAAATATCCTGAGCCCTATAATTTTTATGATATGACGGCTGATGAAGAAGATTTAGAGCTGTTCATTAATCCTGAAAAGCGGAGTCCTCATACGTTTAGTGGTCACAAGGACGGAGAGTTGACCGGTTTCCTGACGGTGGATTTAGAAAACCATCCCACAGTTGATCTTGGTTTAGGTATGCACCCGGATGAAACAGGTAAAGGAGAAGGGGAAAGCTTCGTGCAAGCCTGTCTCGAATTTGCAGCAAAAAGGTATGAAGCCACAGCTTTCACACTTTCTGTTGCTACATTCAATGAACGTGCGATTTCTGTTTACGAACGTCTAGGCTTCAAAAAGAAGCACACGTTTACGCAGGCAACAAATGGGGGACATTATGAGTTCCTTTCGATGGAGAAATAAACAAGGAGAGTGGCATCATGGCTTTGCATCATTTTCATTTGAAAGCCGACTGGCCGGGAGGCAGGAATGAAGTCGGCTACATTGAATCCGAAAAGCTGAAAACAAAAATATCCATACCAAAAGAAATGGATGGACCGGATGTAGGAACCAACCCAGACGAGATGCTTCTGGGAGCGGCGTCCACTTGTTACATCATCAGCCTCGCAGCTTTGATTGAAAGGGCGGAATTACCTCTAGAAGAAATGGATATGGAGTCCGAAGGGATCGTGGATGTGACCGATGGAATTTTCACCTATCAAAAGATCATTCACAGACCGAGAGTAGTCCTGCGCCCGGAAGCGGACGAAAAAGATTTATCCAAACTGAACCGCCTCATTGAAAAGGCTGAAAAGAGCTGTATGATCTCAAAAGCCATTCAAGGGAATGTTGAACTTGAAATGGAAGCAGACACAAGAATTGCTGAATGACAAAAAGGACGGCCCCCCTTACAGGCCGTCCTTTTTGTTTTCCTCAAGCTGATGGAGGATCAGGAGTTATTGGGTTAATAAATAGACACGTGCTTCGAAAGGTTTAAGTGTAAAACTATTTTCATCCACATGTTTATCAACAATCAGGTTTGAGAGGATTAAGTCGTCCGAATTTAGTGTATAAGAAGACTTAAATGCTGCTGTCTTTTTCGTCAGGTTCGAAATCACTAGAGCTGTCTGATCGCCAAGTGTTCTCGTATAAGCATAAATCTGTTTGTCGTCTGGAAGAATCAACTCATACGTCCCATAGGTGAAGAGGTCATATTGTTTCTTTAGACGAATCATTTCTTTATAGTGATTCAAAATTGAATGGGGGTCGTCTTGCTGGTCTGCGACATTGATGACCTTGTAGTTAGGGTTGATTTTCATCCAAGGCGTTCCGCTTGTGAATCCAGCATTTTCCTCATGACTCCATTGCATAGGGGTCCGACTGTTATCCCTGGAGGTATTCCAAAGAATCTGCATGATTTCTTCGTGAGACATGCCTTTTTCTTTTTTCGCCTTGTATAAATTCTTCGCTGCGACATCATCATAATCTTCAATAGAAGGGAAGGCCACATTTGTCATACCGATTTCCTGTCCCTGATAGATGTACGGTGTTCCTTGCATGAAGAAATACATCGTTGCAATGGATGTTGCACTTTCCCGCCAGTAGACTTCGTCGTCTCCCCACGTAGATACAACACGGGCTTTATCGTGGTTTTCTACGAATAGAGCATTCCATCCGTCACCTTCCAAAGCTTTCTGCCAGCGTGTAAGTACTTCTTTCAACCCTGGGATATCGAGCTGTTGCTCTGCATCCTGATCCCAGAGATCCAAATGTTCAAATTGGAAAATCATATCCATTTTCCCATTGTCTCCAACCCAAAGATCGGCTTCGTCGGCACTAACACCATTCGCTTCGCCGACGGTCATGACGTCATAATTGCTGTACGTTTCGTCTTTGAATTCTTGTAAAAATTTATGGATGCCTTCCTGATTCATATGCATATCAAAGGAAGATACGTATTTCTCTTTCTTTGGATTTGGCATATCAGGGAAGTCCGGACGTTTTTTAATGTGACTGATGGCATCAATGCGGAAGCCATCAATCCCTTTTTCCAGCCACCAGTTGACCGTATCATATAACGCTTCACGAACTTCGGGGTTTTCCCAGTTCAGATCCGGCTGTTTGGTGGAGAACACGTGCAAATAATATTGCTCTGTTTTTTCATCGTACTGCCAGGCAGAACCATCAAAGATACTTTCCCAGTTGTTTGGTTCGGCACCTTTTTTTCCGTCCCGCCAAATGTACCAGTCACGCTTCGGATTGTCTTTGGATCTTCTAGATTCAATGAACCATGGGTGCTCATCGCTTGTGTGGTTGAGCACAAGATCAATGATCAGTTTCATGTCCCGTTTGTGTACTTCCTGAAGCAATCGATCGAAATCTGCCATCGTTCCGAATTCTTCTAGAATGTCCTGATAATCAGAGATATCGTAGCCATTGTCATCTTTGGGAGACTTGTACATCGGGCAGATCCAAATAAAATCAATGCCCATTTCTTTCAAATAATCAAGCCTGTCAATCATACCTTGCAAATCCCCGATTCCGTCACCGTTCGAATCTTGGAAACTGCGAGGATAGACTTGGTATCCAACCGCTTCCTTCCACCATACACGTTCCATAGTATTCCCCTCATTTCATTACAGTTATATGCAACCGATTGCGCATTTTGTGAAAAAATAAAAACCTGATCACATTCCAAGCTTTTACTGGATTAATATTTTTATAAATTCTTCCAAGTTTTGTGCAAACGTTTTCTTAATGTAATCTATCTTATCCGATTTTATCTGTTTTTACAATAGGAATTGTAGTGAAAAATGAAAATAGAGGAGTTCATTTGAATTGCACTTTATAAATAAATCCGATATGATTTATATTGTAACGGAAAATTGAATAACGTAAACCTTCGGGGTCGGGTGAAAATCCCAGCCGGCGGTAATGAGCATATGCTCCGAGCCCGCGACGGAGAATCAGTGTTAGGCACGGTTCTCCCTGATTTGGTGAAACTCCAAAGCCGACAGTTAAAGTCTGGATGGGAGAAGGTTGTAGAAACGTAAAGGTACTAAAATCAAAGCAATACGTGTACCCTTTTTTAAGTGTATGCGATTTACGTTCAACGACCCTGGAGAAGTCTGTCTTCTTCAGGGTTTTTTTATTTTTTCGGCAAAGCATGCCGGTTGGAAAAGGTGGTGAAGGTCTTGGATCGGGATGAAAGGTATATGAGAATGGCTGTAGATATGGCGCGGGAAACGG
The DNA here is from genome assembly GCF_035818575.1 of Halobacillus sp. HZG1. Classification (NCBI taxonomy): domain Bacteria; kingdom Bacillati; phylum Bacillota; class Bacilli; order Caryophanales; family Bacillaceae; genus Halobacillus; species Halobacillus sp. HZG1. Next base: position 8,647 of record NZ_JAYLVQ010000032.1, read on the forward strand.
TTGGTCAGACAAGTCCGAATCCCTCCGTCGCTGCGATTGTCGTTAAGCATAATCAGATGGTGGGCGTAGGCGTTCATGTCAAGGCAGGAGAGCCTCATGCCGAAGTTCATGCACTCCGCATGGCAGGAGAGAAGGCGAGAGATGCAGAAATTTATGTCACACTTGAACCGTGCAGCCACTATGGGCAGACCCCCCCATGTGCAGAAGCCATCATGGAAGCTGGCATAAAAAGAGTGGTGGTTGCATCGAATGATCCCAATCCTAAAGTATCCGGCAGAGGTATTCGGATGATGAGAGAGCATGGTCTTGAGGTGAAGACAGAGGTGCTGAAAGAAGAGGCAGATGAAATCAATGCTTCCTTTTTTCACTTTATCCAAAAGAAAGAACCTTATGTCCGTTTGAAGACGGCTATGAGTTTGGATGGAAAGATCGCCACATCCACAGGAGAAAGCCAGTGGATTACGGGTGAAGAAGCGCGCCGTGATGGCCACCACTATCGCCATCGCTCTGATGGCATCTTAGTTGGAATCAATACAGTGCTGATGGATAACCCTAAGCTGACAACGCGAATAGAGGGAGAAGGCCGTCATCCAAAAAGGATCGTCCTTGATACCCATCTCAGGATACCGCCTTCCTCTCAGTTGATCCAGGACGACTCAGCGCCAACATGGGTGTTCACAGGGAATCATGTGAAAAAAGAAGCGATGGATACCTTTGAAAACTATGAACATGTCACCATCATCCCACTTCATGGTGAAGAGGTTTCCATAGAAGAAGTCCTGCGGTATTTAGGAGAACGAAAAGTCACTTCTTTGCTTGTTGAAGGAGGAGCGACGATTGCGGATGCGTTCGTACGTGCGGGAAAAGTGGATGAAACCGTGACGTATATGGCACCGAAGTTAATCGGAGGAAAAGAAGCCTTAACACCTGTGGGCGGAAAAGGCATTCAACAATTAAAGAATGTAAGCTCCTTTGAAATCGTTTCGACTGAAAAAATAGGGGATGACATTAAAATTGTTTCCGTTAGAAAAGGAGAATCTTAATGTTTACGGGGATCGTTGAAGAAATAGGAACATTAAAATCAGTAAAAAATAAAACCGAAGCACTCGAAGTGAACCTTTCAGCCAAAGAAATTTTAACAGACGTCAAATTAGGCGACAGCATATCCGTCAATGGCGTGTGTCTGACTGTAACAAACTTTTCGGAGCAGACGGTTTCTTTTGACGTCATGCCTGAAACATACCGAGCTACGAACATTCATGAACTTCAGCAGGGCGACCCGGTGAACCTGGAAAGGGCGATGGCTGCAGGCGGACGTTTCGGAGGACATTTAGTTTCCGGACATATTGATGGAACGGGTAAAATCGTTTCGAAAAAGCCTGAATCCAATGCCGTTTATTATGAAATTGAACTACCTGATGAACTTATCCAATATTTCGTATATAAAGGGTCCATTGCTGTGGACGGGACTTCTCTGACGGTTTTTGGTGTCGATGACTCCAAAGTGACGATTTCCCTTATTCCTCATACGATGGAGCACACGGTGCTCGGCGCAAAAGGACCTGGTGACAGTGTCAATATTGAGTGCGACATGATCGGAAAATATGTGGCTCATTTTTTGAGCGGACAAAACAAAGAAGAGCCGAAGTCGAGGCTGTCCAAACAGTTTCTTTCTGACAACGGCTTTGCATAAGAGGGTGAAATGATGTTTGATTCAGTTGAAAAAGCCATTGAAGATTTAAAACAGGGGAAACTTGTCATTGTATGTGATGACGAAGATCGTGAAAATGAAGGAGATTTAATTGGGATTGCTGAGTATGCTTCTTCTGAAATGATCAATTTCATGATCAAGCACGGACGCGGACTTGTCTGCGCCCCGATCACGAATGATCTGGCTCAGGATTTAGAACTTGCGCCGATGGTCGATAACAATTCGGATCCCAATCAGACGGCCTTTACTGTAAGTATCGATCACAAAGATACAACGACGGGAATATCTGCGGATGAACGGGCATTGACGATTAAGGAAATGTTGAACCCGGAAACGACAGCAGCAGACTTTCAGAAGCCGGGGCATATTTTTCCTTTAATTGCGAAAGAAGGCGGCGTCCTGCGCCGGGCAGGGCATACGGAAGCATCTGTAGACCTTGCCAAGCTTGCTGGAGCACGCCCGGCTGGTGTCATTTGCGAGATCATTAAAGATGATGGAACGATGGCGCGTGTGCCTGACCTAAGAAAAATGGCGGATGAGTTTGACCTCCCTATGATTACGATTGCAGATCTTATCCAATACCGTCATAAAAAGGAGAATCACGTCAAACGTGAAGTGGAAGTGAAAATGCCGACAGAATACGGAGATTTCCGTGCGATCGGATTTTCCAATGATATTGATTTTAAAGATCACATCGCGCTGGTCAAAGGGGAAATCAATCCGGATGAACCGACGCTAGTCCGTGTTCACTCTGAGTGTTTGACAGGAGATGTGTTCGGTTCTTACCGCTGTGACTGTGGTCCGCAGCTGCATAATGCGCTGAGACAGATTTCGGAGAACGGAAGCGGCGTCCTTCTCTATATGAGACAGGAAGGCCGTGGAATTGGACTCATGAATAAGCTTCAAGCATACAAACTTCAAGAAGAAGGTTTGGATACAGTAGAAGCGAATGAGAAGCTTGGGTTCGGGCCTGATTTAAGAGATTACGGAGTAGGTGCCCAAATCCTTAAAGATCTCGGCATTACTAAATTGCGACTTCTTACGAACAATCCGAAAAAGATCTCAGGTCTTGGAGGTTTTGGGCTGGAAGTTGTTGATCGCGTTCCGATCCAAATGGAATCAAGAGAAGAAAACGAAAGATACCTAAAAACAAAACAATCGAAAATGGGACACTTATTTCACTATTAGAAGGGATGAAAGAAACATGGTAAAAACGTTAGAAGGTAATCTCGTAGGCACAGGATTGAAAGTCGGGATCGTTGTCGGTCGTTTCAACGATTTCATTACAGGAAAGTTATATGAAGGCGCGGTTGATGCGTTCAAGCGTCATGGCATTGAATTGAATGACGTTGAAGTGGCTTATGTACCAGGAGCTTTTGAAATCCCACTAGTGGCAAGCAAAATGGCGAACTCAGGAAAATACGATGCTGTCGTTACTCTTGGAGCGGTTATTCGCGGTTCTACTCCTCACTTCGATTATGTATGTAGTGAAGCGGCTAAAGGTGTATCGAACGCCTCTCAACAAAGCGGCATTCCGGTCATCTTCGGCGTCATTACGACAGATACTATTGAACAGGCGATTGAGCGCGCGGGTACGAAGGCAGGAAACAAAGGCTGGGAAGCAGCTACGGCGGCCATTGAAATGGCAACCCTGCTTAAAAACTTCGAATAATGATAAAGAGCTGACCATGGACAGGTCAGCTCTTTTTTTGTTAATGGACAATGAAACTTCCTTGATGAAAGGAAAAACTATTATTAAAAAGTGTCCACATGTGGATAAGTGGCTTTCCGTAGTTTATATCCACAAGTAAAAAGGAAGGGTAAAGGAGGAAGGAGGGGGAAGGATGACAAGGAGAGCTGTATGGTTTAGGCGTGATTTAAGGTTGAACGACCACACCGCTTTAGCTAAAGCGTTAGAAGATACAAAAAACGAGGATCAAATCGTACTGTTCTTCCATATCCACCCATCATTAAATGAGTCATTTACACCAAGGCATGATTATTTTTTCCAAACATTAAAGAGTGTCGTAGACAGGGCGGAAGAATTAAAGGCCCCTGTCCATTTCATTCATGGAGAAACGGAAAAAGCTTTTCAGCATTTGATCGAGGAGTTAAATGTGGAGATGGTTTATTTCAACAGAGATGAAGTCGGATTTGGGAAAGAGCGCGATGCTTCGATTACCGAGTACTTAAGCGGTCAAGATGTAGACGTCTATTCCTACATCGACCACCATCTTCATGGGGCTGATGAAGTGCAGAAGAACGACGGTGGATTTTATAAGGTTTTCTCTCCCTATCTTAAGAAGTGGAAGCAGCTTCAGAAGCCGGCCATTCAAAGAGTCGATGTGGATCAGTTATCTTCTGCAGCACTGGATGAGAGGAAGGCATTTTCTGATGGCCAGCGAGCATATGATGATTTGATCAAGAAAACCGGTGGCACGTATGAAGGTGTCGGAGAAAAAGATGCACTGGAGCGACTGAATCATTTTCTTGATGAGGATATTTATGACTACGATGATCGGCGGGATTTCCCTGCTCTCGATGGGACGAGTCTAATGTCCCGTTTCCTTCGTACAGGAGCGATATCCATCAGAACTATCTATCATAAAATCGAAGAGGATGTCGATTTCAGAAAAAACACCTCTGGAGTCGATACGTACATTTCTGAGCTTGCCTGGCGGGATTTTTATAACATGATTTATCATTTTTACCCGGATGCTAATACAACAGAAATGGTGGAAAAATACCGAGGGATTCCGTGGAACAATGATGACGACTTACTTGGGAAATGGAAAGAAGGTCAGACAGGGTTTCCGCTGATTGATGCAGCGATGCGCCAGCTGAATGAAACAGGGTGGATGCATAACCGACTGCGCATGGCGGTCGCTTCCTTCTTGACGAAAGACCTGCTTATGGATTGGCGTGAAGGAGAAAGGTACTTTTCTGAACGGCTGGTGGATTATGATCCTGCTTCAAACATCGGGGGATGGCAATGGGCGGCCTCTACAGGCACCGATCCTGTCCCGTACTTCCGTGTTTTCAATCCGATACGGCAGTCCGAGCGGTTTGATCCCCACGGCCGTTTCATAAAAGAATGGCTTCCTGAACTTGAAAATGTGAAAAAGAAGCACATTCATGAACCATCCAAAATGACAGAAGAAGAGCAGAAGGAAGCAGGGTGTATCATCGGGGAAGACTACCCTGAACCGATTGTCGACCATAAAACGATGAGAGAACGAGCGATTGAAATGTTCAAAGATAAAACATAACAGCGTTCGTTCTAGGAAACATGGTCGGGATATGAAATAATAGATAGAGAATGAAGAAGTTGGAGGTTTGGATATTGAATAAACATCAGAAACAAATGGAAAAGTATGCAGATCTGGCTTTGAAAAAAGGTGTGAATCTACAAAGAGGCCAGGGCCTGATTATCAATGCGCCAATTGAAGCGGCTGAGCTTGTACGTACGATTTCAGCCAAAGCTTATGGCAGGGGCGCGAAGAATGTTCACTTGGAATGGAATGATGAAGTTCTCAGTTACATGAAGATGAAGAATGCTCCGATGGATGTGCTCGAGAATTTCCCTAAATGGAAAGCGGAAGGATTGGAAGAGATGGTCAAAGATGGCTATGCGCTTTTATCCATTTACGGACCTAATCCTGATTTATTCAAGGGCATCGATTCGGAAAGGATCGCCAAGGCGAATAAAGCAAGCGGCGAAGCTCTCACCAAATATAGAGACTATATAATGAATGATAAAACCACATGGTCGATTATTGCCTTTCCTCAGGAAGCCTGGGCTCAAAAGGTATTTCCGGACGATTCCCCTGAGGAAGCACAGGACAAGTTGTGGGAACAAATTTTCCAAATTACACGAATCGATCAGGAAGACCCGATCAAAGCATGGGAAGAGCATAACGAAAAACTTCGTCAGGCTCGAGAGTATTTGAATCAAAAGCAATATAAAAAACTTCACTATAAGGCTCCGGGCACTGAGTTGTCGATCGAGCTCGTCCAGAACCACATTTGGCATGGCGGTTCAACGACTTCCGAGAAAGGGACAGAATTCAACCCGAACATTCCTACAGAAGAAGTGTTCACCATGCCTCATAAAACAGGGGTGCAAGGCAAAGTTACAAGTACGAAACCTCTCAATTATGGCGGAAACCTGATTGAGAACTTCACGCTGACGTTCGAAAATGGGAAAGTCGTTGATTATCAAGCGGGATCTGGAGAAGAGACGTTAAAACATCTGCTTGAAAGTGATGATGGAGCCAAACGTCTGGGAGAGGTTGCACTTGTTCCAAACGAATCTCCAATCTCTAAATCAGGGCACATTTTCTATAACACGCTTTATGATGAAAATGCTTCCTGTCACCTGGCTTTAGGAAAAGCCTACCCGACCAATATCCGCGGAGGATCATCTTTTAATAAAGAACAAATGGATTCCCATGGGGTCAATGACAGCTTAATTCATGAAGATTTCATGATGGGTTCCGAGGAGTTGGACATTGATGGTGAAACAAAAGAAGGGGAGTTTGAAGCGATTTTCCGTAAAGGTTCATGGGCAATCGACTTTGAATGATTCCAGCGAGACATCCGTAGAGGATGTCTCTTTTTTAGACATAACCATTCATAACAGAAGATGACAATTGGTTTACATATGGTTTAAAAATGAATAAAAGTGCCTTAAAAAGCACAGGAATGTGGTAAACATGAGGTAGAGGATTAATTGATAATGAAGGGTGAGACAACATGAAACGTGATGCCTTTTTTGATAATGCCAAACTCGTTCTTATTTTTCTCGTCGTCTTTGGTCATATCATTCAGCCGTTTACTGACGGATCAAGGCCGATGTACACATTATATACTTGGATTTATACGTTCCACATGCCTGCTTTTATTTTCCTTGCCGGTTTCTTTGCGAAAGGGTCCGGAGAAAAAGACTACATTTTACAATTAGCTAAAAAATTGATCCTGCCTTATCTCATTTTCCAGCTTGTTTATACAGGATACTACTTCTTCATTGGAAAAGGAGCGACCTTAAGTGGGATTTTCTACCCTCACTGGTCTCTGTGGTTCTTGTTCAGTTTGTTTTGCTGGCACATCCTGCTTTACTGGTTCAAAAAAATCCCTCCATTCCTTGGAGTGGCTATTGCCGTGCAAATTGGTGTTCTTGTCGGGTATTTCAATGATATTGGGCATCATTTCAGCTTGTCCCGGACATTCGTTTTCTTTCCCTTCTTCCTTGTAGGGTACTGGTTGACGAAAGAGCATGTCCATAAATGGAGAACTCGCCGAGTGAAAGAAGCAAGCCTTGTCGTAATGGCTATCGTTGCCTCCGTCATCGCTCTATTTCCGGAATTCAGTTCAGGCTGGCTGCTAGGCTCTAAGTCGTATGAAGTGCTTGGTAGCCCCGAAATGGGCGGCGTGTTCCGATTAGGTGTCTATGTACTGGCTGCTGTCATGACCATCAGTGTCTTTGCGTGGGTCCCGAATACGCAGTACCGTCTGACGTACCTTGGTGGAAGGACGTTATACGTTTACCTGCTGCACGGGTTCTTCATTCAATTCTTCCGTCAGGCCGACTGGTTCAAAGTCGACCACGTATTTGATGTCTTAGGTCTAGCTATCGTAGCCGCTGCCATTGTGTACGTGTTATCGAGCGGAATCATCCGCACCCTTACCCAGCCCTTCATTGAAGGACGCATTCAGCTTTTGAAAAAATGGTGGCACCGGGTAAATCATAAAGATTCTTCTTTTCAGTCCTAAGCAGGGATTCCCTCCTTTGTAGAGAAAGAAATGAAAGGTAGAGGAGGGAATGGTTATGAAAATTTTGCCCATGAAGGACTGTCCGTTCAAGGATGCCCTGACATCTTTAAACGAAGGTTTTCAAGATTATCAAGTCCAGATGCAGTTTGATTTGGATGGTTTGATTCAAATGATGAGTTCAAAACGGCTATCTCCTGCTTTTTCATTTCTCGCTTATGATGGGGAGAAGCCTGTAGGAATCGTTTTAAATGGTATTCAAGAAGTAGACGGAATAAAAACAGCTTATAACGGAGGGACAGCTGTACACCCTTCGTTTCGTAAAAGAGGAGTGGGACGCTTGCTTGTTCACTCCTCTTTATCTATGTATGAAAAAGAAAAGGCATCTGTAGCTACATTAGAAGCGATCTCAGATAACCACGGTGCGATCGCTTTATACGAACGATATGGATATCAGGTTGTGGATCATTTACATATCATGAAATCCACTCCCGGAGGTTACACAGTAAAAAATATGACCTATTTAGAGTCCATGGATGAAGGCGATGGGAAGGAGCGAATGACCAAAGGGGATTACCCATGGCAGAATCAACCCTTCTCCATAGAGAAAGGAGAGTTTTTCAAAGTCACAGATGGAGAAGCAACCATTGGGCATATGGTCTTCACCCGACATGATAATGAACACCTCACATTATTTCAGGTACACTCTGAAAACAAGGGAAAGGAGTGCCTGAAAACTCTTCGTTCAACATATCCGGATGCAGTCATCACTGCTTTTAACATACCTGAAAAAAGCCCTGCTTATAGAGCATTGAAGGAAGAAGGATTCGAAACCCGATTACAGCAGGTTTGGATGAAAAAACTATTGTGATTGAAATTCTATCCTTTGTAAATAATAGGAGGGATATGGACAAGGAGGTTGCTGATCATGGATCAAAAGATATTAATGATTGTGACGAATGCGGACCAATTGGACGGAAAACATGAAACAGGATTGTGGCTTCAGGAATTTGTCGAGCCTGCAACAGAATTTCAGGAAGCGGGTTATGAAGTCGTAGCAGCGAGTCCCAAAGGTGGGCGCCCACCTATCGACCCGAACAGCTATAGCAATAGACTGCCAAAAGTTTGGGACGGAGTTATGAAACCCATCGATAAAACGGTTCCTCTAGCCGAAGTAGACCCAACAGAATTCTCAGGTATCTTTCTTTGCGGAGGACATGGCACGATGGTCGACTTCCCGGAAAATGATGAGCTTGAAGAATTACTCCGGCACTTCTTGACAGAAGGTAAAGTCATCGGGGCTGTATGTCATGGGCCTGCAGGATTTGTAGGAGTGGAGGATCATAATGGACAGCCACTCGTAGAAGGTAAAACGATCACCGGCTTTACGAATGAGGAAGAAAAAGAGACGGGTCTCGATTCCGTTGTTTCTTTTATGCTGGAGGACCGCTTAAAGGAAGCGGGGGCAGAGTTTGACTCTGGCGATGCCTTCTCGGATCACGTCGTCAGTGATGATCCCTTCGTCACCGGACAAAATCCGCAGTCAAGCCTCTCAACAGCACAAAAAATGCTAGAACTCCTAAAAAACCGCTAAGCCCCCAAAAGCTTAGCGGTTTTTTCATATAAGCTCCCTTTAGTTGAAGCCCCAGTTTCGAGACGATTGGGTGGTTCTAGGGCTACGGGAAAAGGTTCGCTTTCCATGGGGCGGGCGGTGAGCCTCCTCAGGCTATGCCTTCCGGGGTCTCACCTGTCCCACACGTCCCATAGGAGTCTCACCGTTTCCCTCCGCCACTTTACCTTATAAGTGTCTCGAAACTACTTCTAAAAGGGGCTGCTTGAATTCACTAGTAAGGTTTTAATTCTTCTCCTCCAACCGGGCATATGGTTCGTTGTATCAAGCATTTGCGTATTCTGAGCGTCAACGGGGTAGTGTTTATATCATTCACTCCCATAACCATACGAGATAATTTTTTAAGTAGTGGTTTCGAGAACCTTCCATGGTAAAGGGGCGGAGGGGAATGGCGAGACTCCTGCGGGAAAAAAGTGCTTGGTGAGACCCCACAGGACGCAGTCCGAGGAGGCTTACCGCGCTCCCGCGGAAAGCGAGCTATTCCCCGCAGCCCCCATCCACTACACATAAGTCTCGAAACTGAGTCTTCAACAATCCTGCTATTTACTTCAATAAGGAGTAGGATACAAAAAAGCACTTCCTCGTTGGAGGAAGTGCTTTGGTTTTAGAATAATAAATGAGCAATAAGAGTGATGATTGGCAGCGTAATGATAGTCCTTAGAAGGAAAATAATAAATAGGTCTTTGATGTTGACTGGAACTTTAGAGCCAAGCAATAGACCACCAACTTCAGACATATAGATCAGCTGCGTTACAGATAGAGATGCGATGATAAATCGGGTCATTTCACTTTCGATAGAGGATCCGATAATCGCAGGGAGGAACATGTCCGCGAAACCAACAAGGATGGTCTCAGACGCTTCCTGTGCATAAGGAACCTGCATCAGCTCAAGAAGTGGAATGAACGGCATACCGATCCATGTGAAAAATGGAGTGAATTCGGCAATTACGAGTGCAATAGTACCAAGCGCCATAACGATCGGAGCTACACCCATCCACATATCCAGGATGTTCTGAGTACCCTGCTTCAGAAAATTGCCGATTCCGCTTGCTTTACTGCCTCGTTCTACGGCTTTTGTATAACCGTAGGTAATCAAGTTGTGGTTTTCCGGAACTTCTTCTTTTTGATCGCTTGGCTCTTCGGTTACATACGTATCTGGTTTCCTGGAAAGAGGTGGAATTCTCGGCATGATCAAAGCAGCGATGAAACCTGCAATAGCTACAGTTAAGTAAAACTGGCCGAACATATCGCCAAGACCGACTTCCTGAATGACTACAAGGCTGAAGGTGATGGATACGACAGAGAAGGTTGTCCCGATGACAGCCGCTTCACGCTTCGTATAATAACCTTCTTCATATTGTTTACTTGTGAGAAGGACACCGATGGTCCCATCTCCTAACCAGGAGGCTAAGGAATCAATAGAAGAACGCCCAGGCAAACGGAAGAGTGGACGCATGATTTTTGTTAAGACTACCCCGAACAGTTCAAGGAGTCCGTAGTTCAAGAGCAGTGGTAAAAACAGTCCTGCAAATAGAAAAACGGCGAAAAGAACATGCAGAAGGGAATCAAGAAGCAAACCGCCTGTATTTTCACTCGTGATTGCCTCAGGTCCAATTTGAAAGTAAACCATGATGGCGAAAATCATACCTAAAAGGCGAGTAACGACCCATACCCGTGGAACATTAAATAAAGACTGGAAAAATGGTGATCCATTGAGGGCTTCTTTGCCTGCTGCCTTAGCTATAACCGTCCCTATAGCTGTAATGGTGATAATGATCGTCATGATCAAGGATAAATATTCGGCAAGCCACGTTTCCACCCAACCGGCAAGAATTGCGATTGGAATGGTGACGGCGCCGTCATCCCCGAAGATCGGAAACATGAATAGGAAAATTCCGATCAAGGATGGAATTATGAACTTTAAGTGTGATGATGCATTGAAGTCTTTCGCTCTCATCCAAAATCTCTCCTGACTTGTCTGATTTTTTTATTTATAAATGCTTGAGAATAATTATGCAACACTATTTATTCTATTACGTTTTCCGTCAAAAACCAATAGGAAATTTGTAGATGATCGGCGGTTTGTGTTTATGGAAGTAGAAATTGAGGAACGTTTGCTAGTACTTGTATTTGTCAGAAAGGGGAGAAGAAAATGCGGCATTTCCCTACACCGAAAGTCGTGGTCAGCCGTTGTTTGGAATTTGCAGAAGTCCGCTATAATGGAGCCGTGATCCCAGATAAGGCCGTTCAGCGTATGCAGGCGCATGTGGAATTCATACCCGTATGTCCAGAGGTTGAAATCGGGCTCGGCGTACCACGCGAAGTCATTCGTATTATTGATGGCGAAGAAGAACAGCTCGTCCAGCCGAAAACGGGAGAAAATCTAACGGATACAATGAAAGAGTTCTCCGAAGGTTTTCTGGATCATTTGACCGACGTGGATGGATTTTTATTGAAAAACCGATCACCAACGTGCGGCATGCATGATGTGAAAGTTTATCACAGTGAAGGAAACTCTCAAGTTGTCGGAAAAACATCAGGATTTTTTGCCAAGGAAATCCTTCATCGTCATGGAGGGCTTGCGATTGAAGAAGAGGGGAGACTTAAGAACTATACACTAAGACACCATTTTTTAACGAAATTGTTTACGCTCGCTGACTTTCGTGAGGTGAAGAAGTTTGATGGAATGAAAGGGTTGCAGCAATTCCATGCACGTAACAAATATCTCTTCATGGCTTATCACCCTGGGACGCTCAAGAAAATGGGGCAAACGGTTGCGAATCATGATCACCTTGAATTTGAACAGATCATAGAAAGCTATGAACCTTTGCTTCATGAACTTATGGAGAATCCGGCAAAACCGAGTGCCCACGTGAACGTATGCCAGCATATTGCCGGATACTTCAAAAAGGATTTGTCTAAAGAAGAGAAAGAAAGCTTTCAAAGCCTTCTGGAACAATATAAAGAAGAGAAAGTACCTTTGAGTGCTGTGTTGAGTGTATTAAATTGCTGGGTCGCCCGTTTCCAAAGTGAATACTTGAAGCAACAGACCTATTTTGAACCCTATCCGCTGGAGCTTGTTGAAATATCGGATTCAGGAAAGGGGAGGGCCTATTCCTGAATCACCCGACATAATGTTTCAAAATCCGGTCCACCTGTGATCCATACATTTCCCCAAAGATATTCAGATGGACGAGCAGATAAAAAAGCTGGTAGATGGGTTTTGTATCCTGATAGTTCTCGGGTAGCTCGAAATATGTGTGGTACTGATCTAAAAAGTTTGGCGGGAACCCTCCAAACAGCTCTGTGAAGGCAAGTTCAAACGCATGGTCTCCGTAAAGGACGGACGGATCGATTAAAACAGGTTCGCCCTCACTTGTGGTCATCCAATTTCCACCCCATAAATCGCCGTGCAGGAGTGAGGCTTTTGGTTTTTGGGGAATAAATTCATCGACCCTGTCCATCAGTTTTATCAAGCGTTCTTCGCGAAGACCTGAGATTGAACCTTTTGTCACTCCTATATCCAACTGTCCACCTAAACGATAACGGCGGTAATAATCTGTCCAGGCTGTGCACCACTCATTGGTCTGATTCAGCTCACCAACAAAGGTCGGCTTTCCATATCCGTACTTCTCTGATGTATGCTGATGCATGTGAGCTAAGCTCTTTCCGAAGGAATGGGAAGCATCTGACGTCCCTTTTTCGATCCATTCCATCACAAGCGCAGCTTTTTCATCACCATCAGGGATGTCGTAATGATAGACATCAGGCACTCGTACAGCTTCTGTTTCCTTTATAAGGCGTAAGCCCTCTGCCTCTGCTTGGAAAAAATGACTCGCAACTTTTTCGTTGACTTTAATAAAATAAGGACGACGGTCCGTCTCTACATAAAATGACTGATTGATGTCTCCTCCACTTACAGGTTGGATGGAGTGTACGGTTGAAGTGTCGTTGACTTTTTCTAATGTCTCCCGAATAAAACGTTCCATGGAATCCCTCCTTTTAATGAATGGTAGTGGAAAGAGGTGGCTCTGGTTTCATTTCTTTTTGATACGCATAAATGGTATGGATTTCTTTAAACCCGAATTGTTGATATAAGGCTTCTGCCTGCTGATTCTCTGTTCTGACCGAGATTGTGACCACATCCAGTTCAAGAGCAAAAAAGGCATACTGTAACGCATGATGAATGAGCTCTGAGCCAACACCGCTGCTTCGGTGATTAGCAGCTACATTTACAAAGCAAATTTCTCCTTCATGTCCTGAGATAATCGTTTCGAAATAAATGTACCCGATCAGCTCTCCGTTTTGCTGGTAACCCCAAAGGTAATTGCCCTTATCCCCGGATAAATGCAGCATTTCCTTTGTCGTGTAGTAAGCTGCCGAAGGATGAATGTCATCCAAGGTTGCGTAGTCTTCCTGACTAAGCCCGACGATGGAGGTGTTTTTTGTCTCACTCGTTTCATAGGAAGATTTAAAAGCGGCTAACGTACGTTCCATATTGTACATCTGAAACTGATGCCTTTCTGCAAAGGAAACGAGTGCCTGATTGGCAGCAAAACAGGCTACCTTTACAACATCAAAGTGCAGCTGCGCCGTTAGAGAAGCTTTGTCCCATAAACGTTCAATGACCTCCTCCTGATCCTTAATAGCGAAAGGCCCCAGCAGCCGGCATAGTTTCTGCTCAAAAAAAGGAAGGATGCCGAGGAATCCGATGATTTCTTCTCCTTCCCAGGCGACATAGGCGAGAGGTTCTTTGAACTGGGTCAACGTCCAAATCTGTTCAAATATTTCATTTTGTTCTGAAGCCATCCAGGCAACGTAATGGTGGTCTTGTTCGTTCATTTTGAACAACCATTCGGCAACGGTATGTAACTCTTTGACTTCCAATTCACGAATATGCATCAGCAACACTCCTTTGTATAGTAAATTTTCACACAGTTGGTATAGAAGGCGCAACTGTTAGGGAGAGGTGAGGGTAAATCGATGAAATAGGGGAGGGGCTTTCGGTTGATCCCATCCATTCAGTTGGAAACCGGTCAAACTTCACTTAATTACATCATTAAAGAAACCCCCAATCATCCGATTGGGGGAAAGAGTCTTACTTATTCTTTTTAGGACCTTTTTCTTTGTAATCCACTTCATATTCGAATTCAACAGGGTTCAAGCTATCCTGCGGAGCCGCGTAGTAAGTCGTCATGTACGTCTTACCAGGGCGGAAGACTTGTTGAAGCTCCAATGCCTCTTCATCTGTAACATTGAATGGGTCGACTTCAACAACTTGATACTTCCCGTTGTTTTTCTCTTTAATGAATGTAACACCATAGTCTACATAATTTCCGAGAAGTTCCGCTTTAGACATGAATGGTTCTTTTGTCGTGCCATCATAACTTATTCCGACTTCTGGAATTTCGATGTTATCAATGAACCATCCCGTGTCATTGTATCCCCAATCCGTCAAGTAACGGAATGAGATGTGGACTTCCTCTCCTGCAAACTCAGATAGATCGAAGCTTTCAGACTGGTAATCCTCAAAGTGTCCTGTGAATCCAGGAACATTTTCTTTGATTTTCGGATAACCTTCGTCAACGACATCTGAACGCGTGTTTTCGTTTTCAAGGGATGTCCATGTTTGTCCATTGTCTGTGGAAACTTGTACGACACCATAGTCCCAGCTCTCTTCGATGTCCACAAAGTGGTCGAAATTCAATGTGGCGTTCTCAACATCTGTTAAGTCCGCTTTGAAAATCAAATTGTTGTCCAATTCGTCACCTGTGCCGGCAGAAAGCACTTCATTATCGCTTCCTAAAGGATCCGTTACGCTTTCCCACGTGTTATCTTCAAAATCTACGCCATTAAACTTGAAGGACTCTACGTTTTCACCTGGTTCAAAGTTGAACTCTTTAAAGTCTGTACCCCAGGCAGGGACACCCTCTTTTTCATAGTCTTTCGCTTTTTCAAAATTGACCGTTTTCCCGCGTGTTTCTCCATCTCCAACAGGAAGCTCACGTAAATCGATGTTTTCAAAACCATATTTTCCGCCTTTGAACTTCGGATCATCCACAACTAAGGCTGTAGAGAAGTCTTGGTAAACTTCATTGAATGTTACGTTAAACCCAAAGTCTTGATAGGCGCTTTCGAAACTTTCAATACTATTCAATTCATCTTTCGCCACGTGGCGGATGAACTCTTGTCCAAATCTCTCGTAGTTGTATAGGGTGAAAAGTTGAACCAGGCCATAGTCAGCAATGGTTTCAGGACCGGTTTCAGCGTCTACATGCTCGTCCCAGTTTGTTAACGAGTTTTCCGGGTGATCGAGCAGGAAGTTGATAGACCCGGAATCCATTCCGTATCCACCTAGGTATTCAGAGAAAGTGGACATTCCTTCATTCAACCAGGAAGTCTCATCCCCGTCATTATCCGCATGAATGAGGTGCTGTAATTCGTGTATTGTCGTTCCAAAGAACGTGCTTTCCAGACGTGTATCCCAGTCTCTTGAATCGATCGTGATGATGTTACGATCCATATAGTTTTCAAGTGTCTGCCAGAAGAAGCCAGCAACAAAGAAAGGATAGGTCGGGTCTTCATAATTGTCATCCTGAACGTTATCGACAAGGATGATGACTTTGTCTCCATCCCCTTGATAGTAACCCTCAGGAACAATTCCTAAGTCCTCCAGTTGAGCATTTGTTCCGTCCAATGTATCGGGGGAACCAAAGAAATCAGTAGCTACTGGATACATGTTTTCATCGAATTCATTGGCCATTATGTCCGCTTGCTCTTGTGTGACCACATGAGCTGGACGATCGTCCCCTTCAGGGAAGGAAAGGTCATTGGCCACCCATACTTCTGCATGATCTCCCACACTTTGAAGAGTAAACTCTTTAAATGCTAAATCCCGAGTGAGGAATTGTTTCGTTTCACCTGCGGCAGAAGTACTTGAAGCTTCTGCATTTGATTCAGATTCGCTTCCTTCTTCCCCATTAAAATTTACTTTGGATGCATTATCCTTGATCGTCTGTTTCGCTTCTCGCTGGAAGCTTTCGCTTTCGTCCAAGCGCTGCAATTGACCATCGATATCTATTTTTTCGCTATACCGTTCGACGTTCCAATTTTCCTGTACTTTGCTTGCACTTACTTCTGTTACCGCAGCTGGAGAGAGCAATGACAGGGTCAAGGCACCCGCTGACAGTAAAGCTGTTAGTTTCTTATTCTTCAAAATAAGATCCCCCTAATGAAAAAATTGTAAAAATATCTATATTTTATTATGAAGAATATTCTAAAAATTAGAATAGTTATTTTGTATTGAATTTCGCAACACGAAACAATTCTGATGAGAATAAAGTTATAGGTCTATGATCCCTGTTGGGTGTGAGAATTTATATGATTGACGAGAATAAGAGAAGGGAAGAATGAAGAACAGAAGTATGGAGGGGGAGGAAAATGGGAAAACGGTTGAAATACATATCCATATATAGAATATCCATCATCGTCTGGATGGCGTTGAAATTTCTTATACAAATCTTCTGGTTTGAAAAAAGACACCGGATCTGGGATCAGGACACAAAACGGAAATGGGAGGAAATGCTGGCAAAGCAAGCAGAAGAATACCGCAGGAAGGCCGTGCTATTAGGTGGTCTGCTCATTAAATTCGGCCAGTTCTTAAGCTCCAGAGGAGATTTATTACCGCAATCTTTCATTAAAGAATTAGAGGGGCTCGTTGACAGAGTCGAACCGGTTCCATTTAAGTATTCGAAACAGACCATGGAAGAGGATTGGAATGCACCTCTTGATGAATACCTTTCAAACATCAAGGAAGATTCCATTGCTTCAGCTTCGATCGGCGAGGTTTATAAAGCTCATTTGAAAGACGGCACCCCCGTTGCGGTTAAGGTCCAGCGCTACCGGGTTCGCGACACGTTCCGGATGGACTTCAAAGCATTGAAAATCGTCTTCTGGATGCTCAATAAATTTACCGTTTATGGGAAGAAAGCGGACTTGCCGGCTTTATATCGAGAAGTCGTCCGAGTGATCAGCAACGAATTGGATTTCACTATGGAACTTCAGAACGGCAATCATTTCAAAAAGAGATTTGCAGATTTTGAAGATGTTTACATCCCTGATTATTATTCCGATCTATCGACAAAGCGTGTGCTTGTCATGGAATGGATTGAAGGAACAAAAATCACGGACTTATCTTTTATTAAGAAAAATAACATTGACCGGGAAAAGATTGCTCGGACGCTGTTCGATTTGTGTGTGGAACAGTTTCTGTATGCGGGAATGTTTCACTCCGACCCTCACCCTGGAAACTTGATGTTAAAAGAAGATGGTACAGTGGTTGTCATTGACTTCGGGATGGTCGGAGAAATTAAGAAGGAAGATGCGAATTCGATTCGTAAAATGATTCAAGGCTTCATATTAGATGACTATGACAGAGTTATTGAATCGCTGCAGGAAATGGACTTCCTGCTTCCTGATGCGGACACAGAGAAAGTGAAAAAACTCTTGAAGCAGACAACCGACATGTACCTGGATGGGAACTTTGACAAGTTGGATGCGCATATGATGAATGATATGCTGGGCGATTTACAAGAGTTTGTGAAAGAACAGCCGATTCAGCTTCCTGCTGATTATGCCTTTTTAGGACGTGCGACTTCAATCATCGTTGGAGTTTTAACAAGTGTGTATCCTCAAATCGATTTAATTAAGTGGGGAAGACCGGTAATTAAGGAATGGATGTCAGGGGAAGCTTCCAGTTTTTCTTTATACAAAGAAATCGCGAAAGAGACAGCCCGGCCGCTTCTATCCCTGCCGCGAGCTCTGGTGGAATATCTCGAGGATGGAGATAAAGAAAGGGAATGGAAGAGTTATCATCAAAAAAACCATTTATTCCATCAATATTATCTATTTTACACTTTCCTTTCGCTCGTGATTGCAGGAATCGGTGCTGTTTCTTTATATTACACACTGATTGTTCCTGTCCTCCCGACGATATGGATCGGGAGTATCGTATCAGGAGTAGGTGTACTTGGGTTTCTCGTAAGTTCGTTCAATCATTTGAGGATGTTGAAGCGCATCCATCATAATAGGAGGAATGAAGGATGAGTGATTTATTGAAGAAAGGGTTTCATCTTGGTTTAGGTGCTGCCATCAGTGGCAAGGAACGTTTTGAAAAGATGGTCAATGAAATGGTGAAGAGCGGAGAAATCAGCCCTTCACAAGCGAAGACAATGGTCAATAATTGGATGAACCAGTGGATTGCAAAAGGTCAGAGCAAAGATAAAGAATGGAATGAACAGGCGAAAGCCAGGTTTCAGGATCAGATGAAGGAACTGGGCTTTGTCTCAAAAGAAGAGTATGAAAAACTGGAAGCCCGCATCGAAAGACTTGAAAATCTTCATGGAAGATAACCAAAAAGCCTCCGTTTCTGAATTCATCAGATGCGGAGGCTTTTTGGTTATGTAAATACGGATGATAGCAGGGTTGTAGCGCAGCGATAACTTATCTTTATAGAAAAAAGGATTCTGACGAGTGACTCGCTAAACGAAGTCTTGAAGGGAGAAGCTGTTTTTTCAGAGAGGGGAGTTTTGTTCTGTAAAGATTAGGTAATAGAGCATAACTAGACAGTTCTATATATGCGGATTTCCAACCGAAGGGGAGGGAAGAGTCGGTGAATAAACGAGTGTTGTCCTTTTTCGTAATCGCTTTCTTAACTGGGTGTCAAATGAGAGTACTCAATCCAAAAAGTGATACTGCTGATACATTGACGAACTTAATCTACCTGAGCTTTGGCATTATGATGCTTGTGCTGATCGTCGTATTTGTTTTATTCGTCTACTTTCTTAGGAAATTCCGGGAAAGAGGGAAGGCGAAATTTAATATTCCACCAGATGAAAAGGAGAACAAGTGGCTGGAGATCACATGGACCATTGTTCCTGTTTTATTGCTTGCCATCTTAGCCGTTCCAACGGTAAAGGCTACATATGACCTAACCTCGAAAGTGTCAGGTTCAGCGGGAGGGTCAAAGGGCGACGCTATGATTGTCGAAGTGGTCGGCCAGCAATACAATTGGAAATTCACTTATGAGAACGGTAAAGAATCTTATGATGAACTCGTTTTACCTGTAGATCAGGAAGTTCAGTTCCGTCTTACATCAAATGATGTCATCCACTCCTTCTGGATTCCGAACTTATCAGGGAAAATCGATGTTCTCCCGGGTGAAATGACGAAATTATCGTTTGAGCCACGCGAAGAGGGGATGTATCAGGGGAAATGTGCAGAGTTTTGCGGGGCGGAACATACGCTGATGAGGTTTGAGACGAAAGTGATGAGTCAGCAATCGTTTGAAAACTGGGTGCAGGAAGAGTAAACAGGAGAAGGTGGGGTGAATGGGATGAACGTACCTTTTATAGGAGAAGTTCCTTCAGATATCGTGGTGTCCTGGATTGTAACCATTCTTTTGGGCGCAGCCTTGTTTTGGTGGTTGACGACGAGAAGGAAATGGCCATTGATTTGGGATTATATGACGACGACGGACAACCGGAAAATTGGAACGATGTACATTTTGCTTTCCATGGTTTTCTTTATCCGTGGGGGCATTGATGCCATGTTTATCCGGACCCAGCTGGCTATACCGGAAAATGATTTTTGGGTTTTCCAATCTCAAAAGTATAACGAAGTTTTCACGACGCATGGGACAGTCATGATTTTCTTCGTCTCCATGCCTTTGCTGATCGGTTTAATGAATATCGCAGTGCCTCTTCAATTGGGGGCCAATGATCTTGCTTTCCCTTATTTGAATGCGATCAGTTTTTGGTTGTTTGTGGCCGGCGGGGTCATTTTCAATATGGCTTTCTTCTTTAATGCTGCCCCAAATGCGGGTTGGACTTCCTATGCGCCTCTCGCGACAGATACGTTCACGACGGGCCCTAATAACAACTACTACATATTCGGTCTCCAAGTCTCAGGCTTGGGTACGATTTTTACAGCCATCAATATGATTGTCACCATCTTCCGTCTCCGTGCACCAGGGATGAAGATGACAAGGATGCCCTTATTTTCGTGGGCTACCCTCATCACATCCTTTCTTATCATGATTGCTTTCCCGGTTTTAACAATAGCGCTGTTGTTATTGATGTTTGACCGGATTTACGGAACGAGCTTCTTTCTTGGGGAATACGGAGATCCTGTGTACTGGCAGCACTTGTTCTGGATTTTTGGTCATCCGGAAGTGTATATTTTGATTCTGCCTGCCTTCGGTATCTTTTCGGATGTCATCTCAACTTTTTCAAGAAAAAGAGTGTATGGGTACACATCTATGGTGGTTGCGATTGCATTGATTGGATTACTAGGATTTATGGTATGGGCACACCACATGTTTACAGTGGGACTTGGTGCTTTGGCCAATTCTATTTTTGCCATCACTACGATGTTAATTGCCGTTCCCACCGGCATCAAAGTATTCAACTGGTTGTTTACGATGCGAAAAGGGGTCGTGAGAATAACGACTCCTATGCTGTTTTCATTAGGATTTATCCCTACATTCGTCATTGGAGGAGTGACAGGGGTCATGCTGGCCGTTGCAGCGGCAGACTACCAGTATCATGATTCGTATTTCGTTGTTGCCCATTTTCACTATACGATGATAGGTGGCACGATTCTCGGTGCATTTGCAGGCATTTATTATTGGTATCCGAAAATGACCGGGAAGATGCTTGATGAAAAACTGGGAAAATGGCATTTCTGGCTCTTTATTATCGGATTTCATTTAACATTTATGCCTCAGCACTTTGCGGGCTTAAATGGGATGCCGCGCCGCTTATATACCTATACGTGGGAAGATGGTGTATTCCTATTGAATTTCGTCAGTACGATCGGAGCGTTTTTGATGGGGGCGAGTATGCTGTTTGTTGCATGGAATTTGTACAAGACTCATCGACTTACTGACCCTGTGGGTGCGGATCCGTGGGACGGCCGGACATTGGAATGGACCGTCGGATCACCAGCGCCTGAACATCCGTTTCAACCTGTTCCGCAAATCAATTCTATCGATGCTTACTGGTACAGCAAAGTAGAAAGAAAGAGGCTGCCAGAATCCGAAGAGGCCAGACCTTCTCCTATCGCTATTCAAACGGTGGCTCCTGTTCTGCTTGCAGGTGTTTTGATTGTCATGAGTGTCGGTTTTATATATGGATGGGTTTGGATGCAGATCATAGGTGGAATCGCTGCACTGGGTTTCTTTATCTACCGTGTGTTTAATGATGAAAGAAAAGCTGTGTATCGAAAGGAGGAAGAGTCATGAAACAGACGTCGGAGGTGTTATTCAATGACAAACGACTCGGTTTCTTCCTCTACTTAGTTGTCGAAGCCATCATGTTTGCAACATTGTTCGCTACCTATATCCTTTACACCCCTTCATCCAGGGGAGCGGATCCTACAGAAGTGTACGAGCTTCGAACCGTCATATTGACATCCGTTTTCCTCCTTTCAAGCAGCGGTACATTACTAATAGCGGAGAGTGGATTGGAAAATTGGAACCGGCTTAAGATTTGGATTGGACTGGGGACGACCTTTCTGCTCGGGAGCATTTTTATGGGGTTGGAAATCCATGAATTTTACAAGTACTGGAGTGAAGGCTACACCCTTACGATGAACAACTTCCTTGCTTCCTTTTATGTACTCGTTGGGCTTCATGCGTCACACGTTGCATTTGGGCTGGTATGGATGATTCTTTTAATGGTCCAGCTCAAGCAGACGATGCCGAAGTCTTTGTTCAAAGAAAAACACAAGATCTTCAACTATTACTGGCATTTCGTCGATGTCATCTGGGTATTCATCATCCTTATCGTCTACGCACCTTACCTTTTCTAATATTAAAGTGTTTTTACAGATAAGCTCCCTTTAGTTGAAGACTCAGTTTCGAGACTTCTGTTGGGTGGATGGGGGCTGCGGGGAATAGCTCGCTTTCCGCGGGAGCGCGGTGAGCCTCCTCGGACTGCGTCCTGTGGGGTCTCACCAAGCACTTTTATCCCGCAGGAGTCTCGCCATTCCCCTCCGCCCCTGACGCTCAACCCGGGCAACGAAACCTGGAAAGTCTCGAAGCTGAGTCTTCCACAATCCTGCCATTATATTGAATGGTGGGGGGCTATCTGGTTTTTTTGATGAGCTTGTAAAGGAAATACATAAGGGAAAAAACAAAGAAGGCTGTTAAAACCAGGCTGATATAATACAGGACCCCGTCTCCCATCCAATCAAGAGGAGTACCGGCAATGGGAGGACCCTTCAAGTACAGATAATTGGTTTGGAAAAAAGTATTGAAAATGAAGATGAATACACTGTATATGATTAAGTAGAAGAAGGTTTCCAACAAGTCTTTACCCCTGATCGTGACTTTTGTCGATACAATCAAAAATAGACTGGTCCAGGAGATAGCCATGTGATGCACAAAGAACTTCCAAAAGCGGAAGTGCTCATATCCATGAGGGATATCGGGAGTGATTAAGGCAATGGCTGCTGGCAGAATACCTATGAAAAAAGTGATTTTAATAAGTTTCGGATGATAGGTAAGGAGTGCGGCCACCCCCAATAAAGAAGCAATTCCGCATAAATGCAGGGGGAGATGGCTTCCTTCCATCCAGAGACCGTGTATGATCGTCCAGGTTTGATAGCTGATCTCAGAAAGGATTAACAACAATAATAGACTGAAACGCACAAGGTTGTGTAGTACATTGGAATTCTTTAAAGATCGATGCATCACAAGGATACCTATAGAAACCACCAAGTAAATGGAGAGCATCCATGTATGGCTGGTTCCGAATGTAATAAAGGTTTGGTCAATTCGTTCACTGAACCATGCTTCCATAATAGCCTCCTAGAGAACGGGCTTTAGCTGTGCTATGATTCTACCATATCATTTGGCTGAAGAGAGGGTCGATATGAAAAAGATCAATTGCTTTCGCTGCAAGCACTTTCGTACAACATGGAACCCGGCATTTCCGAGAGCTTGCGAGGCTTACGGTTTCAAAACGAAAGAAATGCCATCCGCATTTGTTTTGAAATCGACTGGATCCGAATGCTTGCAATTTGCTGAAAAGAACCAAAAAAAGAAGAATAATAAAGCCGGGAACCCCTCCATAATTGATTACCGACTGTAAATTAAATGAAATTTCAGAATATGTATGTACACTCGCTTATTCTATGGTATGCTGATGAATATTTCACTAAGCCGAATAAAATAGAGAGCGGCTGAAAAAGGTGAATGAGTGAGAGGAGTGTAGAAAGTATGGCGAGAGAACAATGGGGGACGAAGCTGGGCTTTATGCTTGCCGCGATGGGGTCAGCTGTCGGACTCGGAAATATATGGAGATTCTCCTTCGTAGCAGGAAATAATGGCGGAGGCGCCTTTTTAATCTTGTATTTATTATTTGTACTCTTAATTGGTGTACCCCTGTTATTGACTGAAGTTAGTATTGGAAGGAAAGCAGAGAGCGACGTTGTCGGCTCATTCCAAAAGCTTGCACCTAAGACTCCCTGGTATTTGACTGGGTTCTTTGGTATAGCCAGTGCTTTCTTGATTTTAGGATTTTATGCTGTAGTAGCTGGATGGGCGATCTTTTATTTCTGGAATTATATCAATGGTTCATTCTTTACTTCGCCTGAAGTCGGTTATGATGGCGCTTTTGGTCAATTTATCAGCCACTCATGGCATCCGATTGCCTGGACGGCACTCTTCATGATTCTGACGATTGTCATTGTATTGAGTGGTGTTAAGAAAGGGATCGAAGCGGCGAACAAAATTTTCATGCCTTTACTGGCTATCATTTTGATTGGTCTTGCGTTCTTCAGCCTTTCTTTGGATGGGGCATCAGAAGGTTTGAAATTCTTATTCCAGCCGGACTGGACTGCGTTTAGTAATCCTTCCATTTATATAGCGGCTTTGGGGCAGGCTTTTTTCTCCTTAAGCCTTGGAATGGGAGCTATGCTGACGTATGGCAGTTATTTAAAAAAAGAAAACAAGTTACCAAGTGCGACGCTTGGCATCGGCATCATGGATACATTTTTTGCCGTGATATCAGGTGTGGTGATTTTTCCAGCTGTATTTGCTTTTGGAATTGACCCAAGTTCAGGCCCGCCGCTTGTATTTATTACACTACCAAGTATTTTTGAGCAGATGCCGTTTGGCGGAATTATCGGGCTGGTGTTCTTCTTCGCTTTGATTTTAGCCTCCTTATCATCATCTGTCTCTATTCTGGAAGTACCGACCGCTTACTTTATGAGAGCTTTTGGTTGGACACGGTTTGCTACGAGTGTGTTGGTAGGATCGATTATGTTTGTGCTCGGAATTGGCGTATCCCTAGGCTTTGGCTTATGGTCCGGCGTCACCCCGATTGGAGACTTGAATATCCTCGACTCGATGGATTATATCGCCTCCAACATCCTGCTTCCTCTTGGAGGTCTATCCATGGCCCTTCTTGTAGGCTGGTACTTCAAAAAATCCGAAGCATTGGAAGCTACGGATATGAAAAATGGGCTGCTTGGCAACCTATGGTTTACGATCATCAAGTTCATTGCTCCCATCATGATCATTGTCATCTTCTTAAACCAAATCGGAGTCATCTCCCTATAATTCCAAAACCCAGGAACCTCGACCACTCGTCGGGGTTCTTTTTTACATGCTTGAATTATCATAGCTACTTACTAAAGAATATGGCAGGTTTTCTGAAGACTCAGTTTCGAGACTTATGCTGAGTGGACGGGGTCTACGGGGAATACCTCGCTTTCCGCGGGAGCGCGGTGAGCCTCCTCGGACTGCGTCCTGTGGCGTCTCACCAAGCACTTTTTTCCCGCAGGAGTCTCGCCACTCCCCTTCGCCCTTTACCTAGGTTGATTCTCGAAACCACTTCTAAAAGATCACCTTGAATAATGAAGAGAAATGAATCATATAAAATTTTCTACTGCGGGCTGCCAGAACTTAAGGCTTGATATAGAGCGTTTTATGCCTACTTAGGATAGAGGAATAAGAGACACTCACTCTCGGTATAGGGGTTCGTTCCACTTCTCCACAAATGGGGTGGTGGGGAAGCTGCGAGACTCCCGTGGGAGAAGGAGGTAGCAGGACGCAGTCCGAGGAAGCTCGGCGCTCCCCAGCCACCCCTAACGCTTAACTAGGCAACAAACCCTGGAAGCATCTCGAAACTGAGTCTTCAACTATAGGGAGCTTATTTGGAATATTGGTTAGAGGGATTTTGGAAGGTAACTTTTTAACATTTGATGAAACTGCTGGAGAGAAAAGGACAGGGGGGAGGGGAACATGTTAAACTACGACAGAGAACCATCTTTTATGGAAAAGGAGAAAACGATTTATGGCAATCACCAACAAAACGGTCTTGAAAAAGATGTCCAGTGAGATACAGGAAGCGATGCTCCAGCATGGAGATGAGCAAAAAGTGAGGGAGCATGTGCGTTCGGTGAAATTGCTTGCAGACTTACTATTAGAGGAAGAGGCAAGTACACAAAGTTCACCGGCTGCAGTCCAGGAACCAACCGTTGAAGAAATACGCAAGATGATGGGAGCAGGCAATCCTGAGCCCGTCCAGAAAGAGAATAAAGAAACAAAAATCGACCATGACGAGGCCAATGGCTCTTCCATTTTCGATTTTTAAGGGGGAGAAGAAATGAAGATATTTTTAATTTTAGCCGTTATTAATGGATTTTTAGCCGTCGCTTTAGGTGCCTTCGGGGCTCATGGACTCGAAGGCAAAGTCTCCGAAAAAGGATTGGATCAATGGGGGAAAGCCGTTGATTACCAAATGTTCCATACGATGGCTTTGTTTGTCACAGCTTTATTAATGAGCAAAATCCAGGCCGGTGCTATGACGGGTGCAGGTTGGTTTTTCTTTATCGGAATTCTGCTGTTTTCCGGAAGTCTTTACATCTATGCGACATCTGGAATTAAAGTATTTGCTATGATAACTCCGTTCGGTGGCCTTTCATTTTTGATCGGCTGGATTTTGCTGGGTTATGCGATTATTAAGAATCTTTAATACTAGAAGTAAAGGATGGTCGTGAAAAATAGAAGAATAACCGCCCTCAAAAGTTGAATGATGGCATTTACTTTTTGCTGGCGTTTCATCTCGAGCATCCCCTCCAAGGCGAAGCTCCCGGCTAGAACATAGAACATGAGTAAGATGATCCATTGGTGTTCGAGCTGAAATAAACCGACCACGGCAAGGATTACAGCTAACAAAAGGGCACCTAACTGGGCTCTTTGGTAACTCTCATATGGAGGTCGCATTTGTACACCCTTTTCTTTTGGCGTTTAGCCATTAATTATGAATATGGAAATGAAAAACTCGCTACCGAAATAGCGAGTTTTTTGCTTCATTAACGGGATTGAGGATTGGTCATACCCTGGCCGGTTCCAAAGGGATAATTGTAGTTGATTTCCTCGTCGAATGTAATGTAATCAAGGTAAACCATCAAGAGTAAATAACGTTTCCCGGTTTGAGGATCGCTAAGTATGATGTGGTCTCTTCCTGCGGCTTCGATAATGCCTTTGAAAACCTTAGCGTTCCACTGGTCATTGTTTTCAAAAGTCATATATACGGTTGCAGGTTTTCCTGCATTCAGCCGTAAAATATTCTCAATGTAGGATTCTTCAGAAGGTAACATATTCGGAGGATTAACGCCCCCTTTAGATTGTCCTTGCTGCATTTGCGGAAATTGAAAGCCACCTTGTTGACTCGGAGGCTGGGTTCCCTGCCCTTGCATTGGTGAAACCGGATAGTAATTCATATACGGGTTTTGGCCGTAATAGGGGGAAGATTGGCCGCCGTACATCGGCTGTCCCTGACCTTGCCCGCCCATTTGCGGTTTCTTTTGTGCCAATTCAATCACTCCTTATTGGAATTAATAAACAGTAGGACAGACAGACCGAGACGGAGAATAGAAGCAGTGGGGTTTGAACCTGCCCGTATTCCATTGATTGGACCCAAACCACTGAGCTCGGCAGTCTAGAGAAAACTTGACAAACCAAAGTGAATTCGTGGCAGGGTGGAACCGCTCCCCGTTGATCGTCCTTCTTGCAAGCCGTTTGTCTTTTTCCTGTGCCCTGTGGTAGAACTAGCCCTAGTGAGCAGCCTTAAAACAGCCGGGAATCTGGAACGCCATCTTACGAACCGTATCGATTTCTGTAAAAGCAGTGCCATCTCCTCGCACACGGTTGACTTCTGTATTTCCGACCATAAGCATGCCTCGTTTACCTTCTCCTTCAGCCTTTGTCCTCATAAGTATCGATAATAATCTCCCATCGGCCTGCTCGAAGGGGACAACAGCCATGCGGTCACCTCACTTTAATAAAGGCATGATTGCATGTTCTTTAACACTATATGTTGGACGCCCGGGGAGATATGATTAAAAAAATATTCTGATGGACAACAAAAAGGAGCTCCCTAGAAGGGACGTCCTCTTACTGTTCTTCAACAATGATGGAAGGATTATGGAAGACTCAGTTTCGAGACTTCTATTGAGTGGATGGGGCTGCGGGGAATGACTCGCTTCCCGCGGGAGCGCGTTGAGCCTCCTCAGGCTGACGCCTTCCGGGGTCTCACCTAGCACTTTTTTCCCGCAGGAGTCTCGCCATTCCCCTCCGCCCACTTACCAAGGAAGATTCTCGAAACCACTACTTAAAAAATCAGCTCGTATGGTTATGAGAAGTGAATGATATAAACGCTACCCCATTGACGTTTAGCAAACGCAATTGCTTGATACAACGCACTATATACCCGCCTAGGGGAAAAGAATTGGAACCTTACTTATGAA